>NZ_JBWLKL010000063.1:0-27378 GCF_059026065.1 Streptomyces sp. A18 | reverse complement strand
CCCGATGACGCTCCGTCCGCTGCACTCCCGCAAGGTGGCCTGCGCTGCGCTCCGGCCACCCCGTGACGCTGCGCGCCCACCAGGGCGCACCACGCTCCGCGCAGCCCGCCAACGGGCCTGACGGCCCGGCAGCAACGGGAGGGGGTGCGGGTGGTGACGGGAAGTCGGCGAGCGAGTGTGCTTCAAAGTAACTGCTAGCTTGTCTCTGGAATAGGATCCAGCACACGGCCTTGCCGGTGCTCCGGCTAGGAAGAACAACCAGCCCATCGCGTCAGTCCAACTGTAGCCCTTGCGGCTCCTCTACGTGCAAGATTCCCGTTTCCCGCCGCTCGAATCGACCGGACGGCAGCCCAGGAGAAGGTAGGCGAATATGTCGAGCACGGACCGCGTTGATCAGCGCGAGGCAGCCCAGCGAGAAGCCATTGACGCGGTCCTGCGTGCCCTCGAATTGCCTGCAAGATCACTTGTGCCCGAACGAGGGCTTCGAACGCAGGTGATCATGGCGACCGGGTCCGGGAAGACCCGGGTGGCGGTCCGCAGCGCGGAGGAGCTCCACGCGGGCCGCGTGCTGGTGCTCGTGCCCTCGCTGGACCTGCTCGCCCAGACCGAGGCCGCATGGCGTGAGGGCGGCCGCCGGGGGCCGATGATCGGGGTGTCCTCGCTGCGGGGTGAGGAGGTGTCCTTCCCCAACACCACGGACGTGGACGAGCTGGTGGAGTGGACGCGGGGCCTGGACAAGGTGACCGTGTACGCCACGTACGCCAGCCTCGGTCTGGGCACGCTGGAGCGGGCGCACGCTGCGGGTTTGGCGGCTTGGGACCTGATCGTCGTGGACGAAGCCCACAGAGTTTCGGGCCGGATCGGGAAGCCGTGGGCGGTCGTTCACGACAACCAGAAGATCCCGTCCCTGCGCCGTCTGTACATGACGGCCACGCCCCGGCTGTGGCAGCTCGGGGACGAGGACGAGGCCGGCGCACCGGGCGAGTTGGTCGCGAGCATGGAAGACGACCCCGACGGGCCTTTCGGCAGCAGGGCGTTCACTTTGACGCTCTCGGAGGCCATCGACCGGGGAATCTGTGCCCCCTACCAGGTCGTATGCGTCGACGTCACAGACACCCACCTCCAGGCCGCCCAGCTCCTGGGCGCGGAGAGCCGCTCGGCAGAGGTCCGCGGGGCCCGGCTCGCTGCCCTGCAGACCGCCCTGGTGAAGGCGTCGGCGGAGGAGAACTTCCGGCGCACGCTCGTCTTCCACCACCAGATCCGCGAGGCCGAAGCGTTCGCCGCCGGCCTTCCCGACGTCGCCGCGCAGCTGCACGCCAGCGACCCTGAGCTGTACCCGAAGACGATCTGGGCGGACTGGCTGTGCGGCGACCACAAGCCGCTCCACCGCCGTCGGCTGCTCGGGGAGTTCGCGGCCGGGATCGCCACGGACGGCACCGTGGTGGAGAAGTGCTTCCTGTGCTCGGTGAAGGTGCTGGGCGAGGGCGTCGACACCAAGAACTGCGACTCCGTGTACTGGGCGGACGTACGCGGCTCGATGCCCGACCTCGTCCAGGCCGTGGGCCGGGCGCTGCGGATGCAGCCCGGCGAGGGCAAGGTCGCCTCGCTCGTGGTACCCGTGCTGCTCGGGCCGGGCGAGACGGCGGACAACATGCTCACCTCCCGGGCCTTCGGCGGGCTGGCCAAGCTCCTGGAGGCGCTGCGGGCGCACGACGCCAGGATCGTGGAGAGCCTCGCGGAGCAGCAGGCCCCGAGCCGCTACAAGCCCGTAGCCAAGGACGAGAGCGGGAAGAGCACGGACGGGAGCGGCGAGGGCTCCGGAGGCGCCAGCGGGCCCGCCAAGGCCCTGTTGAAGTTCTCCACGCCCCGCGACCCGGCCGCCCTCGCCGCGTTCATCAACCTGCGCGTCCTCCACCCCGAGCACGAGCACTGGCGGCGCGGCGTGGAGGCCGCCGTCATCTACGCCCGCGAGCACGGCGACCTCCGCGTCCCGTTCACGTTCCGCGTGCCCGCCGTCGACGACCAGGAGGCGGGAGACACCGGGTGGCCGGCCTCGCTCGCCGGGTTCCCGCTGGGGCAGTGGACCGCTGACGCCAGGAGGTTCTACGCCCGCGGCGACATGGACGAGGACCGCATCGCGCAGCTGGAGAAGCTCGGCATGATCTGGAGCCACTTCGACGTCGCGTGGGAGGAGGGCCTGTCCGCCGCGCGCGGGTGGGCGGCCGAACACGGGCACCTCCTAGCCCCGCTGGACGCCACCTTCCAGGGCGCGAAGGTGGGCATCTGGTTGAAGAACGCGCGGGCCGCCGCCCGGAAGGCCGCGGAGATCGAGCAGCGGCGTGCGGAGGGTTTGCCGGTGGAGTCATCGGCCGGGGCGCTGTCGGACGAGCGGCGTGAGCAGTTGGAGGAGATCGACGCGTCCTGGTGCCCGAGCTGGCCGGTGACGTGGCAGCGGTGCTTCCACCTGGTCCGGATGCACCTGGACGCGGGCGAGGCGATGCCCACCGAGGTGGGCGACGTCGTGCGCCAGGGCGAGGATCTCGGGCGGTGGGTGCAGTCGGTCCGGCTCGGGTGGGATCAGCTCACGACCGTGCAGCAGTGGATGTGCGAGCAGGTCCTCGGGATCGAGCCCGCCAGCGAGGACGAGAAGCCCAAGCGCCGTACGCAGGCCGACAAGTGGGCGATGAACTACGAGGCCGCCAAGCAGTACTACGAACGTGAAGGGCACCTTCAGATCCCGAGGAAGCACGTCGAGCGGATCGTCGGCGAGGACCAGGAGGAGCGGGAGCACAAGCTGGGGTCCTGGATCGGGAATCAGCGGAGCAGGGCCGCGACACTGACACCAGAGCGGATGGAACAGCTCTCCGCCATCGGCATGCGGTGGACATGAGGTACATAGCGGTGAGGCCCGCGCTACGGACCATCACGACTCCTTGTTGTCGAGTTCCTGTTCGCGCAGTGCCCTTCTGGCACGGTGCCAAGCAGCAAAGACTTCAGGAAGCTGGTCCAGAATGCCTCGCACCGTAAACAGGAGCACACTCGCTACACCGGCCACGGCCAGAATCCACAACGTGAGCACGTCCACCGATTCGACACCTTCATCACAGAGGTCGAACCAGCGACGGATGTTGCCCAGTTCGACCGAAAACGGTCAGAACTGAGTTCCACGCCGACAGCAAAGCCCAGGTACAGCAGGAGAGGATCGTGTGGGCACCGGGTGCGCCACGAGCGGATGGTTGGGGGCAGGAGTCCGGGTCGTGGTTCACGGATCGCACAGAATTCCCCGCGACATGTCGGCTCGCCGGTACCTGCGCCTGCGAACCCCACGCTAAACGGCCTCCCACCACACCGCACCCGATCCTTAAATATGACTACGCCCCGGCCCGCCGCCTGCTATATGGCCTCCCATCGATGCGGGCCTCAGACAGGAGGTCGGATCCCAGCATCTCCTCGACCGTCCACCAGCTGATGCCTTTGGAACACGAGGCTTCGTGCTGTGCCCGTGGATCAGTGGAGCAATCAACTCGCTAGCCACCTTGCAGAGACGCGAGGCATGGACCAGGCGACTGGGCTGAGGACCAGGCGCGGTTCACCTGCGCGCGGGTGCCGGGGGGGGGGCGGTCCGACAGGCCGTCGTCATCTTGGTCCACGTTCTCGTCCGGCCGCGCACTAGCTGGCGCATCACGCGCGTGCCGACCACCGAGACGCGGGCGCCGGCGCCCGTACGCGATCCGGACTGCGTCGCCAACCGCACACCCGGGGAGAGCACGAGTAGACGGTAAGTCTCCCACTCCCTTACAGGCGTTCGACCCGCTCGAGGACTTCGACAGCGCAAGGCCCGGACCAGGTGTCCGGGCCTTCGTCGTGCCCGGGATCTTTTCTCGCGCCCGCTGCTGTCCGAGTCCCAGCTTCCGGCCCTACGGGGTGAGGGAGCCGTGCCCGCCAGGACGAGACGCAAGCACCTGAGTCCTGTCACTGTCCCGCTCGCTCAGCTGAACTCACCCCGGAGGGAGTACCGATGACCACCCGCCAGACACCCCAGGCAACACCCGCCCCGATCGGAGCTACGCTGAACACGCCACCCTGGGCCAGGGCCACGACCCCACAGGGACGCTCTCAAGCAGAGAGCCACAGCAGGACCGCCGACCGCGAGGCGCTCACCACCTCCACGCGGACGACACCACATCAGGTGTCCGCTGTCCTCAATCCCTCTGCTCCAGGGAGCAGCACCATGACCCGGGACAACGTTCCCACCCCCGTCCAACCCGCCGCCGCCCCCGCGCCTGCCCCGCAGCAGCCCGCTGCCGGTGCCGGCCTGACCGCCGCGATAGCCCAGGGCGCCACCCAAGGAGCCGCTCGGTCCATGACGGCACGGCTGGTCGACAAATTCCTCACCAACCCGCCCGACTGGCTCAGAGACCTGTGGCCCTGGCAGTAGCCACCACAGCCGGGCAGGACCGCCCTGCCCGGCAGTTGCCGCTCGAACGTCAGAACCCGTCAGGGCGACCCGGTCACGATGAGGGCTCCACCGCCATCTCGCTCCACGTCTCGCCCCCCCTCCCGGAGGATGCCCTTCATCGTGATCTGCTCCATTGTGGCGATCAAGACGCTTCCCGCCGTGAGTACGACGGCGTCACCCTGGATCGGGCCGGAGCCCTGGGAAAGCCATCCTGCGCCTCCTAGGCAGATTTCGGCGATGGGGTCCCACCTGGGACAGCCCCGTCGTGCCACTGCTCCACCAGGTGTATGCGATCAACGTGGACCGGGTGCGAGAGTGGCCGGTCCACAGCCGCCAAGTGCTCTTTGAGCTCAGCCTGGTTGAGGGTGTCGGCTCCGTCGCCTGTGTAGGCGACGGAGATGTGCGGATAGCGGCTCACAGCGGCCGTGAACGCATTGGGGCACTGACGTTCCATCATCGTGGTGATCCTCTCGACCATGTTGGCGAAAGGGTTCAGCGGCCATCCGCTGACTTCGATGGCGACGGATGCGACCGCTCGCCGGTCAAAGGTCAGCGTGAAGGCTCCACCTGATGTGCCCAGGCATGGGCGTCGTCCAGGATCGCCTCGATATCGGCATCGGCAGAGCCGAGGCCGACGCAGTGCACAAGGGTGCAGTGCAGCCACTCACTTAGCACCCGGCTCAGCCCCGGCTGGTCGACCAGCGCCTCCGGGTAGGCCCCGAACAGGGCGGTGCTCTCAGCTGCCACCCTCTCTCCCCAGGAACCTTCGGTAGAGCCTGTCACCCTGCCTGCACCACCTGCAGCAGATCCGCCACCACGGAACCTGAGTGCACGGCGTTGCGCTTCTTCGCGGTCGACCTGCCGGGTGAGGACATCGCGGTCTTTACCCAACCCGGGGCGCTCGCTCCTACCAACACCGGTCAGTCGTTGGTGGTAGGAGCTACCACCGCAGGTCAGAGGCCAGGCGGCAGGCGGTTACCTGACGTGGGTAACCGCCATGTGGTCACCCGGAGCCGGTGCGGAAGCGTGAGAGCCAACCGCCCTCGGGCCTCGGCTCGGGCACGCCTTGGTCCAGCGCCTGGTGCTCCAGCGCGGCCTGGTCGGCTTGGCCTCCTGCGGTGAGAACCTGCTGCTTGCAGGCGTCGCACAGGTGCCGGTGAGCGTCCCGTGGGGCGCCCCACCCGGCGGTCTCGGTCGCCTTCCACCGGTCGTCGCTGAACTTCGTGCCGCAACTGGTGCAGAGGGGACGGTGTGCTTCCTGCTCTGCCTTCTGCTGTTCGACCGCGTGACGCAACTGCTCCTGGTGCTCGCGGTTGCGGGCCTCGTACTTGGCCCGCTGGCGGATGTCGTGCGCTTCGCGGCGGGGGTTTCCGATGGCTTCCAGGAGGGGCTGCATGTGGTCGCGGCCGAAGCGGTGGAACGCCGGTCCGGCCGGGCCGTGTTCGCGCAGGTTGCGCAGTCCGGTCGCGATGATCGGGATCTTCTGGCCGTAGAGGTGGTGGTCCTCATACCGCTCCCCCTCCCACAGAGGGCGGGTGAGGTCTTGCAGGCGCGGGACAGTTCGGTTGGGGTCGCGGGCGCCGATGTGGTTGAACACCAGCAGTACGGGCGGGTGCGGCACGTCGCCAGGCCGGCCTGCGGGGGCGGTCCAGCGGGTGCGCCACATCGGGCGCTCCGTACCGTCGGTGTCCTTCACCTTCCGCCGGAAGAAGCGGGCGTACTTCTGCAGTTTGTCGGCGATCTCCTCCGCGGTCTCGTGGCAGTTGTCGACCTCGATGAACAGCAGCGGCACCTGGTCCTGCGGGGCGGTGAGGACGATGTCGGCCTGGGCGCCGCCCTTGCCGGGCGTATTCCAGGTACCGGTGGCGGGCAGCGGCACTTCGGTCCAGTAGGACGCGATGGAGCCGATGCCATCGGATGCGTCGACGGCGGCCTGGGCGGCCGCTCGGACTGCGGGCGGGTCCTCGGTGAGCTTGGCGAGGTTCGGCTTCGGCCGCAGCATCGCGATCACTGTCTCGTTGACGGCCATGGGATGCGAGGCGCCGCTGGAGCCCGCACCGCGGGCCGTGGAGCCCATCTCCGTCACCGGGCGCCGCAGTTCGTAAGAAGCGGCCTCCAAGCCCTTGGGGGTCAGGTTCCGCAACCTCTCCCCCGTCGCAGTGGACCCGCCGTTCTCGGACAGGCCGTGCTTGCGCAGGTCGGAGAGCGCACCGGTATACGAAGCACTACGAGCCGTCTTCCGCTCAGACGGCGTCTCCTTGTCGGTGTGACGGAAGCTCAGGTGCGCAGCGCCGATCCGCTGGATCTGCTCAGCCGTGGCCACCTTTAGCGCTCCCAGCACGCACAGCACATCGCCGCGGTGATTGTTCGTCGATCCCGCCGAGTTGGTCTTGCGTTTCCCCGCCATCAGCCCCGTCCTTCCACCTGTCGCGCCCGGCCACCGGCCGGGCGCCGGCCTGCGGCCGCAGAGGGCACCGAGCCCCCGAACCCGAGGATCTCCTCCTCCACTGACATCCCCACCAAGTTCAAGAGGAGAGAAGAGGGTTGTGACGAAGCGGCAGGCGGCTGAATCTGCGGCGTGACCAGGGCGTCTTCCCTCTCTCCTGATGTCGGGCACCAAAGGGGGTTCCCAAGTGGCGTCCGAAGTGGGCACCGTAGGGGCGCACTTCGGCTTGCCCGGTGCTCGTCGGCCACCTGACCGAGGCGGGCAGGCCCGGGTCGGCTGCTGGTCGGTGTGACGCCATCGCCGTATCTCCTTCGCTCGATCACCGACCCGGCCGGGTCGGTGATCGAGCGAGCAGCGTGCACGGGCACCGCTTGACCGCGGTCTGACGGCGGCCGCCAGCGAGCGTGGTCTAGGAGAAACGCGGCCGCAAAGGGCGGTGGCAGACATGGACAAGGGGTCAGAGTCGGAATCGTGGGCGGGCCGACCACGGTGGACAAGGGGCGCCATCCTGCTCGCCCGGTCCATCGCTTCTGGCTCGCCGCGCCCCGGACTCAGGGAAGAAGACCTCCCTCTGCAAGAGGGAAGAGGTGTCCGCAGCCACCGGCCGCTCCTGACCAGTGCAAACACCGCCGATTACCCAATCACGCTGGTACCCACGCTGGGACGAACGCTGGTACCGGCGCCGTCAGCCCGATACCCGACCCCACCAGGGGCGGTGAGGAGCCGGTGGCCCGATGGTCGACTCCCACCACAGCACCGGAAGCAGGCGGGGTAGGCCCCACCACTACAGGTCACAGACGCCGCGCCTCCAACACCACAGGAGCCCGCGTCACACCCCCCGCTCCATGCCCCGTCGCCCGCACCCTGAAGGTGATCTGTGATGCGCACGTGAAGCGGGCCCGCACGGTGCATTTTGTATCCGGTGCGCATCGGCAGACATCGCCGTGCACTGGTCGGTGCGCACGGCCGGGCGGGTGCCCCGACCGCACCGGATGCCGCACATCGGGTGCGGTGCGTTTCTCCTTGACCACGGCCCCGGTCAAGGAGAAACACAGCAGCACACCCCGAGACGGTGTCGTGCACTCCGTCGCCGCCGCCCGGCAGTTCTACGAACGTGAGGGACACCTACAGGTCCAAAGGAAGCACGTCGCCGGGAACTCAAGCTGGGGCCTGGATCAACAACCAACGCACCCGAGCCGCGACGCTGACGCGGGAGCGGATGGAGCAACTCTCCAAGGTCGGGATGCGGTGGACACAGCAACAGTAGGAGTGTGCCGCCGGTCGGCGGCACACTGCCGTGCCTACGTCTGTGTCCCATTCAGGTCCGGTCGTTGAGTAGTTTGATCAGCTGCTCCAGCTTGTCGGCAGGCATGTGGTCCTCGAGGACGCGCAGCACCGCTTCGGGGCGGCCGAAGGGCATGGACTGGATCCCCACCAGTTCCGGCAGCGGTTCCCGCGGCCTCGTCTTCGTCTGCTTTGCCGATTCGACCGTCCCCGTCGCCGCTGCCGTACTCCTACGCTCGTGGGAGTCGGTGGGCTCGATCTCCGCGCCGTCCTCTATTACGCCGTAATAATTTTCGTCGTCGGCGCGGGACGTGCGTGGTCGGCGTCGGCGGGTGGTCTCCTCTGCCGCCTTCTTCTCCTTCAGTTCCTCCAGTGCCTCCCGCTGCCGCTCGGCCGGCTTGTTGCCCACGGCCCGCAGCAGGTCGACGCTCTCGGTACCTTCTTCCAGGCTCTGCTGGAGTTCCGGGGTCAGGCCCAGCAGGGCCAGGCGCTGGGAGACCCAGCCCTGTGACTTGTGGAGTCGCTTGGCGAGCTTGGTCTGGGTCCCGTGGATGGCCAGCAGCCGCTGCAGCGCTCGCGCTTCGTCCATCGGCTCGAGGTCCTGGCGGTGGACGTTGGCGACCAGGGCCGATTCCAGGAGCTCGTCCTCAGTGCTGCCCTGGGTGTCGTCGACCATCACCTTCAGCTCGGGTACGCCGAACTCACGAGCCGCCCAGAGGCGGCTGCTGCCATCGACTACTACGTACGTGGTGCCGTCCTCGAGTTCACTCTCGCGGGCCGGGTTCGCAGTGACGTAGGCGTCGCGGTTCATGACCGTGACGGCTTGCTTCTGGCCGTGGTCCTTCAGGCTGTTGCCCAGGTCCGTCAGGTCACCGAAGGTGGTTCGCGGGTTGTCGGGGTTGGGGCTGATGAGGTCGACGGAAAGCTTGGTCGGGTCGGGGACTCCCTCAGTGGGTACGCCGCCCGTTGCCGCGGCCACCGCCGCACGCCGGGCGCTCACCTGGCCGCGTGTCCTGCCGAAGGACGCGCCGGTGCCCAGTTGGTCGGCGACGCGGCTCATGAAAGCTCCCTTGCCAGTGCGCGCATGGTGATGGCCTGCTCACCGCGAGGCGAGAACGACAGCAGTGGCTGCTTGACGCGGACCGCCTTGCGCTGGTCACCCAGGTCACCGATGACTGCGACGACGCGTGGGTCCTTTATGGCGATCCAGGCGTCCAGTGAGGAAGTGGCGATGTATCCGCGGCGCGGGTCGTAGAGGTTGACGACGATGCCCAGGTAGTCGAGCTCGATGCCCATGTCCTCTCGGAGGTCTTCGATCTGCTCGATGAGGAGGTCGTAGGCGTCGGCGCTGCTGTCTTCGGCCTGCACGATGATCAGGGGACCCGAAACGCCGGTGTCTTCCTCGTCGCGGCGGCGGCCGTAGTAGATCGCGGCGTCCATGCTGAGTCCGAGGCTGGGCGGGCAGTCGACGATGATTTCGTCGTAATCGGCCTCGAGAGATGCCAGGGCTCGCTCGAGTGCTGCTTCGCGGAAGCGCACCTTGGACAGGGCGACGTCCAGGAGGAACGCGTCCTTGCATCCGGGCAGCAGGTCCAGGCGGTTGCCGTAGCGGTCGTCGTCGATGGTGACGACGAGGTCGTGGATGTCTCCCTTGGCCTCGCCGGACATGTGCTTGCTGAGGCTGTCCGAGTCCGGGCTCATCGGGATGTCGTCCTGCCCGAGCTGCTTGGTCAGGTGGCGCTGCGGGTCGAAGTCAACCATGAGGATGCGTCGGCCCAGGCCCGGCAACTCCTCAATCTTGAGCGCTGACTTCGCCTGGGTCCGCTTGGCCTCTTCGTCGAGTGCGGCGGCATCCTGTGCGGCGATCTGGTCGGCCAGGTGCCGCGAGATCCGCACCGGGTGGAGCGAGTCCGGGTCCTCGGCAAGTGCCGCGCCGAGGCCTGATGTCACGGCTGTCTTGCCGACGCCGCCCTTCTGGTTGCAGACGATGCGGCGCTTGGGGTGCTTGCGGCGCTGCACGGCGGGGGGCGGGTTACTGTCCAGCCACAGCGTCACCGCCTGGGCGAGGCCTTGGATCAGGGAGACCTTGCGGTCCTTGGCCACCAGGGTGAAGGAGGCCCACTGTCCCGCGGGGAGCCAGGTAGAGAAGGAGTCAGCGCCGGAAGTGTCCAGGGGGACCGGGGCGGCGGCGAGGTTCATCCAGGCAGCGATGCCCTGCTCTACCGCGTCCTGGAGGTCGATCCGGTACTGGGCGGCTCGGATCTTCAGATCGTGTCGGAGTTGGCTGGGGAGTTTGGATACGACCTTCTCGCGGTCGCTGGCTGGCGAGCTCATGGCGGACACCTTACTAACGTCAGCTGCTCGTATGCGACTTCGACACGTTACCTTTCACCCTCCTCGCTATTACGCCGTAATAGGTAGCGGCGTACGAGGTCGTCCGTTCCCTGTCCTACTCGCTCCGCTATGGGTTGTTCGTCCTACCCGTCCCACGCGACAGGACTATTACGGCGTAATAATCTGCGGCCCTCGTCGGGGCTCTATTACGGCGTAATAGCCTCGGCTCCGCCGTCATGACGGGCCAGCACATGGCACATCGGCGAGCAGGCCGGTCAGGTATTGCCCGCCTGGCTGACGCAGACCGCGACGCCGCAGTCGATCGGGTGCCGCTACGCTCCCGCAGACGCTCGACCTACAAGCACAACGATGGCTGCAACGATAGTTACAACGCTAGATGTTGCGTTGGCTAGATCTAGAGCTGCACTGATCTATGTTCTGTGTAGTGCACTGTCAGTTGCACTATTGAGTACAACTGACAGTGCAACTATTAGTGCTACGTGCTCTAGCACTACAACTGCATCGCTAGATGCTACGAACTCTGCAACGCTGCAACTTACGATAGAACGCACGCTGCATGTTGGAGTAGAACCAACTACAGAACCAACGGAAGAACGTTCCCTGTTGCGAGCACTGCAACTTACCCTGCATGCTCTGTTAGATCTAACGCTGTAACTTTCACTAGATAGATCAAACAAACCAACGATGTTTCTAACTGTCCAACGATGTGCGCACGCAACTATCTTGCGACCTAACCACGCAACGCACGACGCAACAAACAATGTGACGAACGATGTGACGAACGATCAATCCATGAAGCCATCGACAGAACCGTCCAGCGTGAGGGAGCCATCGAACGGACCTTCTGAGCGTCCATCGATGAGGCCGGCACGCGGGCGGACGCGCATGCGCTCGCCCTCGCCGATATCCGCGCGCGACGGCTCCGATGGATCCGTTCGCAACCGGCGCGCGCGTCACACGCGCCTCGGAGAGTCAGTCCTGTTATCGTCAAGCCTGAAATCCCGTGTCACTAGAGGAAAAGAGCGAACCGGAGACTCTGGAACTTGGAAGAATCGGTCAAATCGGCTGCTCATCCTCCCCAGACAGACGAGTACCGGAACCTCAAATTCCTGGTGACACATGTGGGCTGACGAATCAACGGACGCACCGGACACACTGGAGAGAGGCGGGCACGCGATGAAGGTCATCGCCGTGGCGACACAGAAGGGAGGGGTGGGCAAGACCAGCACGACGGTCAACCTCGCTGCAGGTCTGGCGTTGGCGGGCGCGCGCGTGCTGACGGTCGACCTGGACCCTCAGGCTCAGGCCGGAACGGCCGTGGGCGTCAACCTCGCGGGGGAGGAGCAGCTGGCCCGTTCGCTGGGCTGGGTGCTTCAGGCCCGCATGCAAGGCATGCGCATGGACCTGTCCAGCCTGTGGTTCGACCGCAGCGAACTCCTGGAGGAGTGGGAGGACGCCGGCACGCTGCATCTGCTGGCGTGCGAGGAGTCGACCATGACGGCTGCTCAGGACCTCATTCATAAGAAGGGGTTCCAGTCGACCCCGATCCTGCGCAGGATGCTCATGGAAGTCGCTGACTCCTTCGACTTCGTTGTCGTCGACACTCCTCCCGCCGTCTCCTCCCTCTCCGCCACGGCTCTGGCGGCCGCGGACTTCGTCATTACTGTGTGCGTCCCGGAGTACCCAGCCCTGAAGGGCGCGGCCGCGACCCGGGGGACGGTGCGGTACGTCAAGGACCGCACGGGCGGCGAGTGCGAGCCGCAGTACCTGGGGGCGGTCCTGAACCGTTCGAACCCTCCCTCACGGTGGAAGGCCCAGGAGGTCAACATCCGCAACGGGATGCTGGATGCGGACCTGGCCCCGTTCCTCACGGACATCCGTCAGGACAACCGGATCAGCGACTCTTTTGCCTACGGGGTGCCTTCGGTGATCCGCTTCGCGAGTCACACCCCCGGCAAGATGTACAGCGAGCTCATGGGTCAGCTCGTCGCCCGCATGGGGCAGCCCACGGAGAAGTGGGAGATGCCGGAGCGCATCGAGTTGGAGGCATCCGGTGGCTGAGTCCAAGGGGCGCCCGAAGAAGAAGCAGTTCAAGCCTGCTGGTGCCCAACTGGTGCAAGGGCTGCTTGCCGGCGCTGACGATGTGGCCAACCGTTCATGGATCGGTGGGGGACAGGGCACGCCCGACGCTGGCCCGGATGCTGAACCTGCTGCGCCCGCCTCTGACGCGGCGCAGCCCTCGGGGCCGCGTACTCCACAGCCACGTGGCGGGGGTGACACACCACCGCAGGCAACGGTGCCCGTAGCTGACCCGGTTCCCGCACCCGCCGAAGAGCCCGATATCCCGGCCGTGTCGACGCCTGCCCGGGCAAAGACCTCTCCGAAGAAGGCGTCTCCGGCAAGAGCGAGCGCGAGCGCGGGCACCCCGGCAGCGGTGCCCGACAACGAGCGCCCGCAGGACCGTCCTGCTGCCGAGAAGCCTGCCGCGCCGACGCGCCCCCGTCGGCAGCAGACACCGCATGGCAGCGCTCATGCCGCGGTCCAAGAAAGCTTCATGGCTGCCAAGATGCACTCCAGCTCGTGGACGTCGTTCGGGTTTCGGATCACGCCCGATGTCCTTGCCGTGCTCAAGGACCGCGTGAACGCGGATCGCCGTACGAGCGGCAACGCCCAGCTGGCACTCGGTCATTACCTGGATGCGGCGCTGAGGCAGGCGCCGGGGGATGTGTCCGAACTCATCGACCTGGCCTCCGAGTTCGCGATGGACCGGATCTGGGACACCGAGAAGGCTCAGCCGTCGACCTACCGCGTGGGCCCCAGCGCCTATGCGTGGGTCTCGAAGCTCAACCTCACGTTGCAAGAGGCGGGTTTCGCCCGGAAGGGCTCGCACGTCGTCTCGGTTGTGGTCGAGCAGTATCTCGATGCGCTCGAGGCCGAGGGGCCGCTGCAGCGGCCCGAGAGGCGGCGCAAATCCCCCTAGGGGGGCGGTGATTGAGCCCAGAAATCTTTGGCGGTGGGGCCAGCACGTTCTACGTGCTGGCCCCACCGCCATCTTTCTGTCTCTGTTTCGTGAGGCAGCGCGATGACTGAAGCACCGTCAGTGCAACGACAGTTACAACGTCCGCAGCAACGCCCCTTGCAACGCTGCAACAAACGATCTAACAAACGATCTAACAAACTCTGTTTCTATCCCTGTGACACTAGAGTAAACCAACACACTCACCGTCATCCGATCGAGTAACAGTGCCTCAAAAGTGCCTCATAGAAAGGAAATGTCCGATCCGAAGAACACACCCGAGTCTCTAGTGATGCGAGAGAAATAGCGAATTCCTGCTGTACCGTATGAGGACGATCAGCACACTTAGCGGAAGAGTCAGAGCAATGTCGCTGACCAGCGAACAACTCAGCACGAGTGCGGTCGCCTTGGCCGCAGGCCTGAGCGAATCGTGGGCCTGGAAGGCCCGCGACCAAGGCGTCCTCACCGAGCCGCACTTCGAAGACGCGGTCGTGGCCCTGCGCGTGTACGCGTTCGTGTCCCAGATCGTCTGGCCCGGCACACGCCGACCCCGCAGTGCCCGACAAGACCTCGAGCTCTGGCAGTCCATGGCGGTCGAAGCAGCGCGGCAGGCGGTGTCCGACACCGACACCACCCCCGAGACCGCGCTGTGGGTCCTCGAGGACTCCGTACATCTCGTCACCACACCCGCGGAACGCGCAGCTTTCGACCTCAGACACCTCGGTGGGCGCGTGGCGATCCGCGTGCCCATCGGGCAGTGGGTGACCGAGCTTCCCGACGCCATAGCTCAACTCAAGTCGCGGCGGCGGCGCCAGCCCAGCCAGCCACCCGCCGCGTAGGCATTGCTGCTCGGACATCGAGCAGCAATGCCGATCATGACTTTCGCCCCCACTCATCCAGTTGAACGAGAGGACCTTCACAGCAACCTCCCCAACTGAACATCCACACCCGGCTCGGCAAGCTCCCCTGAACTCCGCCGAGTTGCGGTTTCTTTTTGCCTCATCCACTTCCTCGTCCAGGAGCCAGTCATCGCTGCCGCCACGAGGGCTGGTTCGGCGTTGCCAAAATCAGCTCTGCAGACTCACCCTCAACAGACACAGCCCCCGGCACATCGAGCAGACATCTGCTGCCCGACTGTCCGTGGAGCCGCCCAAGAGCTCGCCCACACCTCGTCCCGCCGCAGCGGCCCCCGCCGATGGCTGCGAGCCACCCACTGGTTGGTCTCGGCAGGCGCCCACCCCCGGGCCAACGCCACGACACTGCGCATCGCCGAGGACCTCGCCAAGCGCATGGACTACAGCACCGGTCACGTCCTGTACTGCCTGGACGGCATCGCCTCCCGCCTCAAGCTCTCCAGAGCCACCGTGAAGCGCCACATCGCCGTGCTGCGCGAACTCGGCGCCCTCGTCTGGGTCGTGCACGGCACCAAGGCCAACATCCGCCGCAAGCTGGGCCTTGGCGGGTACGCCGGTACCGCGACCGTTTACGCGGCCGCCATTCCCCCCGCGTACGACGATGCGATGGGGCACGAGATCGTGGGCTCCGGGTACGACGCGCGGATCGTCGTACGCCACGAGAGCCCGCCGGAGCCTGTGGACAACTCGCCGGTGGACGAGCCCCGTTCCCCGGCCCTTGCGCCCCCTTCCCTGACCATGGCTAAGGAAAGGGGAAAGGTGCAGATGAGGGGTGGTTCTAACTACACCTCGCGCCGGAGCGCGAGCCGCCCCGAACACCACAAGTCCCCGTCCCGACCATCATCGAACAGCCAGCCGACGAGTGCTCCTCGCTCTCCGGCTCAGGCCGCCCGGGAAATCCTGGAGACCCGCACCGTCCGTGCCCTGGTCAACTGGACTCAGCGCGAGGGCCTACGAAGGCTTGCGTTCTCCCTGCGGCCCTACTTCGACCGTGGGCTTAATGCCCACGAGATCGCCGCTGAACTCATCGGGATGTGCCTCACCTGGCGGCCCGCCCGGCCTGCCGCCTACATCCACGCCCACCTCGTACGCGAAGCCCAAGAGACCATCGCCCGCGAGAGCGAGCACGCCGCAGCGGGCGACCCCCGGTCGAACGTCGCCTGGCAGGAGTGGCTGGCCCAGGCCGACCTCCAGCAGCCCGCGCGCACGGACACCGACCGCCGCCTTGCCCGTCTGTACAGCTGGGACCAGTGGTCCGAGGTGGCCGACCACTACGCCGAGGACCCCGACGACGCGCTCGACCTCTACGGCACGCGCCTGTGTGTGCACGCCATCCGCCGAGCCGCCCTGGCCGGACCTGCTCACTGTCGTGCGTAGACGTCCCCCTCCGTCGATACGTACCGTCGTGGTATGGCCCGTTGAGTCGCTGGCGGAAAAGGCCAGATCAGTGGGGCTTCATGCTTCTCATCAGCGACCGAAGCGACTCAAGTCCACACATCTAGGCCTTCTGGTGGGACTGCTTGGTCGGAGTGCAGCCGCGTGTTGAGGCGGTGGCCCAGTCCAGGGGCCAGGTTCGCAGCTCCTGGATCTCCTCCGGGGGCAGGCCGTAGGCGGTGAATTCCTCGTCCTCGTACCAATCGGCGCCGACCAAGCGGCCTCGGAGGTCGTGCAGGCTGAACTCGATACGGGCGTGGCGGCGGCCGAGAGATTCCAGGTCGACCAGGCCGGCGCCTGGACCGCGTAGCCGCTGGTGATCACCAGGGGGTACGGGGAGCCGATCACGAGGGCGTCGGCGAGCAGCCGGCGGTGCAGGCCGGACAGGTCGGCCAGGTCGGCCAGGCGTTCGGGCAGGCGGCTGGTGTAGCGCGCCCGCAGAACTGCTTCGGCGGACGGCTCGTCGGACAGCGGGGATGCCAGGGCCATGGAACCGACTGTTGCCCACTGGCATGGCTCAGGGCTGTTGGCGGTCCCAGATGGCATCCGGACATCACTCCGGCCTCGACCGGGCCAGCGACTCAAGCGACCCACCGTCGGGATCATCACGCGAGCCTTCACCCCACGGGAGCCTTGACCGAAAAGAGTCATCCAGCCGCACCGCGCTCCATGAGCGCTCAAGGTCCGCTCGAGGGCGGTGCCCCGGGTGGGTTCCGGTTAGCGACTGAAGGTGAGCGACCGAAGCGTTGCTCGGTCGCTTCGTTGGTCTCGGGGAAAACCGCTGTTCAGAGGGGTGTTCAGAGGTAGATAGCGACTGAAGCGACTGAAGCCTCGGGTATGTAGAGACATTCGCGTGTGCGTGCGCGTGCGTGTGCGCGTCATATATAGGCGACTTGAGTCGCTTGAGTCGCTGTTCCTGGGTCTACGTGCCCGCTGACCTGCTGTTTCTTCCGGCTGGGCAGGCAGCTACCGAAGCAGGTTTCCGTCGCTGGCGTCAGGGTTCGGTCGCTCGGGTCGGTGATCGTCCCTCCCTTCCCAACAGCACGAATTTTCATACCAGGTTCGCTAGCCTGTTTCTGTCATTGAGTCGCTTCAGTCGCTGACGGGGGAAATACATGGCTACTGAGCTGCGGGTTCCATGCAGACAACAGTCGTTCAGCGGACGGGCGTTGGCGACGGCCAAGTGGTGCGCGGGCAAAGGGTGGCCGGTCCATCCTCTGGCCGCAGGGCGCAAGACCCCCGCGGGCAACTGCGCGGCCTGCCGCGCCCCGGGGCACACCCACGAGGGCTGCTCCTGTCTGCTGGAGGGCCGTTGGTGTCATGGCTTCCGTGCCGCCACCCTCGATGCGGGTCTGATCGAGAGCTGGTGGGGGAGCGTTGCAGGCGGCCGTCTTGGGGTGGGTGTCGCCTGTGGGCCCGCTGGGCTGGTCGTCGTCGATGTCGACGCGCACGCGCAGCCGCTGCCCGACCGGGAGCGGCTCCTGCCGGGCATCAGCATCGCCGAGGGCATCGACCTCACCGGGCTCGCCAACGGCTTCCACACCCTCGGTGTGCTGGCCGCCCTGCGCGGTGCGCGGAACCCCGCCGCGGACACGGCGACCTTGCGCGTCCGTACTCCCTCCGGCGGCCTACACGTCTGGTACCGGGCCCACCCCGGGCACCGATGGCAGTCCTCCGCGGGCTCCAGCGGCGGCCGCGCTCTGGCCTGGCAGGTCGACATCCGGGCGCACGGCGGCTACATCGTGGCGCCGGGGACCCGTACCCCGGACGGCACGTACACGCCCGTCGACGCCGTCCGTGAGCCCGCTCTGCTGCCCGACTGGCTCGCCGCCGAGCTGGAGCGCACCAGGCACCTCGCCCCGGCCCGCCAGCCGCCCCTGGGCCCCTGGGCCCCGCCGCCGCGGGCCCGCCTGGCCGTCGCAGCCGCCGGAGGTGGACGTGGCGCCGCGTCCAAGGCCCTGCACAAGGTCCTGTCCGAAGTGGCGGCCTGCGCCGCTCTGCCGGAGGGCGCCGCGTTCTCCGAGAAGCTCAACCGGGCCGCCTACACCGCGGGCGGGCTCGTCGCGGCGGGGTACCTCTCCCTGGCCGAGGCCGAGCGGACCCTCACCGAGCTCGCCGTCGACGTACGCCCCGGACAGGAACGCCGCTGTGAAGCGATCATCCGCAGCGGCCTGCGCGCCGGCGAACGGCGGCCCCTGGCCCTCGGGGGACAGCATTGAACACCGGCGACGACAACCCCCTGTTCAACTTCGACGCGGAAACCGTGGCCGTTCAGATCCTCGCCGGCGCCGATCCGCCTCAGCTCCCCGCCCAGGTGCCGCAGCAGCGCAGTGACGCGCCCGCCGAATTCGCCGCCGCCCAGGGCCTGTTACCGGACACGCTCACCGACCGCGGCAACGCCAAGCTGTTCGTCAGGCTGTACGCGGACGACTACCGGCATGTCCCCGGCCTGGGTTGGTACCGCTGGGACGGCACCCGCTGGCAGATCGACGAGGACGACACCGTGCTGTGGGCCGCGGGTGACCTCGCCGAGGCCATCGCCTCCGATGACCCGCGTGGCATCCACTCCGCGTCCGCGCTGCTGCAGCACCGCCGCCGCGCCCTGTCCACCAGCGGCATGAACGCCATGCTCACCCAGGCCAGATCGGCTCCCGGCATGGTCCTCAACGCCGCGCTCCTGGACGCCGATCCGTACACCCTGTGCACGCCCGCGGGCATCATCGACCTGCGGACCGGCATCCTGCGCAGGGCGGAGCCGGGCAAGGACTTCCACTCCCGTGCGACCTCGCTGCCGCCGCGGCCCATGCCCACGCCGCGCTGGACGCGGTTCCTCACCGACACCTTCGGCGACGGGCCCGACGGCGCCGAGATGATCGACTTCCTGCACCTGCTGCTCGGCTACTCGCTCACCGGGGACGTCGGCGCCCAGGTCATGCCGTTCCTGTTCGGCTCGGGCAAGAACGGCAAGTCGGTACTCCTCGACGTCCTCATGAAGCTCCTCGGCGACTACGCGGACGCCGCGCCGCCGGGCTTCCTGATGGCCAGGCCCTATGAGGGCCACCCCACCGACCTCGCCGAACTCCACGGCCGCCGGGTCATCGTGTGCAGCGAGGTCAAGCCGGGCGACAAGTTCGACGAGGCCCGGGTGAAGCTGCTCACGGGCGGCGACCGGATCAAGGCGCGGCGGATGCGGCAGGACTTCTTCTCCTTCGAACCCACCCACAAGCTCTGGCTGCTGGGCAACCACCGGCCCGAGGTCGGCAGCGGCGGCTTCGCGTTCTGGCGGCGGATGCGGCTCATCCCGTTCGAGCGGGTCGTCTCCGACGAACGCAAGGTCGACAACCTCGCCGACATCCTGGTCACCGAGGAGGGACCCGGCATTCTCAACTGGCTGATCGACGGCGCCCGTCGCTATCTGCGCGGCGAGAAGGACCTCACAGGACCGGAGCGGGTGCGCATCGCCACGACGGCGTACGCGGACACCGAGGACCACACCGGACGGTTCATCGGGGAGTCCTGCGTGCTCCACCCCGAACTGAGGGCGGAACAAGCACAGTTGTATGCCGCCTACAGGGCGTGGTGCCACAATGAAGGCGCTCCCGCGGGCTCGTCCAGGGCATTTGCCGCCCGCATCCGGGAGGTGGTGGGTCTGGAGTCGCCGAAAGAGATGATCCTCTCCAACCAGCGCAAGTACTACCCGGGCATCGGACTGCTCACCAAGCTCGCCGACGAGGAGACAGCATGAGTGCCCTCATCGCAAAGGACGAGATCTCCCACGAGGCGGAACTCGTCTGGCTCGAGGACATCGACGCCCTGGACTACGTACGCCAGAGCCTGGACCGGCTGCCCACCCGGCGCGGCAGGCCCGCCTACCACCGTGACGGACGCATGGTCGGTTACGCGCTGCTCGGCCCGCAGGCCAAGGCGTCCCGTTCCTCGGGGACCTTCCGCCGCAGGGTGTTCTGGCTGCTGCCGCACGACCGGGACTCCGATCCGGGCGGTCTGTACGCGAGTTCGGCCCCCGCGGAGGCGGTCGACCCGCGCACGCTCGCCCCGAGCAGCAAGGGCTACAAGACGGAGCGCTCCGAGGGCGGGCCGCCCTCGCGGGCGATGCGGGAGATGGGGATCACGCTGCCGCTGTGAGGCGGCCGCAGCAGTCGGCCCTAGCCCCGCGTCACGGTCCCGCTGACCTGCGAGCCGAAGACCCGGCGGCCGTCCTGGCTGCCGGTGATCAGGACGCTCATGGTGCCGGCGCCCTGCACGAAGAGAGGCGCGGCCTCGATCCAGCAGGGTCGGCCGAACTCGGCATAGCTGTGGAACTCCGTGGACATGTCCGTCAGGGTCAGCGAGCGGACGTCGGCGAGCAGTCCGCACGTCGCCTGGCGTGCGGACTCCAGGAGCACCATCGACGGTATGTGGTCGTCGCCGAAGTCGAACAGGACCGGGTGGTCGGGGTCCGGGTTGAGGCGCCAGCGGCCGGGGTGGTCGCTCGACGCCAGGACGACGTCCCGCCGCAGGCCGCGGCCGAAGGCGGACGGGGTCACGTCCGAGGGCCGCTGGGCGGGCAGGGACTGGGGGGCCGCGCCGCGCACCCGGTGGTAGGCGCCGGGGGAGAGGCAGACGAAGCGCACGGTGCCGGTGGCCAGGGCATGGCCGTCGCGGCGGATGGTGAGGTCCAGGCCGAATTCCACCAGACGGCTGCCCTTGCGCATGAGGTCGGTGCCGTCGGCCTCGATGCTGAGGTCGCTGGGCACCGTGCCGATGGCGAGCTCGTCCGGGTCGATGGTGAACGACAGGTCGCACGGCATGAAGCGATGGCCCAGCGGCACCCCCAGCTCGGCGTGCGCGAGATACAGGGCGACCTGCTTCATCGTCTCGGCCACGAGCAGCGGATCGTGCCGCCCGTCGGGGTCGTTGAAGAAGGCGTGCGCCCGCGGCCATTGACCGGAGAGCGTGTAGCGGGTGTCGCTCGTCCGGCAACAGCTGGTCAGAAAGACTTCGGCCATCGATGAGCGGTGCACGTATTCGCTCGGTACCGTCGTGGTCCGGGGCGGTGCCCCGGGGCCGGAGGCAGGGTGTCCTTCCTCGGCCGGGCCGGCTGCATTGTGCGCCGAATCTCCTGAAGTCATCACACTCATCAGACTTCTCCCCCCGAAGAAACGCCCATGTGATCGAGCACGTGTACGTAAGATACGGACCCACCGGTTTCGTTTTCAACCCCGAAGTCGCTGCCAATGGGGAGGGTTTCTGCATTGGCCGAAAGAGATCTGCGACCACACCCTGAAAACAACCATCCATCCGGTATATTTTCGTCGGCTCGAGGATACCCAGGTTTTCCGGCTCAGGGGGAGCGACCGCGATGGCGTATGCCCGCACAGATGTGGTGATCGTCGGCGGTGGCCCCGTCGGACTGCTCCTGGCCGCCGACCTCGCCGGATACGGAGTGCGGACGGTGGTCCTCGAAGAGCAGGCCACGGTGGCCGAGCGCCCCAGGGCCACCACCCTGCACGCCCGCACCGCGCAGGTCCTGGCCCGCAGGGGCCATCTGCCCGCTCCCGCCCTCCCGCTGCGCGACGGCACACGGAGCACGCCGTTCCACTTCGCGGGCGTCTGGGGCCTTGAGCTCACCGCGCCCGCCGCCGAGCCCGACCCGCTGTTGAAGCAGCCGCAGGCCGATCTCGAGCGGGTCTTCGAGCAGCGGGCGCTGGCCGCGGGTGCGCAGGTGCTGCGCCGCCACCGGGTGACCGGACTCGACCAGAGCGAGGGCCACGTGACGGTGAGCGCCGAACACCCCGGCGGCCAGGCCGAGTTGACGGCCGCCTACGTCGTCGGAGCCGACGGGGCCCGCAGCACGGTGCGTACTCTCGGCCGGATTCCGTCGGACACCACCCTGCCGACGGTGGCCGCCATGGTCGGCGTCGTCCGGTGCGACGGGCCGCAGGCGCCCGAGCCGGGCTGGCATCAGACGCCGCAGGGCTGGGTCGTGGCCAAGCGGACCGCCGAGGGACGGCTGCACCTGCGGGTGGCCGACTGCCTCCACGCGCCCGCCGACCACAAACTCCCGCTCGGACTCGAGGAGTTCCGCAGGGAGACGTCGCGGATCATGGGCCGCGAGATCGACATGGACGAACCGCGCTGGCTGAGCCGCTTCAGTGACTTCTCACGCCTCGCGCGCACCTACCGGTCGGGGCGCGTCCTCCTGGTGGGGGACGCCGCGCATCTGCACTTCCCCGTCGGCGCCCAGGGGCTGAGCACGGGACTGCTCGACGCGCTCAACCTCGGGTGGAAGCTCGCCTTCACCGTGCGGGGCTCGGCCGCGCCGGGACTGCTCGACTCCTACGACACCGAACGCAGGCCGGCTGCCGGGCGGCTCCTGGACCAGGTGCGCACGCAGGTGGACCTGATGCGGCCGGGGCGGACGCCCGGATCGCTGGCGGAGCTCGCCGCTGCCGGGGGCGCGGCGGACGCCGGTGCGGAGCTGGAGCGGCTCGGTCTGATGGTCAGCGGGCAGGACACCGTGCTGGCACCGCGGAGCGGGCAGCCGTCCGCGTGGGAGGGGCGGTTCCTCGGCAACCGCGAACTGAGCACGGACGAGGGGCCGGTCGATGTCATCCGGCTGCTCCAGGACGGGCGGATGCTCCTGGTGCGTTTCGCAGGGGCGGGGACCGGATCCGCGTACGACGTCCCGCACGACCTGCGGCACGTCCTGCGTGTCGTACGGGCAGAGCCGGCGGCCGGACTGCCGCGCGCCGCCCTGCTGCTGCGCCCGGATGGATACGTCGCCTGGGCCTCGGACGCCGCCGGTGACCTCGACGCGCCGGTCCAGGAGTGGCTTGCGTCGGCCGGGGCGGATCAGGCCCTGGTGTCAGCCAGCTCGGCCGCGTCCTGGATCGCCTGAACCTCGGCGTAGATCGCCGCACCGCGCTGGGGCGTGAGGTCGATCGTGGTGAGCACGGAGGACAGCACCACGTTCGGCATGATGTGGCGAAGCAGCACCGAGGTCCGGTGGTCCAGGTCTGTGTAGCCGCTGACGGCCTGCGACATCGACTGCACACCTGCATAGGCGCCCACCACGAGTTCGGCGGTGTCCGCCGGCACGACATGGGGCAGCAACTCGCCCTGTTCCTTTGCCTGCCCGAGCAAGACGGCCATGCCCTTGCCCCAGTCCTGGAACGAGGTGCCGCGGTCCAGTTCCGTCGCGTGCTGATCCATGGCAAGCCGGACACCGGCCCGGACCATCGGGTCCTCCTGGAGCCGGTACGTCTGCAGGAGGACGGTGTCGACGACCTCCTGCGTCTTGCAGGAGCGGGACGGGACGGTCCCCATGTGGCGCCCCTGCGCCTCCATCACGCCGTACGCCAGGTCCTCTTTGGACTGGAAGTGGAAGTACAGGGCGCCCTTGGTCACGCCTGCGGCGGTGAGGATGTCCGTGATGGTGGCCGCCTGGAACCCACGCTCCTCAAAAACTGAGGCCGCTGCGGCCAGGATCGTCCGTTGTGTGCGAATCGCGCGATCTTGCTTTGCCATGTTGTCCACCGCCTCCGAGAGCCTGGAACCGTGGGGAGGCTCATAGAAAAAAACCGTCAGGTTCGTATCTTAGCGTCTCCGGGAGGTGGCGTCATTCATGGGGGCGCGATCGAGCCCGTGTCGGCGCGCGGCCCAGCGCCTGCCGGAGTGTAAAGGCCGTGCGGCACGGGAGGGGACAGTGCGGGGCGTCGGGCCGAAAAGCGGCCTACAGCGAGGCGGGGACAGCGGTGATGGTGGTGCGGAACATCTCCTGGCCGTCCTGCTCGCCGGTGACCTCGACCCTTTCTCCGCACGCGTCCGCAGTCAGCCGCACCGCCCGGATGAAGCAGGGCGCGTCCAGCTCGACATAGCGGTAGTGCTCGGACTCGACCTGTACGGGTATCACGCCCGAGGAGTGGCCGAGTACCGCCGTTGTCGCCTGGCGCGCGGCCTCGATCAGGAGCATCCCGGGCACGTGGTCGACCGGGTGGTCGAACAGCACCGGGTGGCGGGTGTCGACCCGCAGCTGCCACCGGTCGTCGGCGCCGATGGGGGAGAGGACCACATCGGTCGGCGACATGCGGCCCACGCTCTGCGGCGGGACCGGCGCGGTCAGCGGAATCTGCAGCTGGCCCTGGTTGCCGCGCAGCCTGCGGTAGGCGGACGGAGTGGTGCACGTGTAGGAGATGCCGCCCGTGGCGATCGTCTCTCCGGCGCGGCGGAGAACAGCGTCATAGCGGGCTCCGGTGTGCGCGTCGCGGCGCGTACGGACGTCGCTGAACGCCACGTCGATGTCGAGGTCCGCGGGTGCGTGGCCGACGCCCAGGTGCTCGGGCCGCACCGACACCGAGAAGCTGCGCAACAGGAAGTGGTGGCCGATCGGGACGCCGTACTGGGTGTGCGGCAGCAGGAATCCGATTTGCCTGATCGTTTCTGCAGCAAGCAGAGGGTCGTGGTTCCCGGCGACCGGCGCGTAGAAGCTGTGGCAGCGCGGCCACTGGGCGGTGACCCCGAACCGCGCGTCGTCGTAGCGCTCCTGGCCGGTGAGCAGTACCTCGGCGAGAGCGGCACGGTGCACGAGCTCCTTGGGCACCGTGGTGGTGAGCTGGACCTGCGGCCGGACCGCGGGCCAGGTCTGCGGTGCCCGGGCGGCAGGCATCCGGTGCAGGGTGTCTTCTGCGGGGCGGAACGTGTTCGTGGACATGTTGATCCCCCGGATTCGCGGCTGGAGAGTGGCGCCGGATGGGGCGCCTCGCGGGTCTCAACATACAGACCACCCGGTTTTATTTCTACAGTCATCGGGGGAATGCTCCATGGCGGGAAATGGAGGCTTCCGTTCCGACCTCTCCGGCCAGAACGGGCGATAATCCCGCGCTCAATCTACTGCGCGGTGACTTGAATGAGCCCCCCAAGCCCGATTTCTGCCCGAACTCCCTGCTAGGGGCCATGATCATGCCTGTTCGGGCAATTGCCGCCCCGTGCCGGCTCCTTGCGGCCCGAACGGATGCGCGGCCATGTACATCGTTCAGCCGCGCGGTCGATGGCGCGGCATTCGTACGGGGGAGCTGTAGGCGCTCACTGGGACGCCTCGAGCAATGCTCGAGCCGGGAGCCGGATGATCTCGGGGCCTGCGTGCGTGCGAGCGCGGCGGCAGCCAGCAGCCCAGCGCATCAACGGAGCCCTGATGACCAAACAGGAACGTGCGGTACGGACCCGGAACGCGCTCATCGAGGCGGCCGCCGAGCTCTTCCACCGCGACGGCTTCGAGGTGACCTCGCTCGCCATGGTCACCGCCAGGGCCAAGGTGAGCAACGGCGCCCTGTACTTCCACTTCGCCACCAAGGCGGACCTGGCGGACGCGGTCACGGCGTCCGCCGCGGCGCGGCTCGCCCGGATCGTCGACGCGGGCACCGGGAGCGGTGCGCCGGGCCGCGAGCCCGCCCAGGAGAGCGGGCTGCAGTGCCTGATCGACGTCACGCACGACTTCGTACGGGCCCTGGGCAGCGATGTGGTGCTGCGCGCGGGGTTCGACCTGTGCGGGATGCGGGAGCGCGCGGTGGCGGGCCAGGACCTCCGGGACTTCTGGCGCGAGTGGGTACACGGAGCGCTGGCGTCGGCGGAGGCGGGGGGCGCGCTCGCGCCCGGTGTCTCCGCGGCGGACGCGACGGTCGCGGTGGTCGCAGTCACGGTCGGGATCGAGGTCCTCGGGTCCCATGACGGGCAGTGGCTCCTGCCCGATCCCCTCACCTGGTTCTGGCGCCTGCTGCTGCCGGCGCTGGCCGCGGCGCCGGAGGGCGGGGAGCTGGCGGCTGCCGGTTCCGGGGCCGTCGGCTGACGGCTGACGCCTGTTGCTCGGCTGACGGGTTGTTCGTCCGGCGGCCGGTGGTTCTCCGGGTGCCGTTCGCCCGCCTGTTGGTCTGTCCGGCCGTCCGTGCCGCGGGCGCGCTTGTGTCTCTGACGGTGCCCGCGTCTTTGTCCGTGTCCGCGGCGGGCCGGGAGGCAGGGGCGAGCGCGGCGCGTTGCGTGCTTCATGCCAGGAAAGCAACGAGAGGGTGCCGCTACGCTATCGAAAACAAACCAACTTGGCGGTTTATTTGCTGGGCGGGAAGGGATGATTGGCTTGTTGACACAGGCTCCAGTGGGGGCTGCGGTGCGATGCATTTTGCGCCAGACGTGATCCCCGGCGCACGGAGGCGGGGTGTCGGGCGGTCGCTCGTGGGCGTAACCTCAGGTCCCGGGGGCGCTATTGGTGTCTGTAGCCGCCCCGGTGGGCCCGGTCCCGGCAGGCTGCGATACGTTGCCGACTGGACCCCGCACCGTTCCGACCGTTAAGGAATCGATAAAACCAACTCACCGGTTTGTTTTGTTGAAATGCGGCGAAAGTGCGGCATGTTCTTTGCAGTGCACGGCCTCGGTCGCGCGTCGCAGGGGGCCTGGCGACGTCATGAGTCCGTGAATGTCGGCCTGGCCGCGTCGGAGGCAGGTCGTGTTGGAGAGGTGAGCGATGGCCAAGCAGGAGCGGGCGGTCCGGACCCGTCAATCTCTGATTCAGTCCGCCGCGGAGGTCTTCGCGCGCGAGGGGTACGCAGCGGCTTCGCTCTCCCACATCAGTCGGCGCACCGGTGTCAGTAACGGGGCACTGCACTTCCACTTCGAGACGAAGCGGGAGCTGGCCCGGGCGGTGGAGGAAGAGGCGACGCGCAGGCTGCGGACGATCACCGAGGATGTCCCGGACGGCGGCGCGCGTGGCGGGGCACTGCAGGGGCTTGTCGATGCGACGCACGGTCTGATGAGCCGCCTGGCGGAGGACGTCGTCGTGCGGGCGGGCTTCGAGCTGGGGGATGAGCCCGCGCTCGGGGCGACGGCCGATGTGCGGCGCTACTGGCAGGAGTGGGTCGAGGGCATGCTCGAGCGCGCTGAGCGTGAGGGCGGGCTCGCGGACGGCGTGACGCCGGAGCGGGTCGCCCCGGCCATCGTCGCGGCCACCGTGGGCTTCGAGGTGCTTGGCGGCAGGGACCGCGGGTGGCTCTCGGGGCAGCGGATCGACGCGTTCTGGGAGCTGGTGTTGCCACAGCTGACGGGCGGAGCGGTCTGAAACCCGACAGGTAAACAGACCTCGGCGACTGTTTTTTCGCGTCGATCACGGCTACTGAGTCCCTTGAAGGTCGTCGGACGGCGGCCGCCGGCTCGCTGCACGCACCCTCTCTTAAGCCTGTGACGAGGGGGTTTTCGTGATCCATGACGAATCCCGCAGAGCTTTAGGTGCGCTCGAGGAAGGGGTGGGAGGTTGTGGAAACAGCGTGAGCGGTCTGGTATTGACAAACCGGACTGCTGGTTTTTTACTGAATGAGCACGGGATGCAGGCCACTCACGAACAGGGGATTTGACGTGATGGATATTGATGTTCTGGGTCCGTTGGGTGTGCGGGTGGGTGGGGTTGCGGTGATGCCGACGGCGCCGAAGC
>NZ_JBWLKL010000062.1:0-27824 GCF_059026065.1 Streptomyces sp. A18 | reverse complement strand
AGAGGATGGCGTTGACGATCTCCCGCAGGTCGTGCACCCGGGCGGCCGTGCCCGGCCCGGTCCGTCTCATCCGCCAGGCGGTGAAGACCGGTTCGATCAAGGCCCAGCGGGCATCGGACACGTCACTGCGATACGGGCGACGACCACTCACCCCTCGGATAACGATGCCCAACGCTGACAGTCACACAATCATCTCTAACTACCAGTAATCCAGATCAGATGCCCTCTAAGTCACACCTGTGGTCGGGTAGCCGGATCACAACCCCGGCCGGATGCGGCGCGCGGGTAGAGAACTCGCATTGTTCGACTTACGTTCGATACATTGGTGACGGATCGAGCCATCTGACTTGAATCGCGTCTCGGGTGATCGGAGGTGACGGTGAACGCCTCCGGGGTCCCCCACCTTCATGTCGCCTCCGGCTATTCGGCCCGCTACGGTGCCTCGCTCCCCCACGACCTCGTACGCCGCGCCGCCGAGCGCGGCATCGGCGCACTGGCACTGACCGACCGCGACACCATGGCCGGCACGGTGCGCTTCGCGAAAGCCGCGGCTGCCGCCGGGGTCCGCCCCCTGTTCGGTGTCGGCCTCGCGGTAGCCCCCGCAACTGATCTGGAAGGTGCTGGTGGGCGGCGCCGTGCGCCGGTGCGCGGGGGTGCGCATGTGGCTCAGTCTCAGTAGGGTCGGGGACTGGCGCGGTGGCTTCCGCTCCGTTTCCAGCCCCCGCCGCTTCAAACCGTGCGTGCGGTTCTCCCGCACACGGCTTTCCGACATCGTTCACCGACTGGCATGCGCCGTCGCCCTGTGCACGTTTCCGGTAAGGCGGTAGACCCTGAGTCGGGTGATCCATCCGTAAGTGAATCGGGTGGCCCAGTTCCGGCCTCGGAGTCTGTGTTTCCGGCTGGCAAAGATGCCGGTCAGGAACAACCTCACGAGTGTGTGCCGGAGGTACCGACTCGGCGCCCCCACGCGTCACGCGAGCGCACTGCCAGTGCGGGCACGTGAGCATTCGCACTCCCGGCCTGCCGGCGACGCATGCCGCTCACGCCTCTGTCTCTTCACACGCCCTGACCGCTCACCTCAAGCAATGTCAGGACGTCGTCGACCGGCTGCTGCATGTCGACGGACCGGTCCACCAGCCACTGCAACTGGATGCCGTCGGCCACGGCGATCAGTAGGGCGGCCAGCCGTTCCGGCGGGACGTCCTCGCGCATCGCCCCTTCCTCCATCCGCTGTCGCAGGAACGCCGCGACGCGGTCCCTCAGGACGGGGTAACGCTCGGCAAAGTGCGCGTGCGCAGGGTGCTTGGTGTCACTCGCCGCGGCCGCCATGGAGACGAACAGCTCGACGAGGCCGGGGGTGTTCACCCCCTCGCGGATGATCTCCTTGTAACTCTCCGGGCTGGTGCGCTGCCGCTGGCGCACCTGGGCGGTCTCGTCCCTCATGCGCAGGACCTGCGTGAGCAGGTCCTCCTTCGAGTTGAAGTAGTGCATCAGGCCGGGCAGGCTGAGACTGCACTTCGCCGCGACCTTGCGCAGGGAGGTGCCGCGGTAGCCTTCCGCGGCGAAGATCTCCAGGGCGGCCTGGAGGATCTCCTTCCGCTTGGCCTCGCCTTTTTCGTAGGGGCCCCGTTTCGCCATGCGCGACAGCCTAACCCGCGATCGCGCCCGCGGTCCGGGCCGGTGCCTGCGGTCCGGGGATGCGGCCGTCGCGGGCCAGCGCTCCGAGCCATCGGGCGGACGGCTTGGGCGTGCGGGCGAACGTGGCGGGGTCGACGCCGATGAGGCCGAACGTGGGCCGGTAGCTCCCCCATTCGTAGTTGTCGAGGGCGCTCCAGTGGAAGTAGCCGCGTACGTCCACGCCCTGCTCCATCACGCGCGCCAGACCGGACAGGGCCTGGCGGGTGTAGGTGATGCGCTGGGTGTCGTCGGCGGTGGCGATGCCGTTCTCGGTGACGATGACGGGGACGTGCGCGCCGACGGTGTCGACGGTGTGCAGGACAGCTTCGGCCAGCGCCTCGGGGTAGATCTCCCAGCCGGTCAGCGTGGTCGGCGCCCCTTCGGGCACCGGAAGCGGGCCCTCGGGGCCGATGCGGTGTCGGGTGTACGCCTGGACGCCGATCCAGTCGTCGTCGCGCGAGGCTTCCAGGAAGACGTTCTCGCGCGGGCGGGCGTAGGAGACCGCGATGTCCTCGGCGCCGGGTTCCGCCTGGTAGACCTGGTTGGCGATGGTCCACCCCGCCTTCACGCCGGCGCCCTTGAGGATGTCCGCCGAACGCCGGTGTGCCCGGATCAGTGCGTCGGTGACCTGTGCCTCGGGTTCGAGGGCAGCGGGGTTGAACGCCGCTCCCCCGGTCCGGCCCGCGTCCAGGGCGCTTTGCCCATGCTCCGCGATGAGCCGGCGCATGGTGTACATGAGGGCCATCATGTTGGGCTCGTTGATGGTGGCCACGTGGCTGACGTCGTCTCCCAGGACGTCCAGAGCCGTGCGGGTGTAGTCGGCGAAGAGGTCCCCGGCGTCGGGCGACGCCCAGCCGCCGCGCTCGCTGAACCAGCGCGGTGACGTGAAGTGGTGGAGGGTCACCAGGGGCGTCAGACCACGCTCGGCGGCTCCGCGCACCATGGCTCGGTAGTGGGCCAGTGCCGCGCGCGAGATCCGCCCGGGTTCCGGTTCGATACGTGCCCATTCGATGCCGAACCGGTACGCGTTGAAGCCGAGTTCGGCGAGCAGGTCCATGTCCTCCGGCCAGCGGTGATAACTGTCGGCCGCGTCTCCGCTGCGTTCGGAAACGAAGGTCTCCGGGCTGTTCTCGAGCGCCCACCAGTCACTGGTGACGTTGTTCCCCTCGACCTGGTGCGCGGAGGTCGACGCCCCCATCAGGAAGCCGTCGGGCAGGGGAAGTTCGGGCCCGGTAGGGGACGTCATGCGCGCGCTCCTCTCGCGGCGGGCCCGTGTCGGCCGGGGCCACCGCAAAAAACGTTCATTGATCGGTTTTCGTGTTAGCGTACACACGTCGCCGGTCAGGGCGGAAGGGGCGACCGTGGGGGGCGCCGGCCCTGATCGGCACCGGCCAGGGGCGACGGATACCGAGCCTGACGACCGGTCCGGATGCCCCTGGCCCGTCCTGGACCAGGGAGAACCCGCATGCACGCCGTCATCCCCGCGCCCACGTCCGACACGTCGAGCCCAGGCAGTCCGCTGCGGGTGCGCGGCCCCTGGCGGCTGCGGGCCGATCCACCACTGGGACCGGTGGCGGACACCCTCCGCGAGCTCCTCGTGCCGCACCTGGGCGCGCGGCTCGCCCCGTCCGAGGCTCCTGGAGCGGACGGCCTCGTCCTGAACCTGACGCACCACGACGCTCCCGGCTCCCCGGTGACGACCACCGGCATCGCGCCGACCGGCACGCCGCGGCCTCCGGACGAGTCGTACGAGGTGTCGGTGCACGGCGGCGGCATCACCTGCCGCGCCCGTACCGCCGTGGGCGCGTTCCGCGCCGCCACCACCGCGACACAACTCCTGCTCACCACACCGGCGGACGGGGCCCTCGCTCCTCGGACGCTGCGGGACGCTCCGCGCCTCGCCTGGCGGGGCCTGCTGCTCGACCCGGCCCGCACCTTCCTCACCTGCGACGAGGTGCGCCGCCTGATCGACGTGGCCGCGCTGTACAAGCTCAACGTCGTCCACCTGCACCTCACCGACAACGAGGGCTGGCGCCTGGAGATCCCCTCGCTCCCCGCTCTCACCACTGGCCAAGACGGCGCGGAGCGCATCTTCTACAGTGCGGCGGAGTACCGGGAGCTCCAGGAATACGCGCGTCGGCGCCACGTCACCCTGGTCCCCGAGATCGACCTGCCGGGCCACTGCGCGGCACTGCGCCGCGCGGTCCCCGATCTGCCGCACGCCCCCGCCCCGGAGCACCTGGCCGGCCGCTTCCCGTTCGTGCCGCCGCTCGACCTCACCGACTCGCGGACGCATGACGCGGTGTCAGCGGTGCTCGCAGACGTGTGCGCGCTCACCGATGGCCCCTTCGTGCATGTGGGCGGGGACGAGGCGCTCGGCGCGACCGAGGAGAGCTTCACCGCCTCCGTACGCGAACTACGCTCCCTGGTACGGAAGTTCGGCAAGTCGCCACTGGCCTGGCAGGAGGCGTCCCGGGCCGGCGTGGCCGCGGGTGACGTCCTCCAGTACTGGGTGGACGTGGAGATGATGGATCTTCCGGACACCGCCGATGAGCTCGCCGACCGCCCGGAGCTGATGGCTGCGGGCTTCGGCGTCGAACTGATCGCGGCCATGAAGCGGTTCTTCGCCCCCTCGGACGACGACGTGGACCGCGTTCTGAGCAGCGGCGGCCGCGTCCTGCTGTCCCCGCAGTCACACCTCTACCTCGACCGTCCCTACGCGACCGGGGTCACGCCGGCCGACTGCCCGCCCGACCTGGCGAACCTGGGCTTCCCCTCGTACCGCCCGCGCGAGATCCGCCACACCGCGAGCTGGGACCCGTTCGCGCACGGCATACCCGAGGACCGGATCGCGGGCGTCGAGGCCACCCTCTTCGCCGAACGACTGCGCGGTTTCGACGACGTGAGCGCGCTGCTCCTGCCGCGCCTGCCCTCCGTCGCCGAGGCCGCCTGGTCCGGCCGGCCGCCGCAGTGGGACGCGTACCGGCAGCGGCTGGCCCGGCACGCGCGCTGGTGGGGCACGGCACGCCTCCGCTACTTCCCAGCGTCCGACGTCCCCTGGGAGTGACCGAGACCATGGCCCGCCGAGGCCGTTACGAGAAGGGCGAGGCCAGGCGCGCCGAGATCCTTCACGCTGCACTGGATGTCTTCGCGGCCGAGGGCTATCGCGGCACGTCGCTGCGGAAGGTCGCCGCCCGGTGCGGCCTGAGCCTGCCCGGACTCATGCACTACTTCGACTCAAAGGAGGACCTGCTCACCCAAGTCCTGCGGATGCGCGACGACGAGGCCCGGCAGCGGCGCGGCGACGACGTCGGAGCGAGCTATCAGGACATCGTCCGCGAGGCCGAGGCCACCCCGGGCCTGGTCGAGCTGTTCGTCGCGATGACGGCGGCGGCCGGTGACCCGGACCATCCGGCGCACGCGTTCTTCGCGGAACGCTACCCGGGGTTGCGCGGGCGCGTCGCGGCGTTCGTCGAGGGAGGGGCGGGCGAGGGCACCCTGTCCACGACGCTGCCGCCCCAGCGGCTGGCCCAGATGCTGGTCGCCGTCGTCGACGGAATTCAGCTCCAGTGGCTCATCGACCGGTCAACCGACATGCGCCGACCTGTGGACGACCTGATCACACTGCTCCACCACCCCGCCCCGGACGGCGGCGGGTAGCCCCGCACACCCGCCGGAGCGGGCCTGACGCACGACGGCCCGCCGCTTCCCGTGGCGCACCGTCCGGCCACCGAAGCAGTCTGTCGCGCAGCCTTCACGACGCGGTACGCGCCCAGCCCTCGCCAGCGCTGGTCTACGCGGCGGTGCCTGCGGAGCCGCCGCTCAGACCCTCGCCACCCCCAGAATCGGAGTCATGCGGCCCTACCTTCTTGAGTGCGTCCCATGAGTTCGCGACTCTGGGACTGCGCGGGCCGGGCGGAGTCATCCGCCCGGCCCCGCTTCCCACATGGGTCAGCATCGGCCGGTCCCGCGCGGGACGGCGATGACGGTCGGGTCCGACGGGAACGGGCTGTCGGGCGACTCCTGTTCCAGGGCGGCCATCGAGACGGGCAGGTCGAAGGGCAGCAGTCCCGCCGCCTCCGCCTCGCCGAACACCACGGCTGCCAGGGCGCGATCGCTGCTGGTGTACGAGCCGAGAACGACGTCGGCGACGTCGAGCAACGGCCCGACGATCACGGGCCGTTCCAGGGTGACGTCCACGATGAGCGGCACCTGTGCCGCGATCTCGCGCAGATGCTCCACGGTGTCGCCGGGGAACTCCAGGCTCCCCGCGTGGAAGACCCGCTCCAGCACGTACGCGCTGCGCGGTTCGAAGGGCGCGGGCAGGCGGACGAACGCGACTTCGGCCTCCGCCGGGGTCGCCACCACCTCCGCGCAGGCCGCGAACACCTCGACGTCCGCGCCTTCCACGTACAGCCGGCTGCCGCGCGGCACCGGCCACGGAGTGCGGGCGGGTTCGGCCGCCCGGTGCACGACAGTCACCGAGCGGGCCTGCGCGTCGAATCCGCGCTGCCGGAACTCCGGTGCCCCGCAGATGCGGTCGGCGGCCTCCACATCGACGTACGGGTCGTCGAACAGGCCGAGTTCGAACTTGATCTTCAGCAGGCGTGCGACCGACGCGTCGATGCGCTCCTCGGTGATCCTGCCGGACTCGATGAGGCCGATCAGCACGTCGGTGCACGACTCCCCGCCGAGCTGGTCACATCCGGCGTCGAGGATCTTCGCGACGCGGGCCGGCCGGTCGAGGTGTTCGACGCCCCAGGCCCGGGCGGGCAGCGAGTGCCCGGCGATGGTCACATCGCTGACGAGTTGCCAGTCGGTGCACACCACGCCGTCGAATCCGAGCTCGTCGCGGAGGATGCCGGTGATGACCTGCTTGTTGAAGCCGAAGCCGACCTCTTCGATCGCGCGGCCCTTGTAGGTGAGTCCCACGGGCATGCCGTAGTAGGGCATGACGGCCGAGGTTCCCGCATCGATCGCGTCGCGGAACGGCTGGAGGTGGTAGTCGAACATGCCGCCGGGGTAGATCTGTTCGCGGCCGTAGGGGAAGTGCGGGTCCTCGCCGTCCTTCTGCGGGCCGCCGCCCGGGAAGTGCTTGGTCATGCAGGCGACGCTCGCGCCGTGCAGCGGGCCCGCGCTCTCGTCGGTCGCCTGGAAGCCGGCCAGGTAGGCGCGTACGTACTGGGCGGTGAGCTCGGCGTCGGGTCCGAAGGTGGTGGACTGGCGGGCCCAGCGCGGCTCGGTGGCCAGGTCGATCTGCGGGTGCAGGGCGGCGCGGATGCCGACGGCGAGGTACTCGCGCCGCGCGATGTCGGCGAACTCGCGGACCAGATCCGGATCCCGCAGGGCGGCGAGGCCGAGGGCTTCGGGCCAGGCCGAGAACGCCGACGTGCTCAGGGCGGCGGCGAGGTTGTCGACGTCGCTGTGGCGCGGGTCGGTGGAGATGGTTACGGGGATGCCCAGACGGCTCTGCTCGGCGAGGCGTTGCAGCCGGTTGTGCCACAGGGCGGATGAGCGGGCGCCGGGCAGTCGCAGGGCGTTGAAGTGGGTGATGTGCTGGTCCCGGACGACCTGTGTGGTGGGCGCGGGCATCAACAGGGCCTCGCGCTCGACGAGTTCACCGTGGGTGCCGGCTTCGATGCTGGGCTGGAAGAGCTGTCCGGCCTTCTCCTGAAGGGTCATCCGGGACAGCAGGTCGCGGACCCGGTCGGCGACCGGCAGGGTCGGGTTCTCGTAGGGCTCCATCCGGCCGTTGCCGTTCAGGTCCCGGAACACCGTGCCGTCGGGGGCGGTGAGCGTGCGCAGCCATACCGTGGTCATCGGGCCCCCTTGGCCGTCGAGGTGAGCGATGCGGGCGAGGTGATCCGGCGGGCGGCCTCGCGGCGACGGCGCTGCTCGGCGACGTCGACGACCGGCGCCGCCAGCAACAGCGCCTGGGTGTACGGGTGCCGGGGTTGTGTCGTGACGGTGTGCGCGTCGCCGGTCTCCACGAGTTCGCCGTGGTGGATGACGGTGACACGATGGCTCATCGTGCGGACGACTGCGAGGTCGTGCGAGACGAACAGGTAGGCCACACCGGTGTCCTCCTGGATCTCCCGCAGCAGGTCCAGGACGGTGCGCTGGGTGGTGAGGTCGAGCGCGGAGACCGGCTCGTCGCACACGATCAGGCGTGGCCGCAGGGCCAACGCCCGCGCGATGGCCACCCGTTGACGCTGTCCGCCCGAGAACTCGCGCGGCAGCCGCTCCGCGGATCCCGCCGGCAGGTGCACGCGGTCGAGGAGCTCCCCGACCCGGCCGTGTGCCGCACGGCGGCTCGTTCCCTGGCCGAGCAGCGGTTCGGTGAGGGTGTCACCGACGGTCAATGACGGGTTCAACGAGGTGTACGGGTCCTGGAAGATGACCTGCACATCGCGGCTGAGGGCGCGGCGCCGTCTGCGGTCGGCGGTGTCGATGCGTTCAGCGTCGAAGGTGATGGTGCCCGACGCTACCGGGACCAGGCCGAGGATGGCCCGGCCGATGGTGGTCTTGCCCGAGCCGGACTCACCGACCAGACCAAGCGTCTCGCCCGTCCGGACGTCCAGATCGATGCCCTTGAGGACCTCGGTGCGCGGCGCGCGCCAGCCCTTGCCGGGGAAGGACACCCGTACGTCGCGCAGCGAGAGGAGGACGTCCTCGGGGGCGAATGCGGTGGCGGTCATACGGCGGCGCTCCTGACCGTTCGAGGCTGCCAGCCGGCGCGCGCGGGTGCGTCGTCGAGCACGGCGTCGAGCAGGTTGCGGGTGTAGGGGGCCCGGGGCCGGGTCAGTACGTCCTCGGTGGTACCGCTCTCGACGACGCGGCCGGTGCGCATCACGGTGACGCGGTCGCACAGGTCGGCGACGACACCGAAGTTGTGGGTGACCAGGAGGACGCCGAGGTCGCGGTCCTGTTGCAGGGTGCGCAGCAGGTCGAGGATCTCGGCCTGGACGCGTACGTCGAGGGCCGTGGTCGGCTCGTCGGCGATCAGCAGTTCGGGGTCGCAGGACATGGCTCCGGCGATGAGGATGCGTTGGGCCATGCCGCCGGAGATCTCGTGCGGGTAGCGGCGCAGGATCTTGTCGGGCTCCGGGATCTCCACCATGCTCAGCAGTTCGGCGGCCCGGGCGGCGGCCTGTTTGCGGCTCAGGCCCAGGCAGTGCCGCATGGGCTCGGTGAGTTGGCTGCCGATGGTGAAGGACGGGTCGAGGTTGCTCATCGGCTCCTGCGGGATGTAGGCGACGGTGGTGCCGCGCAGGGTGCGATGGGCGTGCTCGGGCAGTCCGACGAGTTCCTGCCCGTTCAGCGTGATGCTGCCGCGCGTCACGCGTCCGCCTGCGGGCAGCAGGCCCAGGATGCCGAACGCGGTCTGGGTCTTGCCGGAGCCGGACTCGCCGACGAGGCCCACGATTTCACCGGGGCGGACGTCGAGGTCGACGTGGTGGACGACATGGTGGTCGGTGTCGTCGGGCCCCGGGTAGGCGATGGCCAGATCGCGTACGGACAGCAGGGCCGCACGTTCGCCCGGCGCGGGCGCGGCGCTGTCCGGTTCGGGCTGCGCGGCGGTGGAAGCGGCGGAGCGGACCGCGGCCGGCGGGGCGGCGAGCGCGTCGCGCACCGCGACGGCCAGCAGGACGAGCGCGCCGTTGGTGAGGCCGAGGGCGAGGCCGGGCCAGAGCATGAGCAGGGGCGCGGTCTGGATGTTCTGGAACGCCTCGTTGAGCATCGCGCCCCACGTGGCGGACTGGCCGCTGCCGACGCCGAGGAATTCGAGTCCGGCCTGAAGCCCGATGGCGACGCCCGCGACCAGGGCGATCTGGATGACGATGGGTCCGCGGACGATGGTGAGCACGTGCCGGGCGATGATGCGCACGTCGGAGAGGCCGGAGACGCGGGCGGCATCGACGTAGAGCTCGCCGCGTACGTCGGCGACGATGCCGCGCACGAGTCGGAAGAAGCTGGGCGCCGCGAGTACGCCGAGGACCACCATCAGGACCCAGACCTTTGGGCCGAGGATGGCGCGCGAGGCGAGCAGGACCACCATGGCGGGCAACGCCATGACGAGGTTGACGATCCAGCTGGCCGCGCTGTCGACGCGCCCGCCGTAGTAGCCGGCGCACAGTCCCGAGGGGACGCCGAGCACGAGCGCGACGGTGAGCGCGAGGAGGGCCCCGCCCAGGGTGTTCTGCCCGCCGTGCAGCAGCCGGGCCAGGACGTCGCGGCCCGCCGAGTCGGCGCCCAGCGGGTGGTGGCCCGAACTTCCCGCGAAGGCGTCGGCGAGGGTGCCCGCGGCGGGGTCCTGCGAGGTGAGGACCGGCGCGAGCAGAACGGCGAGGGCGATCAGCAGCAGTACAGCGGCGGCGATCGCGCCCAGCGGGTTGCGCAGGACCCGGCCGATGACGCCACGACGCCGGGACGCGGCGTCTGGAGCGTGCGGTACAGCAGCGGCGTCGGCGGGCAGGTTCTCGCTCATGCGACCCTCGCCTTCGGGTTGAGCCAGCCGATCAGGATGTCGACCAGGAGATTGATCAGGACGACGCCGGTCGCGGTAAGCATGACCAGAGCCATGATCACCGGGATGTCGCCGCGGGTGGTGTAGGTGACGGTCATGCTGCCGATGCCGGGCAGACCGAAGATCTGCTCGACGAGGACGGCGCCGCCGAGCAGGCCGACGAACTGCATGCCCAGGACGGAGAGTCCGGGCGCCGCGGCATTGCGCAGCACGTGCCGCAGCACGATGCGGCGCGGCGAGAGGCCACGGGCGCGCAGGGTACGGACGTAGTCCTGGCCCAGTACGTCGATGACGGCGCCGCGCACCTGCTGGGAGACACCGGCGATCGAGGATACCGACAGGGCGAGGATCGGCAGGGTCACCGTGGAGAGCCAGCCGCTGGGCGACTCGCTGAACGGCGTGTAGCCGATGGCGGGGAACCAGCGCAGTTGCACGGCGAAGACCAGGACGCACACGAGGGTGATGAGGAAGCCCGGCAGCGCGTAGCCGAGGACGCCCAGGACCTGGACGCACCGGTCGACGATGCCACGGCGCACCCCGGCCCACACGCCCAGGCAGACGGAGACGAGCGCGGTCACCAGCGTCACGCCGACCATCAGACTGACCGTCACGGCCAGCCGGTTGGTGACGGCGGCGCTGACGTCCTCGCTGGTGAACCACGAGATGCCGAGGTCACCGCGGACGGCATGGGCGAGCCAGTCGCCGTACTGGGCGAACACCGGCTGGTCGAGGCCGAGTGCGGCGTTCTTTGCGTCGACCAGATCCTGCGGGGCGCCCTGGCCGAGGAGTTGGCGGCCCACATCGGTGTCGGGGATCGACAGCAGGACGTAGGAGAGGAAGGAGATGACCGCCAGGAGCGCGATGCCGCCGGCCAGTCTGCGGAGGATGAAGTTCAGCATGGGACTCGGATCCGTGGACCGTGGGCCCGGGAAGCGGGGCCGTGGCCCCGGGCCCACGGTGGTCTATGAGACGGGCGTGTAGTTATAGAGGGAGGGCGACGCCATGCCGGACTGCGGCGTGATCTTCACGGTGCCGTCGGAGACGTGCATGATCGTCATCCGGTAGAAGGGCACGAACCAGCCCTCCTTGACGAGGTGCCGGTTGAGTTCCTTGGACGCGTCGGCCGCCTTCTGCTTGTCAGCGCCGCGGATTTGCGGAACCAGCTTCTGAACGGTGTCGTCGGTGGTCGCGAAGTTGTTGAACGCACCGGGCAGCACCAGATCGTTGACGGTGACCCAGTCCTCGGACGACTGGCCCATGTTCATGACCAGCCCGGAGGCGGTGTGGTTGCGCAGCGTGGTGCCCAGCGACGACGGGTCGAGCTCATCCCACACGAGCTTGACGCCGATGGCCTTGAAGTCGGCCTGGAGTGAGCTGGCGATGGCGTCGTTCACGATGGCGGTGATCCGCGGTAGCTTCAGCGTGAAGCCCTTTGCGTAACCGGCGTCCTTGAGCAGCTTGCGCGCCTTGGCGGGGTCATGCATGTAGTACGCGTCGAGTTTCTGGTCGTAGCCCTTGGTGTCCTTGCCGAAGACCTGACCGGTGGCCTCGCCGTAGCCCTGCCGGATCTGCTTGAGCATGGCCCTGCGGTCGATCGCGTAGTTGAGGGCCTGACGCACCCGGCGGTCCTTGAGCTGCGGGGTGAGCTTGCCGCCGCGATCGAGGAGTACGAGGCCCTGCCAGTCGAACTGGGCGGGGATTTCGGTGGCCTTGGACAGCGACTTCAGGCTGGCGATCTGGCCCGGGTCGTCGATGAGGCCGACGTTGAGCTGGCCCGTCTTGATGCCGTTGACGATGGCGGTCTGGTTGTCGAACCGGCTGATCGTGACTGTCTTGAACGGCAGTGCCTTGTCCCAGTAATCCTTGTTCTGCGTGAAGGTCCACTTGGTGCCGATCGTGGTGCGGCCCTTGTCCAGGCGGTACGGTCCTGTGCCGTCCGGCGCGGTCTGCAGCCGCTCGTCGCCCTTGCCCAGCTTCTTGGGGTTGGCCATGAGGCCGGCCGCGTCGCTGAGGTAGAAGAGGAGCGAGGGCTCAGCCTCCTTGAAGTGCAGGGTCACATGTTCCGCGTCGGTGACCTGGACCTGCTCCAGACCGCTGAGCCACTTCGAGGAGGCGCCGCCGCCGTTCTTGAAGTGCTCCAGGTTGGCCTTGACGGCTTGGCCGTCGAAGGCGGTGCCGTCGGCGAACTTCACGCCGCCGCGCAGGGTGAGATCAAGCTCGGTGCGGTCGACGTTGAAGGCCCACTTGGTGGCGAGCATCGGACTGTAGTCGCCGTCCGGCTCCCGCTTGAGAAGCGTGTCGTAGACCGCCTGGAAGTACGGCAGGGCGCTGCCGGTGGCGGAGGCCGGGTCCAGGTTCTGGGGAGCGGTAAGCGTGGCGATGTTGAGCGTCTTCGCGCCGCCGGCGGTGGAGGCCGCGTCGCCCGCGCATCCGGTCAGGGCGAGGGCTGCGGCGACTCCTGCGGCCACGACTGCCGTTCGGGTGCTTGTGTTCAAGGTGATCGCTCCGAGTGGAGTGGCCTGGGACACCCGGGCGACTCGGTATGGAGCGGCCCGGGACACCCCCGGCGAGAGTTGGCGGTGAGCTTAACCACGAAATTAACCAGTCGGTAGGTTTTACCGGAAGAAATTGACCACGTGGTAGTTTTTGCGGCCCTGAGTACGACACGTCCGGGAGGCAGCGGAAGTTGGCGCGTCAGAGCAGTCGCGGGGAACGGCGTCTTTCCAAGGGCGAACGCACCCGCGCCCACATCGTGGAGTGCGCCGCCGAGCTGTTCTCGAAGTCGGGCTTCGCGGCGGTGTCCCTGCGCGACATCGCCGCGCACGCGGGCATGACACACGCGGGGGTACTGCATCACTTCACCGGCAAGGACGCGCTCCTCGCCGCCGTGCTCAGCAGCCGGGACGAGACCGACGCCGAACGCCTCTTCCCCGGCCTGCTGCGCGGCGATGCGCATCCGCCGGGCCCCGTCGAGCAGATGCGCCGCCTGCTGGACGTGGTCGAGCGCAATAACGAGACACCGGGTCTGGTGGCCCTGTACGCGAGGCTGTCCGCGGAGGCTGCCAACCCGGACCATCCCGGGCACACCTATTTCGTCCAGCGCTACCGCGTGCTGCGCAGGGAGATGACCGACCTCGTCGCAGCCCTGTTCGCCAAGGTGGACCCGGCACACGAAGGCGACCCGGCCGTGGTCGCGCAGCAACTGCTCGCCCTCATGGACGGGCTGCAGACGCAGTGGCTGCTGGAGCCGGGGAGCGTCGACATGGCGGCCTCCGTGCACGCGTTCCTGCGCCAACACCACATCTCCCCCAAACAGTTGGCCGGCGAGGTCAGCGGCTGAGCGGGGTGAGGACCGCATCGGCCATGCTCCGGTGCCCTGCGGCGTTGGGGTGGAAGCCCGCGGCCTCCTGTGTCTGTGCCGGTTCGATCCAGCGCTCGCCGACCGGCTTGCACACGTCGTGCCCGATGGACGGCGTGTAGGCGTCGACATAGGTGGCGTCGTAGACGTTGGCCTGCTGCATGAGCATGGTGTTGAGCCGCTTCTCCTTGTCGCGCACCCAGGGGAAGTCCCCAGCGGCGAGCGGCACGGTCTGCCGGCAGGCACTGCCGTCGTCCGGGAAGAGCACCGGGTAGCCGACCACGAGGACCCTGGCCTTCGGCGACCGCGCGTGGATCTCCTTGAGCACCGCCTCGATCTTGGGCGCGGTGGCGTTGACCCGTGCGTCGATCGCGTCGCCGAGCAGGCTGAAGCTCGCCTTGCAGGGCGCTCCTTGCGGATCCAGGTAGGCCACCAGCACACAGCGCGTGACGATGCCGGTCAGGTCGAGGTCGTTACCGCCGACTCCGAGCGTGACCAGGGTCGTGTCGGACTTCAGAGCGTCGAGCTGCGGCGGCGCCGATTCCTGACGCTCCGTCATGGATCCGGTGTCGGCGCCGGCGCAGGTGACATCGGTGAAGGTGGCGGCCCCCACCCGCTGCGCGACGAGGCTCGGATAATTGTGGTCCGAGCGCCCACAGACCGTGTCGGCCTGCGTCGGGATACCCAGGCCCGAACTGTACGAGTCCCCCAGGGCCACGTAGTGATCCTGCCCCAGAGGCGCGGCCGCCGAGGGTGGTGCCGCGGCCATCTCCACCGAAGCCAGGACGGCGGTCGCGGCGGCCACGGCCATGCCGACCCGGCGGCGCGCGGCCGGGAACTGCTGAGGTACTGCTGACATGGGCATCCTCGTCTCGTGAGCGGCCCGAAACGGCCGAGGAGAGCAGGCGCGAGGGAACCGAACACGAAGGCTCCCGAGCCGCGCCGCCCGAGCGCCAAAACCATAAGTCGATCGGTTTTTGTCGTCAACACCCCGCGCGCAGGCACCCTCCACCCCGTTCGACTGTTGAACGCACACACCTCCCGACCCTTGACCGCAAAAACCACTCACCGTACGGTTTTGGAGTTCTGTACCCGCTCGATTGGCGCATTCATGACTTCTCAGCACGCCGGGCGGCCGTCCGTCGCGGCCGACCTGTCCCTGACCGAAAAGGCATCCCTGACCAGTGGGGCCGGGGACTTCGTCACGCAGGCCGTCCCGCACGCGGGCATCCCGGCGGTCACCATGGCCGACGGCCCGCACGGCGTGCGCGTACCCAAGGAGGCCGGAGACGGCGGCCAGCTAGACCTGCACAGCGCTGCTCCCGCCACCTGCTTCCCGCCCGCCGTCGCCCTGGCGGCAAGCTGGGATCCGGACCTCGCCCACCGGGTGGCCGGTGCGATCGCCGCAGAGGCCAGGGCCCACGGCATTCGCGCCATGCTGGGCCCCGGGATCAACATCAAGCGGTCCCCGCTGTGCGGGCGCAACTTCGAGTACTTCTCCGAAGACCCGCTGATCTCCGCCGAGTTGGGCGGGGCCATGGTGCGCGGTCTCCAGGAGGCGGGGGTGGCGGCGGTCGTCAAGCACTACGCCGCCAACAACCAGGAAACCGACCGCATGCGGATCAGCGCGGACATCGACGAACGCCCGCTGCGCGAGATCTACCTCCGCGCCTTCGAACGCCTCGTGCGCCGCGACCGACCCTGGGCCCTCATGTGCGCGTACAACGGCGTCAACGGCACCACCCTGTCGGAGAACACCCGGCTGCTGACCGACATCCTGCGCGGCGATTGGGACTTCGACGGCATCGTAATGTCCGACTGGGGAGCGGTGCGCGACCGGGTCGCGGCCCTGCGCGCCGGACTCGATCTCCAGATGCCGGGCACGGGAACAGACCCGGACGAAGCAGTGGCCTCAGCCGTCACGCAGGGCACGCTCGATGCCGAGGCACTGGACACAGCGGTCGCACGGCTGGCCCTCTTCGCCTCCCGCACGGCGCCCGCGCCGAGGGTCACCGACGCGTCCGCCACGGACGATTACCTCGACCATGACGCCCACCACCGCCTGGCCCGCACAGCCGCCGAGCAGTGCGTCGTCCTGCTCAAGAACGACGACGCCATACTCCCCCTGGAGCCGGCCGCAGGCCCGATCGCCGTCATCGGCGAACTGGCCCGCACCCCACGCTTCCAGGGCGCCGGCAGCTCCCAGGTGACGCCGACGACGCTCGACGTTCCACTGGATCGGCTCCGGGCCCGTACCGACGAAGGACAGATATGCTTCGCCGCTGGCTACGCCCTGCCCGGCGCACCGTCCCAGCCCTCCGGCCCGGACGCCGAATGGGCGCTGGCGGACGAGGCCGTCGCCCTCGCCGCGGACAGCCACACAGTCGTCCTCTTCCTCGGCCTCTCCCCGCACGACGAGTCCGAGGGCTTCGACCGCGACCACATCAACCTGCCGCCCATCCAACTAGACCTGCTGGAACGGATCGTGGCGGCCAACCCTCGCGTCGCGGTCGTCCTCTCCAACGGTGGCGTGGTGGCCACCTCACCCTGGCAGCACCACGTACCCGCCCTCGTCGAAGGCTGGCTGCTCGGTCAGGGCGGCGGCGACGCACTCGCCCGGGTCCTGCTCGGCGAGGTCAACCCGTCCGGCAAGCTCACCGAGACCATCCCGCTTCGCCTGGAGGACGCACCGAGCCACCTCTCGTTCCCCGGCGAGGAAGAGCACGTCCGGTACGCCGAGGGCGTGTTCGTCGGATACCGCGGATACGACGCCCGTCGCACGAAGGTGGCTTTCCCCTTCGGCCACGGCCTGTCCTACACCCGCTTCGACTACACCGACCTCCAAGTGACCGGCGACACCGAAACGTTCACCGTCGACGTCACCGTCACGAACTCCGGCAGCCGGCCGGGCCGGGAAGTCGTGCAGCTCTACACCCGCGCCCCCGAACACTCCAAAGTCGCCCGCCCGCCGCGCGAGCTGAAGGGCTTCGTCTCGGTGCACCTCTCCCCCGGCGAGAGCCGCCAGGTACGGATCGACCTGCTCCGCGACGACCTCGCGTACTACAGCGAACGAGAGGGCACCTGGCGCGTCGAACACGGCACGTACGGCATCGACGTAGGCGCCTCATCGCGCGACATCCGCCTGACGGCCGACATCGCCATACGCGGTGACTCATCCCGGCTGCCGCTCAACGGCCGCAACACCTTGGAGGAATGGCTTGCACACCCAGTGGGCGGCCCCCTGCTCCAGGAGCGTTTCGGCTGGTCCACCGCGCAGGACGGCGCGACGAGGACGGCCGCCGGCAGCGCACTGGAGGACCCGGTGATGCGACGCTTCGCTCTCGGCATGCCGCTCGAGGTGATCTGTTCGTTCCCGCAGAGCCGCGTACGCCCGGAGGCCATCGAGGAACTGGCCGCCCAGACGCGTACGGCACAGCCGACCCACCTATAGGAGCCGCCGGGCGACGGGAGACAGGGGAGCCGCACCCGGCACGGTGGGCGCCCGGCTGGTTGACGGGACCGGCGTCCCGGCCCGCAGAATCGCGGACAGGTCATCGCGTTGGCCGGCGTCCATTCCTCATCCGGCGCAGCAGACGGGATATGACGGCCGGATCACCCGGCCGTCGGAGCCAGGAAGGGACCCCTACCGCATGACCACCGTCGAGCCCCTGCATTACACCGTCGCCGTCACCCTTGAACGCCGTGAACGCGCTCACCCGCTTCGACATGAAACTGTTTCAGGGAGCGGCGCCGCCGGATCCCGGGGCCCCCTGAGGAGGGGCTCGTCTCGTTCAGTATCTCCGCGCTCTCCGCGTACTCAGAGTAGGCGAAAAGAGCTGCGTATGCCGCGCTTAGGATCAGGGAATGACTGAGCCCGGCATATCGAGCCGCCGCACCGTGTTCGCCGACCTGCCCCGGCAGCGCACCCGCCGAGAGCGTGCGCTGCGTGGACTGCTGCGGACCGGACTCGTGCTCGCGGTGGCGTTCGTCGCGGTCTTCACCTACACATACGTCACCCGGGCTCCGGGCCCCTACGGTGCTGCCCCGCAGCGGATGTGTCTGGTCAACGACCGTGTCCTGAAAGCTGATGTCGACGGTGACGGGCGGTCGGACACCGTCAGGGGAATGTGGGGGCGGGGCCAGTACACGGTGCGGTTCGCCAATGGTGACAGGGCGGTTCCCCAAGATGCGCTGAGTCGCTGGCAGCGCGTCCAGGGAGGCCTGAACGAAGATCTCCATGTGCGTGCCGTCTTCGGGGACTGGGACGGCGACCGCCGACTCGACATGGCGTTGTTCCAGTCCCAGCCCGATGTCGGAGATACCCCGAGCGACCGCCTGATGGTCCACGAGGTGCACTACGGCCCTCTTGCACACGACCTCAGCTCCGACCGCACAGGCCCAGTGCGGTGGCGTGTCGAATCCTTCGTTGAAGGCGGTGCCGCTACGCGCGCGGACGACACGGGCAGGCAGCAGTTGCGCCTGGAACAGTCAGCCGGTGATGGCGAAACCTACCTCTATCGAGGAACGCAGGACCGAGGAGGGATCACCGTGGCTCAGAGCCGCGAATCCGCATGGCACATGGCCCCGACGTGGGAACGGACCAAACGCACGGACTTCATCCCCTGCTGACCGTGAAGGTTTCAGAGGTCGTTTTCCCAATGTTTCATACACGGATTGGGGGTTGATCATGATTTGCGGGATCGCGCCAGGAGATGGTGGCTTCGCCGGTGAGGCGACGGGCCATGCGGTCGGCTTGGCAAGGTGTTTTCATCGGGGTTAAGTAGAGCCACAACTCCGAGCTGTTGGGGAGCCGGTGATTCTCCGGTGAGTTTCGGGAGCCTGGCTTTATCGAGCAGTAGCGGCTCTGGTCCACTTGGTGTGGTCGCGTACGCAGCGTGACTGTCGATCTCATCGTGACGGTGGCTGAGATAGCCCGAAAATCGCCCGGCCGGTGTGCGGTGTGGTCGACAGTGCTGCGTCGTGAACGAAGTACGGCCGCAACTCGAAGAGTTGCTGTTCTCCTCGTTGGAGAACGTGTTGGTGGAGTCGGTCGAGACGACCGGCATGGCCATCCGGGTGGAGGCACTGAGCACTGCCCAGCAGGCGACCTGTCCGGGCTGCAGGAGCCTGTCAGGGCGAATACATGGTTCCTATCTGCGGTTTCCTCATGATCTGCCGACTGCGGGCAAGCCCGTAGTGGTGGCATTGAGGGTGCGTCGGTTCGTCTGCGCGGAGAGCTCTTGTCCGCGCAAGACTTTCGTCGAGCAAGTGCCGGGGCTCACCCGGCGGTTCGGCCGGCGGACGGAACGGCTGCGATCGACGCTCATCTCGGTCGGCCTCGCGCTCGCGGGCCGGGCCGGGGCTCGCATGACGGACGTCTTCGGGGCGCCCGCCAGCCGCAATACCCTGCTGCGGCTGATCGCCTCGCTTCCGGATCCGCCCACTGCCACTCCCCGCGTGGTCGGGGTGGACGAATACGCCCAGCGCAGGGGACGGATCTACGGAACTGTGCTCGTCGACGTCGAGACACGTCGTCCGATCGACCTGCTGCCCGACCGGGAGGCCGACACCCTCGCGGCCTGGCTCGCCGAGCGACCTGGCATCGAGATCGTCTGCCGCGACCGCGCCCCCTTCTTCGCCGACGGCGCCACACGCGGTGCCCCGCAGGCCCTCCAAGTCGCCGACCGGTGGCACCTTTGGCACAACCTGGGCGAAGCCGCCGAGAAGTGTGTCTACCGGCACCGCGGATGCCTACGCCCCACGCCGGAACAGCCGGAGGAACCCCAGGAGGAGCCGGAGCCAGCCGCGTTATCACCGTGGCCGACAGGGCATCGGTTCGCCGAGCGCACCCGCGCCAAGCATGCCACTATCCACGCTCTCCTCGACGCCGGTCACAGCAAGCGGTCCGTCGCCCGGCAGCTCGGCATGACGCTCAACACGATCCTGCGCTTCTCCCGCGCCACGACTCCGGAGGAGATGTTCATCGGACAGTGGCAAAACCGTGTGACCAGGCTCGATGACTACAAGCCCTACCTCGATCAGCGTTGGCAGGAAGGCTGCACCAACGCCTGGAAATTATGGGAGGAGATCAAGGAACAGGGCTATCCCCGCGGTTACGCCGGCGTCCGCGCCTACGTCAGCAGGAACCTACGCGGCAAGCCTCAACCGGTCGGCCCCCGCCCGCCATCGGCCCGTGCCGTCACGCGCTGGCTCCTCACCCACCCCGACGCCCTGCCCGAAAGCGACCGGGTCCACCTGAAGGCCGTCCTGGCCAACTGCCCCGAACTGACAGCACTCTCCGAGCACGTGCGCTCCTTCGGCCAGATGGTCGCTCACCTTCAGGGCCACCAGTTGCCGACCTGGATCGAAGCGGCCACCGCCACTACCGACCTGCCCAGCCTTCGACACTTCGCCCAGCACCTCGAACGCGACCTCGACGCCGTCACCGCGGGCCTAACGCTGCCCTGGAACTCCGGCGTCGTGGAAGGCCATGTCAACCGGATCAAGATGCTCAAGCGCCAGATGTTCGGCCGCGCAGGTTTCGAACTTCTCCGCAAGCGGGTCCTGCTTTACGCATAGAGATCCAGGTCAGAAGTCTTCCTCGACGAGGCCGAACCCCTCAGGGAAGCCCAGCAAGAACTCGCGACGCGACGGATCGTTCTCCTCCGAAGCCATCGACGCGAGCAAATCCATGTACTCGCTTCGCTGATCATTCGACAGATGGGACACCAGAGCGGCGACACCGTCCAGGACCTTCACCACGTCATCCGGGTCCATCTGCGCGTCGTCGCACCCTTCGACGAACCAGAGGACGTCGACCAGCGCCTCTGCCAGAGCACGTGTCAGCGACGGATACCCAGACACAGAACGACCTCCTCCGCGGCGACTGACAGAGCACAGTTATCTCACCACACACCACTGACATCACCGCCGGTGAACTCTCCACAACAAGTGGACCAGAGCCCTGCAGGGACGGTGCATCCTGAGCAACAGCTTCGTCGGCGCCCGGGAGCGGGAGACGAGGCTGTATCACTTCGACGAACTGGTGGAGCAGATCGTCTACTCCCACGAGATCGGCATCGAGAAGCCCGACCTGCGTGCCTTCGAGGCCGCATGCGTCAGCTTGAACGTGCGGCCGGAGAACTGCCTGTTCATCGACGATGTCGCAGTCAACGTCAAGGCCGCTCAGGCGGCGGGCATGCAGGCACACCTGTTCGAGGACAACGCCCGGACCATCACGCGCATCGCGGCTCATTTGGACGCCGGGCCCTTGGTTCCAGGGCGTGTCCCGCTCGCGTGACGTCGGTCCTGGCCGGTCTTCTGCGGTCGCCGGCCAGGCGTTGAAGTGGTTGATCAGCCCGCTGCCGTCTGCTCGGCGTGGAACATCATTCCCATGAAGCGGTTGAAGAGGTGCAGCTGTGCGGCGACGTGCCGGTCGCCTGCCTCTCGGCGGCGGTCGTAGTGGGCTCTGGCGCCCGGTGAGCGGGCCAGGAAGACGAACGCCCACACGTATCCGACGGCGGCCAGGCGTTGGTTCTTGACCTTGCGGCTCATCACCTTGCAGCTCTTGCCGCTGGCCCTGGTCACCGGGGCGCTGCCCGCGTATGCCTTCAGTGCCCCGGCGTTGGCGAACCAGCTGCGGTCGTCTCCAATTTCGGCCAGGACTCGGGCGCCGGTCAGGGAGCCGAGGCCTGGAAAGCTGGTGATGACCGAGGCATCTGGATGCTGGCGGTGATCGCGGCGTTTCTGATTCCGAATCGGGCTCTGAAGCCGTCCGAGGGCGAGCCCGTAATGGCCCACTGAGCCTGGAACCACCCTAGAGATGCCCTGCTACCTGCGATGACTGTTGTTCTCAGGACACGAATCAGCGCAGGAAAGCTTCAAGGTTGCTTGGCCACCGCATGCGGCGTCGTCAGCGCCGTCCCGAAACGCGAATGCATGAGCGTGGAGAGGAAGGGTACCGAGCGCGTGCGGGCCGGGAGGATCATGATGCCTGGGGAGGCCGAAGGACCTCCCGGCTCGACCAAGGGGCCAAACAGTGCGAAACAGGGCAGTCTCTTCATTCGCATAGGCTCCTGAGCGCTGAGCCACCAGACGTCTTGAGCTGGCCTCCGCTTTCAAGGGTGCGGGTGGCCCTGTTCGGGGTCGTCATCGGGGGTCTGCCAGGTTTCTCCGCGCTGAGCTTCGCCGCTGGGGGGAGTGCGGTGGGGCGGTGCAGTTGGTTCGGTGCGGCGGGCAGCGCGGCGCCGACCGCTGATGAACATGGCGAGCAGCCCCGCGACCACGACGATGCCGACGATGAGGAAGATCAGCGAGCCACCACCCTCGACGGCCAGAACGGTCTGACGGTGAGTCTGCATAACAATCAACTACCCGATCTATGGCGAAACAGTTCAACGAGTCGCTGGCTTGGAGGAACCGCCGTGTACGCCTGTGGACATGCAGCAGAGAGCTGGAAGCGACCTGCCGTGATCGCCGCAAGCACGTGCGCCGCCCTGCATCGCCGTCGGCCTGACACCGTTCCGGCTGCTGGGCCGCTGGTCTAACCCCCTGCCAATGCCAACCGGGGAGACGCTGCCATGACGGGACAACGGCTCTCGCCACCCGGCCTCGAGGCTTGCGCAGGCGGACGGTCAGCTGTGTGGCCGCCCGGATCGGACAATGACCGGCTGTCTACGGGGAGTTACACACGGTTGTGACATGCTGCAGCGCAGTGCGGGCGCCGGTTGTGTTTGGAAGAGACCTGGGCGGCTACCCGCCCCCGTGGCCGAGCGGCCAGAGGGAGTGGGGTCTGGGCTGCGGCTGGCGCCCCCGGCGAACACGGGCGCGTGCCGCAGCCCAGCGCGGCTGTTTTCGTTTCCCGCTAGCTGCGGGGGCTGTTTGGGCGGATGATGGTGGGGCACACGGATGAAGATGCTTCGGAATGAAGGCATCTACCCGCGAGTGGCGTGCCCGCTTCCGGCTGGATGACTCCTTTTTTGCGGCCTCGCTCTCGCGGATCCTTGCTGGCCGATCCGTTGAGGAGCGTTTTTTTATGCTCACCGACACGTCTGCAGTGCCGCGCAACAGGCGCTCGCGCCATCCCCACGACGATGCCCCCGACACCGGAGCCGCCTTTGCCCGTCTGGCCCGCCTTGATCCCGGGCCCGAGCGGGACACACTGTGTGAGCTGGTCGTCGAGGCGTGGCTGCCCATGGCCCACCGGATCGCCACCCGCTTTCGCAACAAGGGCGAGAGCCTGGAGGATTTGAAGCAGGTTGCCGCCGTGGGTCTACTCAAGGCCGTGAATCGCTACGAGCCCGGACGGGGCAGTTTCGAGTCCTACGCCGTGCCGACCATCAGCGGAGAGCTGCGCCGCCACTTCCGTGATCACCTGTGGGATGTGCACGTGCCTCGCAGCGTGCAAGAGCGGCGCAACAAAGTCCGCGCGGCCCGCCGCGAGCTGCTGCAACAGCCAGGCAGCACCGAGCCCACCGTGGGCGATATCGCGGCCAAGACAGGACTGACCGAGGACGGGGTCCGTGACGGCATGAGCGCGATCGACAGCTATCAGGCACTCTCCCTGGACGCTGCCCTGTCCCCCGCTACCGGCCAGGACGGTTTCAGCCTCGTCGACAAGCTCGGCGAAAGCGACTCTGCCTTCGACCTCGTCACCGACCGTGAAGCCGCTAAGACCGGCCTGCAACATCTGCCCGAACGAGAGCGCACCATCCTCTACCGGCGGTTCTTCGAGCACAAGACGCAGAGCCGGATCGCTCAAGAGCTCGGCATCTCCCAGATGCACGTCTCCCGCCTGCTGCGGCAAAGCTGCGCACGCGTGCGCGACGAAGTCGAACACCAAGCCACCCGCCCGAGGGGGAACTGAACCTCGCCACCGCCCGCCCGCTGCCCGCAGAACCACGCGTCCGACCCCGTTCCTGTGGAGACCCGCCATGCCGAATACTGGGGACGATCAGCGTGACAGACGAGCCGGCCGCTCCCGGTGAACCAGAGACGTCCACCGGCCAGGCGGTGCGGGTTGTGGCCCTCGTGGGAGGACTGAATTCATCTACCGCGCGCGAGGGCCTGCGGCAGATCGCGGCACGAACCGGCATCAAGGAGCATCACGTGGCCCAACTCCTCACCGAATGGGGCCGCACCGGCGCGCTATGTGCCGACATCCGCACCGAACTCCACCGCTTCCTCGCCACCCACTCCACCAAACCCACAACCGCACCGTGAGCCGCTATCCGTCGCCGCCACGGGCCGAGCAGCTGGTCGAGTGAGCCGTAGGCGCCGTTGCACAGGGTGGTCCAGGCGACTTTGGACTCGGCCAGGATCGCCTCGGCGGCGTGTGGACTGGCCGCCTTCGCAAGTACACCGACGCGCACCCCACTCCGTCGCGTTCGCTGTCAGTTGCGCTGCTGGAGTGGCCGAGACCCCGGACGAAGGACGCGCCAGATATGCGTGCGCGGCGCGTAGTGCCCTGTGTCCGTCAGTCGCTGGAGAGTGCTTCCAGCAGGTCCCCGACCTGGGGGTTGGGCAGGGCGCGGGCGACGTCGCCCTGGGAGACCATGCCGACCAGGCGGTGGCCGTCGATGACCGGCAGCCGGCGGGTCTTGTGGTCCGTCATGGTGCGCAGAATTTCACGTGCGTCGTCGTCAGCGCCGATGGTGACCGCTTCGCCCTGAGCAAGCTCACCGGCCGTGGTCGAGGCGGGGTCCTTGCCAGCTCCCAGGACCTTGACGACGATGTCGCGGTCCGTGAGGACGCCCTTGAGTTTGTCGTCGCTCCCGCAGATCGGGAGCGCGCCGACCCCCAGTTCAGCCATCTTCTGGGCTGCGAGCAGGACGTTCTCGTCCGCGCCGATACATTCAGCGCCCTCGGTCATGATCTCTCGTGCAGTGGTCATGGTCTGCTCTCTGCTCTCTTTCGCGGGGTTGCCCTGACGGGTGGTCAGAGGCGTTGTGCCGTGATGGTGTTGGGTCAGTACGCGCTGCGGCCGGGCCTCAGGTCACGGACACGATCCTCGCGCAGCGGACTTTGTCGCCCAGCTCGTCAAGGAGAGCGGGGGTGCAGGTCACCGACATGAGAGGGAAGAGACGCTCTTCCTGGTCGCGCATGTGTCCGTGCGCCTCGAGCCTCAGCCTGGCCACCAGGTGGTCGAACCGCGGGGCGCCAGCGTCAAGTTGCTCCACCTCCTTGAGGAGCAGCAACAGCGCCGCGTGGCCGGCCAGCGCCTGGTTCGCGATCTCGTCGCCGCCTGCGATGCACTCACGCGCCGCCGGATACAAGAGCTGCTCTTCGGCGGCCAAGTGCCAGGCCAGTTTCGTGGTGAGGTCGCCGGCGAGTTCTCGGCACCGCTCATCGCCCGCCCGCTGGTCCTCGATCTGAGCGAACAGCTCATCGATCTCGCGGTGATCGGCAGTAAGTTCGGCGATGACATCTCCATCGTGTCCCATAACCCTGAGGCTGCGGGTCAGCGACCGACGGCCCTGGCCAGTTGCTGTTTGTTCATCGACGACCGGCCGTCGATACCGCGCTTCTTGGCCTCTGCGTACAGCTGGTCCTTCGTCGGCCCCTGCGATCCGCTGTGGGAGCGCTCGCCGCCACGCTGCGCAGCGGACTTCCTGTCCCGGGTGGACGTCTTACTCGCCGTCTTCGACTCGCCGGAACGAGCACGCTCCTTGTTCACCGTACGCGCCGCGATCTCCTTCGCACGCCCCTCAGAAGTACCGCGCTTCTCGGCGCCCTCCTTGATGTGCTCGTACTGACGCTCACGCTTGCTGCTCGAACCCTGCGGCACGAGATACTCCTTCCGACAATAGGGACGGCCTCTGGCCGCGTCCCGTCATCCGATGACCTTCCGCGTACCCTCTCCCGTGCTCTTCACCGGAAACGAGGGCGCTTCTCATCTGATGCCCGGCCTGAAAGCTGTGCCAGCAGGCAGCGACCGAACGGATGAGCCCCCACCCCTCCCCTCGGCGACAGCCGGACGCGAACAGTCGCCAGGCGGGCTCCGCGCTTGCACTGCGGAGGCGCCCGAGTACCCGAGCCGCGGCTAGAAAAGGGGAACCTGCATCCCCTGAGAGGGGCCCTGAATGCCCCGCCCGGTGATCCCGGGGTTCGCCAAGAATCGCTCGGTGGTGAGATTCCCCAGCCGGGCAGGTGGATGACACGGGAGGGGACGCCCGATAGCCAGCCGAGCCAGGAGACGAGACCGGCAGCGACGGGAGATCGCAAGCCACCGCCCCGCGACGCCGAAACCGCCCCGGACAGCCCGGTCGTCGCGCTTCCTCGGCAAGCGCGCAAGGCCCCATAAGGGTGCCGCGGCCCGGCTGAGCGTCCCCAGCCGGGCCGCGCACTTTTCCTGCGGGCTGACGCCGCCGGCGTCGTCAGCCGAGCCATGCGAGACCGCCGACCCGGGGTCTGGGGGCTTCGACTAGGTGCTCGGCTATTGCGGCCAGCCCACGATCTCGGCTCAGCATCCACCGTGCCACATCCCTCGCCGACGGTAGGAGGAAAAGGGAACAAGAGAATCCCGGAATGATCGGCGTCAGCCCCGCAGACCCACAGCCCACCATCGCTCCTGCAATCACCGTGCCCGATAGCATGGCGAGCGCGGTTTGCAGCGGGGCAGCCAAGCCGGTTACATGACTTGTCACGGCAGAACACGCTTGCCGGGCAGGCGCACCGCTGACCTCTTTGCATACGCGATGCTGAGTGCGATGACCGAATACCGATCCTCTGCCTCTGCCGCCGACGCGACGACCAGCCGCGAGATCGTCGGCGCGCCCTGCTGGGCGAGCCTGTTGACGCATGATGTGCCAGCTGCGGAGTCCTTCTACAGCGCGGTCCTGGGTTGGACGTTCCGCCCGGCGAGTCTCGGCAAGGATTTCCGCGTCGCCCTGCATGAGGGCAAGCCCGTGGTCGGAATCGGTGCCCTCGCCTCCACACTGAAGGTCCCTGTCGCATGGACGCCCTACTTCGCGGTCGAAGACGCCGATGAGACGGCCGCCCGGATCCGCGAGCGCAGCGCCACCGTCGCAGTGGGACCGCTGAAGTTCCCCGTGGGCCGCGGGGCGCTTGCTGCAGACCGGGACGGAGCCGTCTTCGGTATCTGGGAAGGGCAGCTCATCGCCGACTGGCATTCCTGGCGTACCCACGCGCCGGTCTGGCTGCGTCTGCGGTCTCCAGACGCCTTCGAGGCGGCCATCTTCTACGGGCAGGTCCTGGACTGGGCCTGCGAACGGCCCGGTTGCTGTGAGGTGGGATACGAGGACGACGAAGTCGTCCTGAGCCAGGAGGGAAGGGTCCTCGCCCGCCTCGGCTCAGGGGGTGTGGGCGGAGCACCCAACCCGGCGGACCTGCCCAAATGGGACGTCTACTTTGCGGTCACCGACCCAGAATCCACGGTCCGCGCAGCGCTCCACCACGGCGGATCCGTGGTGCGCCACGACGGACAGGGCGCCTCGACCACGACTCTCCGCGACCCGCAGGGCAGCACTTTCACCGTGACGGAAAGCTCGGGGCCTGGCAGGGAATACCTGCGGTGACTCGCGCCCTGCCGTAAAGGCGCCCCATGAAGCCTGCCACGATCTTCTTCTCGCCGACCATGAGCTTCGTCGTCGCCCTGGACGACCTGATGAGGTAGAGGGCCGCAGAGCGGCGGGAGCGGCGAGTTCACCGGCGGCGCGGCCGTCTTCATGGGAACGGAGTTCAGCGGCGGTGAGGTCGACTTCTGGAGCGCGCGGTTCACCGGCGGCCAGGTCCGCTTCAACGGCGCGCAGTTCACCGACCCGCGGCTCGGCGTGGCCATCGTCGACCGGCTCACCTTCAACGGCACCATCATCCAGGCCGGCACCGACTCCTACCGCCTCGCCCACACCAAAGCCCAGGCCGAACACGCCGACACCGGCTGAGCAAGTGCTTGAAGGACTGGTCGAAACGGGACTCAACGGCATAGGGATCAAAGGGACGCGTGGGCCTTCCCCAGGCGCCGTGGATGACGTGGGCGACCTCCAGCGACTCCGGCTTCACGGACAGAGCGGTCTCCTCGTACAACTCGCGCACGGCGGTGCCGGTGATCGGCTCGCCGGGCTCGCTCTTGCCCACGGGGAGGCCCACATGCCCTGAGGGCACGGGTCTGCCGCAGAATCCTTTCGGCTGCTGAGCCGACCGACAACGACAGGCGTCAGCCTCCCGCGACTCTGCGGAATCTCCTACGCCTTCGTGCGCTGCTGCGCATGGGCCCCCTTTCGGATGCGGTGCTTGGAGGAGACC
>NZ_JBWLKL010000061.1:0-29720 GCF_059026065.1 Streptomyces sp. A18 | reverse complement strand
GAGCAGGACCGCCTCATCTACCAGGCCCGCCTCCAGGCCCGCTTCGGCCGCTCCTGGCGCCGCAAGGCCCCCGTCGAATCCCTGATGCCGCTGCGCCTGGCGCGCTTCGGCGTACCGCTGGCGGAGACGGCCCCGGCGGGGCTCGCGGCGGCGGGCATCGAACCCGCGCTGCTTCCGCCCGCACCGGTGCCGGTGGCCGCGGAGCCGTCGCCGTCGCAGCAGCCGGAGCTGGTGGCGCCGTCCGCGCCGCAGCTGGAGGCCGAGTCGCAGCAGGGGCAGCAGGGGCAGCAGGGCCAGCAGGCGGAGCCCGTGGCCGACGGGGCGCACGTGAGCCCGTGGTTCGCGGCTCAGCAGCCTTCGTACGTTCCTGAAGAGCCGCACGACCAGTGGTACGCGGACCAGCAGGCGTACGCAGAGCAGCAGGCCTACGTGGAGCAGCAGGAGTACCTGGAGCAGCAGCAGGGGTACTTCGACGAGCAGGACCGTGCCGGTCAGGTGGAGGTCGACCCGGCGTTCCAGGTCCCCTCGGGCGCACCCGGCCGTACCCGCCCGCTCAGCGGACAGCGTCTGATCCCGGGCCCGCGCGAGGAGGCGGGAGCGGCGGGAGCCGCTGCTGGAGAGGCGGCCGAGGAGCTGCCGGGTCCGGAGGACGTCCCCGGACTGCCGGACGACGTCTCCCGCGACGAGGCGTACTTTGTGGCGTTCCGGAAGTACGTGAGCGAGCTCGGGGACTACCCCAACGCCCGCCAGTTCGGCCTCTATCTGATGGACCTGTACGGGGTCACGGGGCAGGCGGGCGGCCCTCCGGCGGAGAGCACGCTGCGCCCGTATCTGCGGGACTTCCGGGGCCGGTACCAGGAGGAGCTGGACTCCGAGTACAGCGCGTAGCTAGGCAGGCGGGGCCCCCTGGCGGGCCCTTTCGAGACCGCCGCGGTTCAGTCCGCGGCACGCGAAGCGAGACGGCACGGAAGACATCCCGAGGCCGAAGGCGTGGCCGCACGCGAAGGGGCGCCGCCCAGGAGTTGGGCGGCGCCCCCGCGTGACTGCCGAAGCTCAGCGCAGCGTCACGCGCCGAGGAGCTTGCGGACCCGCTCCGCCCCCACCGCCAGCAACAGCGTAGGCAGCCGCGGACCCGTCTCCCGGGTCACCAGAAGGCGGTACAGCAGGGCGAAGAAGGACCGCTGCGCGACCTTGATCTCCGGCGGCAACTCCTTCGCCGTCGCGTCCGCCGAGAACCCTGCCTGCACCTTCGGGACGCCGTACACGAGGTGCGTGAGACCGTCCAGGGACCAGTGCGTGTCGAGGCCCTCCAGGAGCAGCCTCAGCGACTCACGGCCCTCCGCGTCCAGCGACGACAGCAGCTCCGCGTCCGGCTCCGCCCGCACGATCGTGCGCGCGTCGGCCGGGACCTGGGTGGTGATCCAGTTCTCGGCGCGGTCCAAACGAGGCCGCGCCTCGTCCAGGGATGAGATCGGGTCCGAGGGGTCCAGGTCCCGCAGGATGCGCAGCGTCTGGTCCTCGGCGCCCGCCGTCACGTCCGCGACGGACGCGAGCGTCCGGTACGGCAGGGGACGCGGCGTCTTCGGCAGCTCGCCGGCTGCCGTACGCACCGCACGCGAGTGCGCGGCGGCGTCGGCGGGCAGCACGGAGCCGTCGGCGACCTTCGCGTCCAGCTTGTCCCACTCGTCGTAGAGCCGCTGGATCTCCTGGTCGAAGGCGATCTTGAAGGACTGGTTCGGCTTGCGGCGCGCGTACAGCCACCGAAGCAGCGGGGCCTCCATGATCTTCAGCGCGTCGGCCGGGGTCGGCACGCCGCCCTTCGACGAGGACATCTTCGCCATCCCCGAGATCCCCACGAAGGCGTACATGGGGCCGATCGGCTGCACGCCGCCGAAGATCTCCCGCACGATCTGCCCGCCGACCACGAAGGACGACCCGGGAGACGAGTGGTCCACGCCGCTGGGCTCGAAGATGACGCCCTCGTACGCCCAGCGCATGGGCCAGTCGACCTTCCAGACCAGCTTGCCGCGGTTGAACTCGTTGAGGTGGACCGTCTCGGTGTGGCCGCAGTCCGCGCACACGTACGAAAGCTCGGTGCTCTCGTCGTCGTACGACGTGACCGTGGTCAGGTCCTTCTCGCACGCGCCGCAGTACGGCTTGTACGGGAAGTACCCGCTGCCGCCACCGCTGCCGTCGTCCTCGCTCGCGGCGCCGGACCCCTCGGCGGCCTCCAGCTCGGCCTCGTCGACGGGCTTCTGCGACTGCTTCGACTTCCCGGGGGCCTTCTTGGTCCGGTACTGGTCGAGGATCCCGTCGATGTCACCTCGGTGCTTCATCGCGTGCAGGACCTGCTCGCGGTAGACGCCGGAGGTGTACTGCTCGGTCTGGCTGATCCCGTCGTACTCCACGCCCAGCTCGTCGAGCGCCTCGGTCATGGCCGCCTTGAAGTGCTCGGCCCAGTTCGCGTACGCGGAACCGGCCGGGGCGGGCACGGAGGTGAGGGGCTTGCCGATGTGCTGGGCCCAGGACTCGTCGATGCCGGGGACGCCGGCCGGGACCTTGCGGTACCGGTCGTAGTCGTCCCAGGAGATCAGGTGCCTGACCTCGTGCCCGCGCCGCCGGATCTCGTCCGCGACCAGGTGCGGGGTCATGACCTCGCGGAGGTTGCCCAGGTGGATCGGGCCTGAGGGGGAGAGCCCGGAGGCGACGACGACCGGTTTGCCCGGGGCACGACGCTCCGACTCGGCGATGACCTCGTCCGCATAGCGGGAGACCCAGTCGGTGGTATCGGTGCTCTGAGCCACGATCGGCACGCCTTTCTGCTTCAACTCTTCTTCTACGTGAGTACCGCTTGTCGGAGTCATTCTCCCAGCTCCACCCGCAACCGCGAAAACCGCTTTTCCCTGCATGGGATACTGGCCGCGTCTATCTGCACCTCGAGGAGAACGGCATCCACTCCATGGCCTCGGTCACGTCCCTCACCGCCTCCGTCCACCAGCGCCTCGCGGACGCCCTCTCGGCTGCCCTGCCGGAGGCCGGCGCCGCCGACCCGCTGCTGCGACGAAGCGACCGGGCCGACTACCAGGCCAACGGGATCCTGGCCCTCGCCAAGAAGGCGAAGGCGAACCCGCGCGAGCTTGCGACGAAGGTCGTGGACGCGATCGACGCCCCTGACCTCCTGAAGGACGTCGAGGTCTCCGGCCCCGGCTTCCTGAACGTCACGGTCACCGACAAGGCCATCACCGAGAACCTCGCCGCCCGCGCCGCCGACGGCGAGCGCCTCGGCGTGCCGTTCGCGGAGAAGGCCGGCACGACGGTCGTCGACTGGGCCCAGCCGAACGTGGCCAAGGAGATGCACGTCGGCCACCTGCGCAACTCGGTCATCGGCAATTCCGTCGTCAAGATCCTGGAGTTCACCGGCGAGAAGGTCGTCAGCCGCCACCACATCGGCGACTGGGGCACCCAGTTCGGCATGCTCGTGCAGTACCTCATCGAGCACCCGGACGCGCTGGGCCACAAGGCCGCCGACGACACCGAGCAGGCGGGCGAGGAGGCGATGTCCGGCCTCAACCGCGTCTACAAGGAATCGAAGGTGCTCTTCGACTCCGACGAGGAGTTCAAGACGCGGGCACGGCGCCGGGTGGTGGACCTCCAGGCGGGCGACCCCGAGACCCTCGCGATCTGGCAGCGGTTCGTGGACGAGTCGAAGGTCTACTTCTACTCGGTCTTCAACAAGCTGGACGTGGAGATCCACGACGAGGACATCGTCGGCGAGTCCGGCTACAACGACATGCTGGCCGACACCTGCCGCATGCTGGAGGAGTCCGGCGTGGCGGTCCGGTCGAACGGCGCGCTGTGCGTCTTCTTCGACGACGTGAAGGGCCCGGACGGCAACCCGTCCCCGCTGATCGTCCAGAAGTCCGACGGCGGCTTCGGGTACGCGGCGACGGACCTCTCCGCGATCCGTGACCGTGTCTTCAACGTCAAGGCGGACACCCTCCTGTACGTCGTGGACGCGCGGCAGTCCCTGCACTTCAAGATGGTCTTCGAGACGGCCCGCAGGGCGGGCTGGCTGACTCAGGACGTCAAGGCGGTGCAGCTCGGCTTCGGCACGGTCCTCGGCAAGGACGGCAAGCCGTTCAAGACGCGTGAGGGCGAGACCGTACGCCTCATCGACCTCCTGGACGAGGCGATCGACCGGGCATCGGCCATCGTCCGCGAGAAGGCCCAGGACCTCTCGGAGGAGGAGATCGCCGAGCGCGGCGCCCAGGTGGGCATCGGCGCGGTGAAGTACGCGGACCTGTCGACGTCGGCGGTGCGCGACTACAAGTTCGACCTGGACCAGATGGTGTCCCTGAACGGCGACACGTCGGTCTACCTCCAGTACGCGTACGCCCGGATCCAGTCGATCCTGCGCAAGGCCGACGACGTGTCCCCCAAGGCCCACCCCGAGCTCGAACTGGCCGACGCGGAGCGGGCGTTGGGTCTGCACCTGGACCAGTTCGCGGAGACGGTCGCGGAGGTCGCGGAGGAGTACGCGCCGCACAAGCTGGCCGCGTACCTCTACCAACTGGCGTCGCTCTACACGACGTTCTACGACAAGTGCCCGGTCATCAAGCCGAAGCCGCCGCAGGACATCGCGGAGAACCGCCTGTTCCTCTGCGACATCACGGCCCGCACCCTGCACCAGGGAATGGCGCTGCTGGGCATCAGGACCCCCGAGCGCCTCTGAAGCCCCGTAGGGGCGTCAGAGGCTCGGGGCCGTCACATGTGCGGCTCCACCGCGGGCGCGCCCGGCCACATACGGACCGCGCCCGTCAGTCGGACAGCGCGTCCCCGAGCCTCCGCAGCCCCTCGGCGATCTCGTCGGGGGACTGCGTCACGAAGCACATCCGCAGAGTGGCGACGTCCGGCTCCCCCGCGTAGAACGGCGCCCCGGGGACGTACGCCACGTCGTGCTTGACGACCTCCGGCAACAGCGCGGTGGTGTCGTAACCATCGGGGAGCCGCGCCCAGATGAACATGCCGCCCTGGGGCCGGAGCCAGGTCGACCCGGCGGGCAGCGCATCGTCGAGCCCCGCGAGCATCGCGTCACGGTGCTCGCGATATTCGCTCGCGACGCTCGCGACGTGGGCGTCCAGGTCGTTGTCCGCCAAGTACCGCGCCGCGGCAAGCTGGTTGACGGTGGGCGTGTGCAGGTCCGCCGCCTGCTTGGCCACCGCGCACGCCCGCAGCAGCGCCGCGGGACCCCGCAGCCAGCCAAGGCGCAGGCCGGGCGCCATCACCTTGGAGAAGCTGCCGAGCAGGACGGTGCGGTCCTGGGCCCCGGGGTACGAGGCGATCCACGGCACATGCTCGCCCTCGAAGCGGAGCTCACCGTACGGGTCGTCCTCGATGATCCACAGGCCGCGCCGCTCGGCGACGTCCGCGATCGCGGCGCGCCGCTCGGCGGGCATCGTGCGGCCGGTGGGGTTCTGGAAGGTGGGGACGGTGTAGAGCAGCTTGGGCCGGTGGCGGGCGACGAGTTCGTCCAGGGCGTCGGGGTCGATCCCGGCCGCGTCGCACGGCACGGCGACCACCTGCGCGCCCGCGAAGCCGAAGACCTGGAGGGCGGCGAGGTAGCAGGGGCTCTCGACGAGAATGGTCTCGCCGGGCTCTATGAGAGCGGTGGCGAGCAGGGACAGGGCCTGCTGCGAGCCGGTCGTGACCATGAGGTCGTCGACGCCGGTCGCGAGACCGCGCGCGGAGAGCCGTGCGGCGATGGCGGTACGCAGGGCGGGTTCGCCCTCGGTCGTGGCGTACTGGAGCGCGCGCTCGGGCTGTTCGGTGAGTACGGCGTGGAAGGCGGCGGCGATGCCTTCCTTGTCGAAGAGACCCGGGGCGGGGAGTCCGCCCGCGAAGTTGATGACCTCCGGCCGCGCGGTGACGGCGAGGATGTCCCGTACGGGCGATCCGCCGACGGCGGCGGCGCGGGCCGCGAACGCGGGGACGGGAGCGGGGACGGAGGTATCGGTGACGGTCATCTGCGGCTCCTTTGTTTCCCGGCAGCGTAAGGATCCGCGTGCCGCCTACAAGCACCATTCCGGGATACGGACGTGACCCGCCGCCGCCCCGCCCTTACGCGGGCGGGTCCGCAACGTTGTCGTCGTCGCGGTTCGTCTTCGTCCACTTCTTGCTGTTGAGCGAGAACGCGTAGACGGGACGGCTCCGGTCGCCGCTGGTGGCGAACGGCTTGCCCGCGTCGTCGATGCGCACCGTGCCGTGCCGGCCGCCGCTTGACCACTCGAGCTCCAAGTACCAGCGCACATAGCGGGTGTTGACGGTCGCGTTGACGAAGAACGCCTCCGGGTCGCTGGCGCTCACCTTGTAGGGGAAGCCGTCGCCCTTGTCCTGGGGGGAGGGACGGGGCACCGACGCGTCCAGGTTGACGTCGAAGGAGTGCTGGGGAACCCTGCCGCCGCAGCCGACGCCGAGGTAGCCCATCTTGTAGTTGTTCCACGCGAGCGGCGCGCTGCTCTCGGCGACGCGGACGTTCAGGGACTCCAGGACGACGGTGTCGTCGCCCGTGCCCTGGACGGTCAGCTTCACGGTCTGGTCCCGGGCGGAGACCGCGCCGTTCGCCGACACCCAGCCGGGGGCGTCCTGCTCGTTGGGGGGCGGGGAGAGGACGCCTGGTGCCTTGTCCACGAGGTAGGGGTGTCCGCAGGGGTCCGACCAGAACTGCGCCTGGGTCGAGACGGTCACCGGTACGCCGCCCTCGCCGCCGCCGTCCTTGCCGCCGCCCCCGGCTACGGGCGCCCGGCTCTCGTCCCCGGAGCCCTTGTTCCCGCCCTCCGGCTTCTCGGAAGCCTTCGCGCCCTTGCCCGGCTTGCTCTTCCCGGACTCCTTCCCGGAGGGCGACGCGGACTTGGAGCCGTCCGGGCCGCGCTCCCGCTCCCCGCCGTGCGGGCTCGGGGAGTCGCTGGACACCTGGCTGCCGTCACCGCCTCCGGACGCGGACTGCACGGCGAGGGCGGTGGCGCCGAGCGCGATGACGACACCGGCGGCGACGAGTACCCGAGCCCTGGGCAAACGTCTCCCCTCGCGCCGCCCGGCCGCCGTGGGGGCCGGGCCGATCACGATGCCGGGCGCGTCGTCGGGGGAGCCGGCGGCCACCGTGTCGCCGCCGCGTCCGGCAGCCGGCTCGCCGGAGTCCGCGGCAACCGGCTCACCGGAGCTGGAGTTGGAGTTCGAGTGGGAGTCCGTGGCCACCGCGTCGCCGCGGGCGTCCGCGACGGGAGCGGGCTCCGCCTCCCTGCGGTCGCCTCTGGACGCGTCGGCCAGGATCCACCGCCGGTGGACCTCGACCATCTCCTGCCGCGAGGCACCGCACACCCGGGCAAGCCGCTCCAGCGGAGCGAACTCCGTGGGTACGGCCGTGCCGCTCACATAGCGGTGCAGCGTCGACGTCGACACATGCAAGCGCTTGGCCAGCGCCCCGTAACTGAGCCCCGACCTCTCCTTCAACTCCCGCAGCAACTCCGCGAGATCGCCCGCCCCCACACTCTCTCCATCCCATTCATCCGTTCCAAGGAACGGAGTTCACGCAGATCACAGCCGTAGGAACGTCCCGGCGTCCCCAACTGCCGTCCCGTACCGGCGGCCGGGACAGAACCTCGCACAAGCTGTGGCCATACAAGCACGCCGCATCCAGGAACCTCTGGGCGCGGCCCACGTCGCCCACGTCACACCGAAAGAGACCAGCCATGCGCTTCACGACCAAAGCCGCCGCCGTCACCGCGGCCCTCACCGCCGCTCTCTCGCTCACCGCGCTCGGCAGCGCGTCGGCCGCACCGACCGCCGCCAAGTCCGCGCCGGTCACCTGCACCGCCGCCACCACCGAGGTCACCGTCGAGCAGGTCGACCGCCCCCTCAACCACCTGCTCCTGAAGGCCGAGAACACGGGCACGAAGACGTGTTACGCGTACGGGGCCCCGTACCTCCGCTTCGACGAGGCGCAGTCCGCCACGGGCTGGCTGGAAGCGAGCAAGCCGCAGGCGGTCGTCACACTGAAGCCGGGCCAGACGGCGTACGCGGCCATCGGCACGTCGTCGCCGGAGGGCTCGAACGGCGGCCAGGCCCACGAGCTGGGCGTCCACTTCTCCAACCGTGCGATGAACGGCAGCGTGGGCGCCCCGGCGACGCCCGAGCTGCCCACGGGCGGTGTGTACGTGGACAGTTCGGCGTTCGTCACGTACTGGCAGACGTCGGCGTCGGACGCGCTGGTGTGGTGACCGGTGGTCCGCCCATCGCCGCACCGCGGCGGTGGGCGGGCCGCTCCACACCTACCTCCCGGTGGGTACGCACAAAAAAGTAGGTACTTGTCCGCTTCCCCGCACACGGGAAGGATCGAAGGCGTTCCCACCACTCGCCTCCGATCGGAGTCCCCCAGCCATGCCCGCACAGCCTGCTCAGTCCCCCGTCACCGTCCTCGGGCTCGGCCTCATGGGCACCGCGCTCGCCTCCGCGCTCATCAAGGCGGGCCATCCCACCACTGTCTGGAACCGCACCGCCGCCAAGACGGGACCCCTGGCCGCCCAGGGCGCGACCCCGGCGGGCACCGCGAGGGCCGCGATCGGCGCGAGCCCGCTCACCATCGTCTGCCTCACCACCAACGAAGACGTACGCGCCCTGCTCGTCCCGGAGGCGCAGGCCCTCGCAGAGCGCACGGTCGTGAATCTCACGAATGGAACGCCTTCCCAGGCAAGGGAGTTGGCGGACTGGGCGGCGGCTCACGGCATCACGTACATCGACGGCGGCATCATGGCCGTACCCCAGATGATCGCGACGCCCGGCGCGTACATCTTCTACAGCGGCACCGATGAAGCCGCCTTCGCGACCCACCGCCCGACGCTGGAGGCGCTCGCCGACACCAAGTGGGTGGGCAAGGACCCCGGTCTGGCCGCGCTGTACGACCTGTCCCTGCTCACCGGGATGTACGGGATGGTCATGGGCGTCGCACAGGCGTACGCCTTGATCGGCAGTGAGTCCATCCCGGCCCGTGAGTTCGCGCCGCTCCTGACCGACTGGATCGTCGCCATGACGCACGGCCTGGTGCCCGGCACCGCCGAGGCGCTCGACTCCGGTCAGCACCTCACGGACGTGTCCAGCCTCGCCGTCAATCAGGCCGCGCTGCCCAATTTCCTGAGCGCCTTCGCCGAACAGGGCCTCAGCGGCGCCCTGTTCGAGCCTCTCCAGGCACTCCTGGACCGCGCGGTCGCGGAGGGCCACGCGGCCGACGGGCTCTCGCGCCTCCCGGAGCTGCTCAAGAAAGCCTACTAATGAGGCGACTGGCTGCGGATTCTTCCCGAACGGGTGCTCCCTTGACCGATGCGTGTCCGATTGGCCACGCGGGAGGTAAGTGACCGGGTGTCACATTCCTGCGTACAAGGAGAAAGCATGCGCAAGTTCATCGGACGCGCCGCCACCCTGACCGCCATCACGGCCGCCGTCATCCTCCCCCTCGCGGGTGCGGCATCGGCCCAGACCCAGGCGGACCCGCACCCGAACGGCGGGGTCTCCGGGAACCACTGCTGGGTCAACTACGACGGCCCGCTCGGCTGCGCGGGCGGCTCGGCCCGGCACGACGGGGGCAACGGCGACCACATGTACGGAAACGGCGACGCCTACAAGGCCGAGCGCACGCACCACGGCCTGGCGACCGGCAGCATCGACTTCTGATCGCTCTGCCCGTCGCACCGAGCGGCAACGGGAAAGGCCCCGCGATGTACTTCGCAGGGCCTTTCCCGCCGTCCGGACAGCCACCGGGCCCTCCGCGTCCGCACAGCCGCCGGATGGCCTCCGCTCCCTACGGCACGAGCACCACCTTCCCCGTGGTCTCACGCCGCTCCATGGCGGCATGGGCCCGAGCGGTCTCCGCCAGCGGGAACGTCTGCACCGCGGGCACCAACTCCCCCTTGGCGGCGGCCTCCAGAGCCCGCCGCTCCTGATCGGGGCCGTCCTCGGGCCGCTCGATCAGCTGGAGCAGCGCGTTGGCGACGGAGATCCGCCGCTCCTCCACGACGCTCTCGTCCGGCTCGAACCCCTCCTGCGAGGACCAGCCGATGATCACGTAGCGCCCGCCCTCACCGATCAGGCCGAACGCGGCGGCGGACTTCTCGCCGCCGACCCCGTCGAGCACGACACTCACCTGACGCCCGTCGAGCCGCTCACGCACGACGTCCGCCCAGCCGGGCAGGTTGTAGTCCACGGCGAGATCGGCACCCAGCTCCCGGACGGCCTCCACCTTGTCGGGCCCACCGGCGGCACCGATGACGACCGCACCCAGCCGAGTGGCGTACTGCACCACGAGCCGCCCGACCCCACCGGCGGCGGACGTCACCAACACCACGTCATCAGAGGTCAGTCGGGCCACGTCCAGGAGCCCCATGGTCGTCGCCCCGGTCATCACCATCGTCACGGCGGCCTCGAACCCGAGCCCGTCCGGCACCTCGTGCAGCTGGGCGAGCTCGGCCACCGCGAGCTCGGCGTACCCGCCGGGTTCACTGCGCGGGGTCACGACGGCCCGCCCCAGCCACGCGGGATCCACACCGGGCCCCACCGCGTCGACGACCCCGGCGACCTCCCCGCCGAAGATGGCCGGCAGCTCGGGCGCCGGCGGCGCCATGTCGCCCGCGTCGCCCCGCCGCATGACGGTCTCGACGTGGTGAACTCCCGCCGCCCGCACGGCGATCCGCACCTGGCCCGGACCCGCGACGGGGTCGGGCCAGGTCTCGTACGTCAGGTTCTCGGCGGGCCCGAACTCGTGCAGGACGACAGCGTGCATGGTGTGCTCCTCAAGGCATCGGAACGTCGATGCACACCACCCTGCAACCTCAATCAAACTTGAGGTCAAACCCGTGATCCGCGCGGCACCTCAGAGCTGCCGCGCCACCTCGGTGGCCCAGTACGTGAGGATCATGTTCGCGCCCGCACGCTTGATGCCGGTGAGCGACTCCATGATCGCCCGGTCCCGGTCGATCCAGCCGCGCTCGGCGGCGGCCTGGATCATCGAGTACTCACCGGAGATCTGGTACGCGGCGACCGGCACGTCGACGGCGTCGGCGACACGGGCGAGGACGTCCAGGTAGGGACCGGCGGGCTTCACCATCACCATGTCGGCGCCCTCTTCGAGGTCGAGCGCCAACTCCCGCAGGGACTCACGAGTGTTGGCCGGGTCCTGCTGGTAGGTCTTGCGGTCGCCCTGCAGGGACGAACCGACGGCCTCGCGGAAGGGGCCGTAGAAGGCGGAAGAGTACTTGGCGGTGTAGGCGAGCACGGAGACGTCCTCGTGCCCGACCTGGTCCAACGCGTCGCGGATGATGCCGACCTGACCGTCCATCATGCCGCTCGGGCCCACCACGTGCGCGCCCGCGTCGGCCTGGACCTGCGCCATCTCGGCGTACCGCTCCAGGGTGGCGTCGTTGTCGACGCGGCCCTGCGCGTCGAGGACACCGCAGTGACCGTGATCAGTGAACTCGTCCAGGCACAGGTCGGACATCACGATGAGGTCGTCGCCCACCTCGGCGCGCACGTCACGCAGGGCGACCTGGAGGATCCCGTCCGGGTCGGTCCCGACGGTTCCGGCCGCGTCCTTCTTGTCCTCCTCCGGCACCCCGAAGAGCATGATCCCGGAGACCCCGGCCTCCAGCGCCTCGACGGCCGCCTTCTTCAGGCTGTCGCGGGTGTGCTGGACGACGCCCGGCATGGCGCCGATCTCCACCGGGGTGCTGATCCCCTCGCGCACGAACGCGGGCAGGATCAGGTCGGCCGGGTGAAGGCGCGTCTCTGCGACCATGCGGCGCATGGCGGGCGTGGTGCGCAGCCGGCGGGGCCTGGCCCCGGGGAACGATCCGTACGTGGTCACTGTCTCTCTCACCTCACGAAAGATTCCGGCCCCGGCTGAAGGATCTCAGCCGGGGCCGGGGAAGTAACTAGCCCGTCCGGCGCTTGAGGACGGACTCGGCGAAGCCGGTGATTACGGTACGCCCGAAGGTCAGGGTGCCGTACGCCGCCTACGGGAACCCGGCCGCCGCTCACTGGGCCGGGTGACGGGGTCACCCGCGTCCAGCGCGGCGAGGCGCCGCCGCGTACCGAACTCGGCGAGGGCCTCGGCCAGCTTGTGGACGGAAGGCTCCGGGGCCATCACGTCGACCCGGAGCCCGTGCTCCTCCGCGGTCTTGGCGGTGGCCGGACCGATACACGCGATGACGGTCACGTTGTGCGGCTTGCCGGCGATGCCGACGAGGTTCCGCACGGTCGACGAGGACGTGAAGAGCACGGCGTCGAAACCGCCGCCCTTGATCGCCTCACGCGTGTCCGCCGGGGGCGGCGAAGCGCGCACCGTCCGGTAGGCGGTCACGTCGTCGACCTCCCACCCGAGGTCGATGAGCCCGGCGACCAGCGTCTCCGTGGCGATGTCGGCCCGCGGCAGGAAGACCCGGTCGATCGGGTCGAAGACCGGGTCGTACGGCGGCCAGTCCTCCAGGAGACCCGCGGCCGACTGCTCGCCGCTGGGCACCAGGTCGGGCTTCACGCCGAAGGCGACGAGCGCCGCGGCGGTCTGCTCGCCCACCGCCGCGACCTTGATCCCGGCGAAGGCACGGGCGTCGAGCCCGTACTCCTCGAACTTCTCGCGCACGGCCTTGACCGCGTTCACGCTGGTGAAGGCGATCCACTCGTAGCGGCCCGTGACCAGGCCCTTGACCGCGCGCTCCATCTGCTGGGGCGTACGTGGCGGCTCCACGGCGATGGTCGGCACCTCGTGCGGCACCGCTCCGTAGGACCGCAGCTGGTCGGAGAGCGAGGCTGCCTGCTCCTTCGTACGCGGGACGAGTACGCGCCACCCGAAGAGCGGCTTCGACTCGAACCACGACAGCTGGTCGCGCTGGGCGGCAGCGGACCGCTCACCGACCACGGCTATGACGGGCTGTCCTCCGTCGGGCGACGGCAGCACCTTCGCCTGCTTGAGGACCTGGGCGATGGTGCCCAGGGTCGCCTGCCAGGTGCGCTGACGCGTCGTCGTACCGGCGACCGTCACCGTCATCGGAGTGTCCGGCTTGCGCCCGGACGACACCAGTTCACCGGCGGCGGCGGCCACGGAGTCCAGGGAGGTCGACACGACCAAGGTCCCGTCGGACGCCCCCACCTCGCTCCAGCAGCGGTCGGACGCGGTGCGCGCGTCGACGAAGCGCACGTCCGTGCCCTGGGCGTCGCGCAGCGGGACACCCGCGTAGGCGGGTACACCGACCGCCGCCGCGATGCCGGGCACGACTTCGAAGTTGATGCCTTCGGCGGCGCAGGCGAGCATCTCCTCCGCCGCGTACGTGTCGAGGCCGACGTCGCCGCTCACGGCACGCACGACCCGCTTGCCGCCGCGTGCTGCCTCCATGACAAGATTGGTGGCGGCTCGCAACGAAGACGCTTCGGCGATCGCTGACGCGTCGTCAACTGCCCCTGGCTGAGGTGTGTCCACACCTCCCCTGGCATGCGCGCGAACGACGTCGAGCACATCCGGCTCGGCGATCAGTACGTCCGCTCGGGCCAGCGCCTCTACGGCGCGCAGCGTAAGTAGTCCCGGATCTCCGGGTCCGGCACCCAGGAAGGTGACGTGCCCGTGTGCGGGAAGGCCGGGAAGGTTCGAGGTGGGGCTCAAAGTGCTCGCTCCCCCATCAGACCGGCCGCGCCCTTGGCAAGCATCTCGGCAGCGAGTTCGCGGCCGAGCGCCATGGCTTGGTCATGCGTCTCAGGCACGGGACCGGTGGTGGACAGCTGCACCAGCGTCGAGCCGTCGGTTGCCCCGACGACGCCGCGCAGGCGCATTTCCTTGACAATCTGCCCGTCGGCCAGAAGGTCGGCCAGCGCTCCCACAGGTGCGCTGCAGCCGGCCTCCAGGGCGGCGAGCAGGGATCGCTCGGCGGTCACGGCGGCCCGGGTGTACGGGTCGTCGAGCTCGGCGAGCGCGGCGATCAGTGACGCGTCGGACGCGAGACATTCGATCGCCAGTGCCCCCTGGCCGGGGGCGGGCAGAACTGTGTCGACCGACAGGAAGTCGGTCACCTCGTCGATCCTGCCGACGCGGTTGAGTCCGGCGGCGGCGAGCACGACGGCGTCGAGCTCTCCCTTGCGCACGAACCCGATGCGGGTGTCGATGTTCCCGCGGATCGGCACGGCCTCTATGGCGAGCCCGTGGTTGCGGGCGTAGGCGTTGAGCTGCGCCATGCGCCGGGACGAGCCGGTGCCGATGCGCGCGCCGCGGGGCAGCTCCGTGAAGGTCAACCCGTCGCGCGCGATGAGCACGTCACGGGGGTCCTCGCGCAGCGGCACCGCCGCCAGCGAAAGGTCGTCCGGCTGCGCGGTCGGCAGGTCCTTCAGCGAGTGGACGGCGAAGTCGACCTCGCCGCCGAGCAGCGCGTCACGCAGGGCGGTCACGAAGACGCCGGTGCCGCCGATCTGTGCCAGCTGCTCACGGGACGTATCGCCGTACGTCGTGATCTCCACGAGCTCTACGGAGCGGCCGGTCAACCGGCTCACTGTCTCGGCCACTTGCCCGGACTGGGCCATGGCCAGCTTGCTGCGCCGTGTCCCGAGCCTGAGTGCCCTCTCGGTCATGCCCGGCCTCGATTCGGATCTGTTTGCGATGCGTTGTTCTGATCGGTGGATTCATTGAGCTTGTCGGCCCTGCTGACGGCGGCGACCGTCTGCGGGTCGAGGTCGAAGAGGGTGCGCAGCGCGTCCGCGTACCCGGCGCCGCCGGGCTCACCGGCCAGCTGCTTGACCCGCACGGTGGGCGCGTGGAGCAGCTTGTCGACGACGCGGCGGACGGTCTGGGTGATCTCCGCGCGCTCCTTCTCGGCGAGTCCGGGGAGCCGTCCGTCGAGCCGCGCGATCTCGCCGGCGACGACGTCGGCGGCCATGGTGCGCAGGGCGACCACGGTCGGCGTGATGTGCGCGGCCCGCTGGGCTGCGCCGAAGGCGGCGACCTCGTCCGAGACGATTCCGCGGACCTGCTCCACGTCGTCGGCCATCGGGGCGTCGGCGGACGCGTCGGCGAGCGACTCGATGTCGACGAGGCGTACGCCGTCGATGCGGTGCACGGCCGCGTCGATGTCGCGGGGCATGGCCAGGTCGAGCAGTGCGAGCAGGACGTTGCCGGTCTCGACGAGCGAGGGGCGGCGACGGTGCTCGGGCACGCGCCCGGTGGCGGTCACGGCCGCGGCGAGCGCGGCGATGGTGTCGGCCTCGCTCTGCGGGTCGTCGCGACGTGCGGCGGGTGCGTTGTCCACCCAGGCGGCGTGCTGCTCAAGGGTCGCGGCGTCCATTCCGGCGACGGCGTCCTCACCCATGACGGAGAACCCGACGCCGCGGGGCACGGCGGCCCCGTCGCCGGAGAGACCGAGCGGGCACGCGTCGTCGCTGTCGGCGGCGGTGTCGGCGGCAGCGTCGTGCGGGGCGGAGGGTGCCGAAGACGCGGGCACGCGCGGCGCGCCCACCGTGACGGGCGCGCCCGTGCGGTCAGCGACTCCCGCCGCGACGGCCTCGGCGGTGAGGACGAGACCGGTCGCTCCGGTGCAGGAGACCGCGACATCTGCACGTGTCAGTTCGGCCGCCACCTGGTCCATCGGCACGGCGCGCGCGATGGTGCCCGTACCGCCCTCGGAGAGGATCTCCGCCAGGCGGTGCGCGCGGTCGAGGGTGCGGTTGGCGACGACGACCTCGTGGACCCCGGCCCGCGCGAGCGTGGCCGCGGCCAGCGAGGACATGGATCCCGCGCCGATGACCAGGGCGCGCTTGCCCTTGGCCCAGGTCTCGACCGGCTCGCGCCCCGCGAGCTGTTCGAGGCCGAAGGTCACGAGCGACTGCCCGGCCCGGTCGATGCCGGTCTCCGAGTGCGCGCGCTTGCCGACCCGCAGGGCCTGCTGGAAGAGGTCGTTGAGCAGGCGCCCCGCGGTGTGCAGCTCCTGGGAGCGCGCGAGGGCGTCCTTGATCTGCCCGAGGATCTGTCCCTCGCCGACGACCATGGAGTCCAGGCCGCAGGCCACCGAGAACAGGTGGTGGACGGCTCGGTCCTCGTAGTGGACGTACAGATAGGGAGTGAGCTCCTCCAGGCCGACCCCGCTGTGCTGGGCGAGCAGCGTGGACAGCTCGGCGACGCCCGCGTGGAACTTGTCCACGTCGGCGTACAGCTCTATGCGGTTGCAGGTGGCGAGCACGGCCGCTTCCGCGGCGGGCTCGGCCGCGAGCGTGTCGTGCAGGAGCTTGGCCTGCGCGTCGGCGGCAAGGGCGGCCCGCTCGAGCACGCTCACCGGAGCGCTTCGGTGACTCAGCCCTACGACGAGGAGACTCATGCCGGCATCACGGCGGGGACGTCCCCGTCGGGTCCCTTCCGCTGCTGCTTGGCGGCTGCGGGCGCCACGGCGCCGTCGGCCGCCGCTTCCTCGCCGGCCTTGCGCTGCTCGTGGAAGGCGAGGATCTGCAGCTCGATGGAGAGGTCCACCTTGCGTACGTCGACGCCGTCCGGCACGGAGAGAACGGTGGGCGCGAAGTTCAGGATGGAGGTCACACCGGCGGCGACGAGCCGCTCGCAGACCTGCTGGGCGGCGCCCGCCGGGGTGGAGATGACGCCGATGGAGACGCCGTTGTCACTGATGATCTTCTCGAGGTCGTCCGTGTGCTGCACCGGCATCCCCGCGACGGGCGTGCCCGCCATCGCCGGGTCGGCGTCGATCAGCGCGGCGACACGGAAGCCGCGCGAGGCGAACCCGCCGTAATTGGCGAGCGCCGCGCCGAGGTTACCGATACCGACGATCACCACGGGCCAGTCCTGGGTCAGGCCGAGCTCGCGGGAGATCTGGTAGACGAGGTACTCGACGTCGTAGCCGACGCCGCGCGTCCCGTAGGAGCCGAGGTAGGAGAAGTCCTTACGCAGCTTCGCGGAGTTGACCCCCGCGGCGGCCGCGAGCTCCTCGGAGGAGACCGTGGGCACCGAGCGCTCCGACAGTGCGGTGAGGGCTCGGAGGTACAGCGGAAGCCTGGCGACGGTGGCCTCGGGAATCCCTCGGCTGCGGGTCGCCGGTCGGTGAGTTCGGCCAGTTGCCACGGTGCTCCTGCGGGTAGAGCGGGGCTGCAGGCGGTCACACGTCCCCAGACCGCCCCGTCGAAAGCAGGCTATGTCTTTGTGAACGCGTGCACAAAGATGGTGTCCGATTTGCCCGGCCAACGTGACCGGGGTCACGCGCTCCCGGCGCACTTCGCGGGAACCGGCGCACATGAGGCCGCGATGCTCATTTGATGGGGGCAAAACCGCACACTCTCCTCACGATCATCGCCCCCGAGACCAAACCGCCCACGATCCTAAGGGACCATTCGGGCCACTTGGACTACTCAGTCAGTCTCGATCCGGACTACGGGGCGAGCGCGCGACGGAGTCGATCTTCGTTCACGCGCCAGAAGGTGTGCTGTTCACCGTCCACCAGGACCACCGGAATCTGTTCCCAGTAGGCCCGGTTGAGCTCTTCGTCCTGCGTGATGTCCTTCTTCTCCCATACGACTCCCAGCTCGCCGCAGACCTTCTCGATCACCAGTTGTGCGTCATCGCACAGATGGCAGCCGGGCTTGCCGATCAAGGTGACCGTCCGGTCCTGGGGCTTCTTCTTCTCCGTACGGCGAAAAATCGGGCTCATGACACCATTCTCGCCCCGTCGACGCGCCGCGCGGCCCGTCCGTTTAACGGTGCGGTCGCGCAGAGTTCACAGCGCCGCATCCTGCCGACTCCGGAACGACCGAACGAACTAGCTATGCTCACGACATGGCCGCTCTCGGATGGCTCACTCCCCGTAGGCGCTCCGCCACCGCGCGGAGCGTGTTGGCAGGCGAGGCCTCGGCTGAGGCAGCGCGCAAGACCTCCCAGGAGCTGGAGGCCCTCGACGATCTCGCAGAGGCGTCCGCACCCGAGGAGCCGGAGGAGCCGGAGTTCCCGGTCTTCGGCGACGCCAAGGCCGCGGCCTTCTTCGACCTCGACAACACCGTGATGCAGGGCGCCGCGATCTTCCACTTCGGCCGCGGCCTCTACAAGCGGAAGTTCTTCGAGCGCCAGGAGCTGGCCCGATTCGCCTGGCAGCAGGCGTGGTTCAGGCTCGCGGGCGTCGAGGACCCCGAGCACATGCAGGACGCCCGCGACAGCGCCCTGTCCATCGTCAAGGGCCACCGCGTCGCCGAGCTGATGTCCATCGGCGAGGAGATCTACGACGAGTACATGGCCGAGCGCATCTGGCCCGGCACGCGCGCCCTGGCCCAGGCGCACCTCGACGCGGGCCAGAAGGTCTGGCTGGTCACGGCCGCCCCGGTGGAGACGGCGACGATCATCGCCCGCCGCCTGGGCCTGACCGGCGCGCTCGGCACGGTCGCCGAGTCCATGGACGGCGTCTATACGGGAAAGCTCGTGGGCGAGCCCCTGCACGGCCCCGCGAAGGCCGAGGCGGTCCGCGCGCTGGCCTCGGCGGAGGGCCTGGACCTGGCCCGCTGCGCCGCGTACAGCGATTCGCACAACGACATCCCGATGCTCTCGCTCGTCGGACATCCCTACGCGATCAATCCCGACGCCAAGCTGCGCAAGCATGCACGCGAGCGGGACTGGCGCCTGCGGGACTACCGCACAGGACGCAAGGCCGCCAAGGTCGGCATCCCGGCCGCCGCGGGCGTCGGCGCGCTCGCGGGCGGCACCGCCGCGGCCATCGCCCTGCACCGCCGCCGCCACTGAACATTCTCTCGGTCCTACCCCGGCCCGGCTGCCGCCAGTCACTTCGGTAGCACTCGGCCACAACACGCACCCCTCTTAGCCGGAATGTGAACCGTTTCGATCAACAACCGCTCACTGTCTGCTACTTGAACGGGCATAGACCGGTAACAGAAGCGACGTAATCGGTGATTTGAGCAACTGGGTGTAGTGCCGCCTGTACGAAGCGTTATTCTCCTCAGACGCATTACGGACCCCACACGTCGCTACGACGGGTGAACGGTCCCGCACTGCACGTGATGGAAGCTCTGCCTCTGGGAGTCCCGTGTACCCACACGTCGGGGTTGACGCCTCGGGCCTGGCTACGCTGCGCGCAACGGTCGCCGACCGCTTGCGCGGCTTCGTCCCCACCGCGTACGCCGGCCCCGCCGTCCCCGCATTTGCCGTCCCCACACCCGCCGGGCCCGTCTATGCCCTGGCGGACAGCGGCGCGGCGGTCAGCAGACGATCTCGGTCCTCCGCTGCCGCCACCTCAACCCCCACCCACCGCCGTCCCGCCGCGGACAGCGACAGCGCCCGCATGATGGACCTCGTCGAACGCGCCCAAGCAGGCGAGTCCGACGCCTTCGGCCGTCTCTACGACCAGTACAGCGACACGGTCTACCGCTACATCTACTACCGCGTCGGCGGCAAGGCGACCGCCGAAGACCTCACCAGCGAGACCTTTCTGCGCGCCCTGCGCCGCATCAGCACGTTCACCTGGCAGGGCCGTGACTTTGGCGCCTGGCTCGTCACGATCGCCCGCAACCTGGTCGCCGACCACTTCAAATCGAGCCGATTCCGCCTCGAAGTGACCACCGGCGAAATGCTCGACGCCAACGAGGTCGAGCGCAGCCCCGAGGACTCCGTCCTGGAGTCCCTCTCCAACGCCGCACTGCTCGACGCCGTGCGCCGCCTCAACCCCCAGCAGCAGGAGTGCGTGACCCTGCGCTTCCTGCAGGGCCTCTCGGTCGCCGAGACCGCTCGGGTGATGGGCAAGAACGAGGGCGCGATCAAGACCCTCCAGTACCGCGCGGTCCGCACCCTGGCCCGGCTTCTGCCGGACGACGCGCGCTAGCACCGCGCCGTCGACAGCCCTCCGTAGCCGTGCGCAGTGTTCAACTCACCCTCCGTGGCGGCCAGATGGCCGTCACGGAATTCCGGCGGTCCGATCATCCTCCGTCCGTAACCCAAGTGCCGCGACGCTCGTTGTGCGGGATGCAGGCTCCCTGTGGTTGCTCCCTGATCACCTCCGCTCACTCGATCGTGTGGAAGTGCTCAAGTCGTGCAACCCTCAGGACCCCCTGGGGAGTCGACCGTCATGACGAGAGGAGGTGCCGCCAGTGATCGCGAACGTATCGGCACACCGGCGGGCGAACGCCTTCGCCCAGGCCCTGGAGGAGCAATCCGACCAGGGCCCGGCGGCCGAGCAGTCCGAAGGTTCCGTCACGCCCGATCCCGTGCCGTCCGAACAGACGGCCCCGGATCGGATGTTGACCCTCGCGACCGAACTCGGCGAGCTGCCGAAGCCGGAGCTGGATCCCGAGGTCAAAGTGGTCCAGCGGGCCCAGCTCGTAGCCGCCATGGAGGCCATGCTCCTTGAGGGCACGGCCGCGGGCGGTGGGACCATCGGCACATCGGTGCCCGAACAGCGGTCCCGCAAGGGTGCCCACCGGGCCACGGGACTACGCAAACTGAAGCCGCGCTCCAAGCTGTCGAAGGGCATCGCCGCGGGCGGGCTCACCGTCGGCGTCGCGGCGGGGGCGTTCAGCGGAGTGGCCGCGGCCAGCTCCGACGCGCTGCCGGGCGATTCGCTGTACGGCCTCAAGCGCGGCATGGAGGACTTCAAGCTCGGCCTGGCCGACGGGGACAGCGACAAGGGCGGGATCTATCTCGACCACGCCTCGACGCGCCTGAACGAAGCCCGTCGGCTGATGGAGCGCGGCCGCAGCGGAGACCTCGACCACGAATCCCTCGGCGAGGTCAGGCGAGCCCTTTCCGGCATGCGGCACGACGCCACGGAAGGCCACCGCCTGCTGCACGAGGCGTACGAGAGGGACGGCTCGCTCGGGCCCATCCAGACGCTGTCCGCCTTCGCCGAGTCACACCGCCGGAGCTGGAGCGACCTGCAGAGCCGGCTGCCCGTCCAACTCGGGGACGTGGGCGAGCAGGTGAGCTCGGTCTTCGACGCGATGGACCAGGAAGTGGAACCCCTCCGCTCCCTGTTCCCCCGCACCCCGGACACGAGCGACGCCCCCGGGCAGCCCAGCCAGGGCGGCTCCTCCGGCTCCTCGACCCCGGACAGCCCCTCGTCCCCGGACTCCTCCCCGCGGGACGGCTCGAGCGCCGACAAGGGCGAGCCCCGCCCCTCGGCGCCGGACACGGACAAGGACGACGGCCTGCTCGGCGGCAACACGGGCGGGCTCCTGGACCCCCCGAAGTCCGACACGACCCCGAGCAGCCCGTCGAACGGCGACTCGTCCGGCAAGGAGACCCCACCGGCCAAGCCGGACGTCACCGTGCCGCCGATCCTGCCGGGCTTGCTGCCGGGTCTGGGGATCGACGAAGAGGACGTGAGGTAGCGGTAGGACATGGGTGAGGGGCCGGATCCAGAGGATCCGGCCCCTCACCCATGTCTCAGAAGAACACCGACTGTCTCAGAAGAACACCGACCGCCGCTGCACAAGCAGCTTGTACAGCGTGTGCTGAATCTGCTCGCGAACCTGATCGGTCAGGTTGAACATCAGCATCGGATCCTCCGCCGCCTCCGGCGGATACCCGTCCGTGGGAATCGGCTCCCCGAACTGAATCGTCCACTTCGTCGGCAACGGCAACGCACCCAGCGGCCCGAGCCAAGGGAACGTAGGCGTGATCGGGAAGTAGGGGAAACCGAGCACCCGCGCCAGCGTCTTCGCGTTCCCGATCATCGGGTAGATCTCCTCCGCCCCCACGATCGAGCAGGGAACGATCGGCGTCCCCGTCCGCAGCGCGGTGGAGACGAACCCGCCCCGCCCGAACCGCTGCAACTTGTAGCGCTCGCTGAACGGCTTCCCGATGCCCTTGAACCCCTCCGGCATCACCCCGACCAGCTCACCCCGCTCGAGCAGCCGCTCGGCATCCTCCGCGCACGCCAACGTGTGCCCCGCCTTGCGCGCCAGCTCGTTGACCACCGGCAGCATGAAGACGAGGTCCGCAGCGAGGAGCCGCAGATGCCGCGCCTCGGGGTGGTTGTCGTGCACGGCCACCTGCATCATCAGGCCGTCCAGCGGCAGCGTCCCGGAGTGATTGGCGACGATCAGCGCCCCGCCGTCCGACGGGATGTTCTCGATGCCCTTCACCTCGACACGGAAGTACTTGTCGTACAGCGGCCGCACGAGCGACATCAGGACCTGGTCGGTGAGCTCCTCGTCGTAACCGAAGTCGTCGACCTCGTAGTCACCCGTGAGCCGCCGGCGCAGAAACGCGAGACCACCCGCGATACGCCGCTCCAGGCCACCACCACCGGCCTGCGGCTCCGGTTCGGGAGCACGCTGCCCCGCGGGCTCCGGCTCGGCCCTCTCCACCTGCGGCTCACCGTCCTGCTGGCCCGGCATGGCCGTGACCTCACGCACGGCTGCCGGATCGTTCTTGCGCCGGGCCGCGCCCGCGCCCCTGCGCCGCGCCGGGCGCTGCGCACCCGCGCGCGACCGGTCGTCGTCGAACGGAATGACCTTGGCGTCCGCCATCGTTGACGCTCTCCTCAGTTGGCGCTCTGGTTGCCCGCGAAGGGCAGCGTGGCGATCCGGTCGATGGCCCCCGCGACGGCCTGCGGCGGCAGAAGTCCCGGACCCCGACTGCGTACGAAGTCCGCGAACGTCTCCGCGGTCGTGTACTTGGGGCTGAAACCCAGTGTCTCGCGCATCTGACGGGTGGCGACGACCCGGCCGTGCGTAAGCAGCCTGATCTGCTCCGGCGAGAAGTCCGTCACGCCGAGCGTGCGCAGCGCCTGGCCGACCCAGGTGACCGCCGGCATGAACACCGGCAGCGTCGGACGCCCCAGGCGCCGCGAGCACTGCGAGAGCAGCAGCAGACCGTCACCGGCGATGTTGAACGTGCCGCTGTTGAGCGTCCCGCGCTCCGGATCGCGTGACCCCAGGCGCAGCACCTCGATCGCGTCGTCCTCGTGCACGAACTGCAGCCGCGGGTCGTAGCCGAAGACCGTCGGCAGGACCGGCAGCGAGAAGTACTCGGCGAGCGGGGAGTCAGCGGCGGGCCCCAGGATGTTCGCGAAGCGCAGCACGCAGACCGCCACGTCGGGGCGGCGGCGCGCGAAGCCGCGTACGTAGCCCTCGACCTCGACGGTGTCCTTGGCGAAGCCGCCGCTGGGCAACGACTTCGGCGGGGTGGTCTCGGTGAAGACCGCGGGGTCGCGCGGCGCGGAGCCGTACACGTTGGTGCTCGACTTCACCACGAGCCGCTTGACCGTCGGCGACTTCTGGCAGGCGCCGAGCAGCTGCATGGTGCCGATGACGTTGGTTTCCTTGAGCGAGCCGCGGTTGCCTCCGGCCAGCGCGGTGCCCGTGACGTCCATGTGCACGACGGTGTCGACCGAGAACTCGGCGAGCACCTTGGCGATCCCGGGCTGCCGGATGTCGGTCTGGACGAAGTCGGCGCCGCCCAGATGGTGCTCAGGAGGCACCGCGTCCACGGCGATCACCCGGTCGACCTCGGGGTCCCGAAGGACGCGTCGGACGAACCGCCCGCCCAGTTGTCGGGCCACCCCGGTCACGAGCACGACCTTGCCCAAGATCAGCGCCTGCCTTCCCCAGCCCTTGAAGTCCTGCCGCGCCCCATCATGTCTCTTCTGGCACACGCTAGCGGGTCGATGTTGCGCTGTGATGACCGCCTGATGCAGGAAGTGACGACAGCTACAACAAAACGCCTGGACCAGGCTCTACGTCCAGACCTGGACGTACGCCGGATCGGGACGCACATCCTGCCAGGACGTACGTTTGGAACAAGCCCTCAGGCGGCCCGCCGAAGCCCGAAAACCGGCCGGAAGACGCCCGGCGGGTGCCCCTGAGACGGCCGACGGGTGCCCCCTGAGGCAGCCCGCAAAACGCCGAAGCCCTCCCGCCGGATGACGGGAGGGCTTCGGGACACGCTGTGCAGCTGTCGCTTACTTCTTGTTGCGACGCTGAACGCGAGTGCGCTTCAGCAGCTTGCGGTGCTTCTTCTTGGCCATCCGCTTACGCCGCTTCTTGATAACAGAGCCCACGACTACCCTCGCTCACTTCTCTTCACTCGGTGCGGGGCAGCTGACTGGGCCCACACGACCTACGTCGGCCCTAGCCTACCCGTCCCCGGGTGAGGGACGTAATCGAGGGGGATCGACCGGCTCCGGTCAGCCCGCCTCGACTCCTACATAGGATTCGCGGAGGTACTCGTGAACCGCCTGCTCCGGGACCCGGAAGGACCTTCCGACCCGGATGGCGGGCAGATGACCGCTGTGCACCAAGCGGTACACGGTCATCTTGGACACTCGCATCACCGAGGCGACTTCCGCCACGGTCAAGAACTGAACCTCGTTCAGCGGCCTCTGGTCTGCAGCCATGACACCCCACCTGAACCTTCCGCACATGACGGGCACCGGCTTCCCCTTCCGGTGACGCTTCGTCGCTGCGCGCTCACTCCCCAGACTAGGGGCGGATGATGCGAGTGGGGAAGAGGAGTAGCGATCGGCCGCCTACTGTGACAGACACGCTCGATTGAGTACATAGCGAGTAAGCGGTCGGTAGTAATCAGACCGCACAGCGTCATCAAGCGGAACGACGACGGACACCTGCCCCTCCGCCTCTCCGACGAACAGCGCGGGATCATCCGTATCCGCCAGACCGATCGCCTCAAACCCCAGCTGACCTGCCCCGCAGACCCATCCGTGGTCCCCGATGACGAGCTCGGGAAGCGGTCCTTCGGCCTCCGCGGCGGCCGCCAGGGCCGCTCGAACCGGGAGCGGAGAGTGGGTATGTGCGCCGGTCTCACTCCCGGTGGGACGCGCGCTGGGTTCCCGCACCAGCGCGACTCCTTGTACGTAGTCAAGGTTGTACGTGCGTAGGCCGAACCGGGTCGTTATGTCGACACTGTTGCCCTGCGCGGGAGTGAGAACGGTGCACCCGGCCGCCGACAAAGCGTCCGCCAGCGCGGCGTAGAAACCGAGGAGACGGTGCGGATGTCCGGTCCCGAAGAGCACCGGAAGCCGCTCTCGCACCGCTTCCGCGAGCCTCGCGGCGAAGGCGTCGAGCGCGACCAACGTCCGCTCCGGGTCGATGACATCAACCCCGGAGGTGTGCCGCGGGTCGGCGGACACCCCGCACTTGTCGGACATGAGCCCCAGGAGGTCACCGGTCCCCCAGCTCCACTCGGGATCGAGCCCGAGCAGTATCCGCGGATCCCGGGCCGCGAAGAGCCGATAGCTCCGCAGGCTCTCTTCCCGAGTGGTGGCCACAGGCCCGGCCAACCGGGCGGCCAACAGATGCGCACGCAACGCTCCGGTGCTCAACACGCTGCGAGCGTGCCGCAGGAACCCGTCCCATACCTCTAAAACCCCGAAAAACCCCCACAGTTGGGCTAACGAGCCGACAATGCAGCCCGACATGGGGGTCCCCCTGCTCCTTGAGAGGCTGGGGGAGTTTGAGGCCATCTTTTCGGAGGTCCGGGGGCGAAGCCCCATGGTTTCGGGAAGGGGCGGGATCGGGAAAGCCCCTCAGGGCTCGCCCGAACCACCACGCCCTCCTACGGCAACAGCCCCCGCAGCGGAAACGCCGAGCGGCGAGCAGCAAGCACGGCTTGGTCAAGCCGATCCGCAGGGTCATACCCCGCGGACCACTCCGCCCAGGAGACGGGCCACCGCCCATCCGTCATCCGCGCAGGCGCCAACTGCCGGGTCCGCGCGAAGACTTCCTGCCGCCAAGCCTCAGGCACCTCCGCCGAAGGCGAGATCTCCCGCCCCGCGGCAATAGCCGTGAGATGCGTCCACGACCGGGGCACGACATCCACCACGGCGTACCCACCCCCACCCAGAGCGACCCACCGCCCATCGGCGTACACATGCGCCAACTCATGGCAGGCCACCTGCACGGCCCGCTGAGCATCGAGCGAAACGGCAAGATGAGCGAGCGGATCCTCGAAGTGCGTGTCAGCACCATGCTGAGTCACCAGCACCTGCGGCCGGAACTCCGCCAACAACTCAGGCACCACGGCGTGAAACGCCCGCACCCACCCCGCGTCTCCCGTGCCCGCCGGCAGCGCGACATTGACCGCCGACCCCTCCGCCACGGAGTCCGCACCCGTCTCCTCGGGCCACCCGGTCTGCGGGAACAGCGTCCGCGGATGCTCGTGCATCGAGATCGTCAGAACCCTCGGGTCGTCCCAGAAGGACGCCTGCACCCCGTCCCCGTGGTGCACATCCACATCCACGTACGCGACCCGCTCGGCGCCGAGCTCCAGCAGCCGCGCGATGGCCAGCGAGGCGTCGTTGTAGATACAGAACCCTGAAGCAGACCCCGGCATCGCATGGTGCAGCCCGCCCGCGAAGTTCACGGCATGCAGCGCTTCCCCGCGCCACACCGCCTCGGCCGCACCCACCGACTGCCCGGCGATCAGCGCCGAGACCTCGTGCATCCCCGCGAAGGCGGGATCATCCACGGTCCCCAGGCCATAGCTGCTGTCCGCCGCCGACGGGTCGACGGACGCGGCCTTGACCGCCCGTACGTAGTCCTCGCGATGCACGAGCCGCAGCGTCGAATCACCGGCACGCTTGGCCGCGACCACATCCAGCTCGCGGTCGAGCCCGAAGGCACCGACCAGGCTTCTGGTCAGCGCGAGCCGGACCGGGTCCATGGGGTGCTCAGGACCGAAGTCATAGCCCGTTACTGCCTCGTCCCACATCAGCTGTGCGTGGCCGCTCATGCCCGTCACCGTATCGGTCCGCTCCGGGGGCGAAGGAGCGGGCGTACAACAAGGTCACGAGCACCAACACCATGGGAACGAGCATCGCCCCGCGGTAGTTCCAGGCATCCCCCAGCGCACCCACCAGTGGCGAACCGATCAGGAACCCCACATAGTTGAAGACATTGAGCCGCGCGACAGCGGCATCCGACGCCCCGGGGCCGTGACGTTCAAAAGCCTGCCGCCCCGCCGCGGCGAAGGTCTGCGGAACGATCACGCTCAGTCCGAACCCGAGCACCGTGAAGCCCAGGATCCCGGTCCACGCCCCGGGCGCCGCAGCCACGATCGCGAACCCGAGAGCGGCCACCACCGACCCCACCCGCACCACAGCCACGGCCCCGAACCGCCGCACCCCCAGATCGCCGAGGCCCCGCCCCAGCAGGGTCATGACCATGTAGACGTTGTAGGGGACGGTCGAGACCTCCTCCGAACTCCCAAGCACGTCCTGCAGATACTTGGCGCTCCAGTTGGAGACGGTCGAATCCCCGATGTACGCGAAGGTCATCACCAGACAGAGCGGCAGGAGCAGCTTGAAGACGACGGGCCCGCCCTTCCCCTCACCTGCGCCCCCCGCTTCAGCACCGGCAGGGGCAGTGGCAGGGGCTGTGGCTGTGGCAGGGGCAGTGGCTGTGGCATCGACGTACCACCGACTCCCCACCAACGCCGCCGGCAACACCACCACGACCACCGGCAGATACGAGACGAACAGCGACAGATCCCAGTGCGCCCCCGCCCACGCGATCGACGCCCCCGCGATCCCGCCCAGGCTGTACGCCGCGTGAAAGCCCAGCATGATGCTGCGCCCATACGTCCGCTGCAGGCTCACCCCGAGCATGTTCATGGCCGCGTCGAGCGCCCCCACCGCGAGCCCGAACGCCCCCAACGCCAAGGCCACTTGCCACAGGGCGTCACCCGCGCCGACGCCGAGCAGCGCCAGGAGCACCACGGGCTGCGCCCACCGCAGCACGCGGCTTGGCGGCACCCTCTTGACCAGCCACTCCGTGCCCACGCTGCCGACCCCCGCGAGGATCGGCACGGCGGCAAGGAACACGGGCAGCAGGCCGTCGGATATCCCGTACCGGTCTTGAATGGCGGGGATCCGCGTCACCAACAACGCGAAGGTGACGCCCTGCACCAGGAAGCTGAACGCCAAAGAGGCCCTGCCGCGCCGCAGCTCATCTGTCATGGCTGCAGAGCGTAGGACCCCTGACTACCGGTGGGTAGATAGATCACGCACCCAATTCCCCGATATCTCCCGCGAAGTGCGTCACCGCCCGAGACCGCCCGAGAGTGTCGACCTCCTCGGTCACCTTCTTCTCCATCGGCTCGACGACCAGGTGACCGCTGATCACGACCGTCGCCGTGATGGTGACACCGGCGACCACACCACCGAGCCACACCATGGTGTCCACGGGCAGTGTGTAGGCCCCCACGACCCGCACCACGGCCTCACCGAACAACGCCGCACCCCACATCACCGAGAACATCCGCTCCATCCGCGCGAACCGCCCCCGCTCGGCGATCAGCCGTTCCCATACGCCGGTCCGCACCGGATTCCCCTTGGTCACCCAGGGCTTGAGCCCCACGGTCATCAACGGCCGCCCGACAGCCACGGACACCAGCACGGCGATCCCGATCGTCGCGGTGATCCCACTGTCCTTGGCGAGCATCAGCCGCGGATCACCGGCCAGCAGGCTGAGCAGCAGCCCGACGAGGCTGGCGACCAGGATGAGCGCCGCAAACCCATTGAGCCGCCGCTCCTTGACGAGGCCCCACAGCGTCCGCCCCGCGGGCACCACGCTGCTCCAGGCGAGCGCCGCCAGCGTACTCATCCCAAAGCCCTTGCTGAGCAGGTAGTACGAGGCTGTGGGCACCACCGCGTCCAGGACGAGCGGCTTCAACGACTCCCAGCGCGACTGCCGACCGGTGACGGCTTCATCCGCATCTGAGGCTGGGGCTGAGGCTGGGGCTGGGGCTGGGGTGGCGAGCTGGCTCATGGCGATCGGTCCTCCGTCGTCACTGTGATCGTGATCGTGATCGTGACTGCGACTGTCGCTGAGTGTGTCCCGTGCGTTCTCGACGTCCTCAGTTGCGTTCTCGACGTACTCAGCTTCGCCGCGACGCCCCGTCGCCCGACAGAAACGATCGTCCGGAGTCAGCCATGACAAATGTCAGCCAGAACCCCCGGCCCGCGTCATACGAGCAGGTCAGCCAACTCGCCCATATCCCCGAAGAGTTCGGTCGCCCCCGAGAGCCGCTCGGCCGGAGTCATGGCGGTGAACCCGTACACATCCATCCCGGCCGCCACGGCGGCCCGCACCCCCAGCGGACTGTCCTCGACCACCACACACTTCTCGGGCGCCACTCCCATCCGCTCGGCGGCATACAGAAAGAGATCCGGCGCCGGCTTCCCCCGCCCCACATCCTCGGAACTGAAGATCAGTTCGTCCCCGAACCACCGATCGAGCCCGGTCCTCCGATGCCCGACCCGAATCCGCTCATGGCTCCCGGAGGAGGCAAGGCAGTACGGCACTCCCGCGGCCACCAGCTTCTCCAGTACGTCGACGGCCCCCGCCACAGGTTCGAGCTCCCGCTCGAAGGCGGCGAAGACACGGGCGTGGAAGGTCACATCAAAATCCTTGGGCAGCCGCTGCCCACTGCGCTCAAGAACGAGATCGTGTACGCGATGAACGGCGGCCCCCATGTAGTCACGCAGGGAGTCCTCGTACGTGGTGGGGTGGCCGAGCTCGGTCAGAAAGGCGGCGAGGATGGTGTTGGAAAGCGGCTCGCTGTCCACGAGAACACCGTCATTGTCGAAGATGACCAAGTCGTATCGCATAAGTCGACCCTAAACGCAGAAAACCCCCGCACCCAGAGGGTGCGGGGGTTTCCCGTCAATAATAGTTCGGCGGCGTCCTACTCT
>NZ_JBWLKL010000060.1:0-29819 GCF_059026065.1 Streptomyces sp. A18 | reverse complement strand
TCTGGGCCGCCGAGCGGCAGCACACCGAGCACCGCGCATCGCCGACGTGGTGCAGCAGCTCGCGCACCACGGTGTGAGGAAGCGCCACATCAAGGACCCCGAGAAGGCGGCCTGGCGGGAGGCCGAAGTCCAGGCGATGGCCGAGCAGGCCGGCTTCGAGCGCCGCTACCAAGCAGTCATCGCCCACAACACCAGCCTCACGACCTGACAGCGCCGACTGCGCACTACCGCGCTGCGCACCGATGCGCAGTAGGCGATGACCGGTTGCGCGCCCATCGCAGGCCGACACGATCACCGATGACATCCTCGACGCCCTGTACGCCCGCGCCGAGCAAGCCGAAGCCTCCATCGAACGGGCCCGCGCGCTCGCATCCCGGTGGGCCGTCCTCCGCGCATACGGGAGCGCCACAACCGAACTCCGCGCTGCCCTCGGCGAACCCGAAATGAGGGACTGATGAAGCCCACCCGCGTCGAACACCTCGACGACAACGGCGAATGGCAGCCCCTCCGCGGCATCACGAACATCGTGATCTACGAGGAGCCCGAAGCGGTCCGCGCCGTGGCCGACCGCATCCGCGAAGTGCACCAGGCCATACACGCGTTCATGCAGGCCTACGCCGAAGCGCTACGCCCCGCCGTGGAGCAGATGGCCCGCTCCTTCCAGGCGTTGAAGGACGCCAACCTGAGCGACGAGCAGGGCAAGCCCGTGACGCGCAAGGACCGGCCCGCCTGGCAGTCGCCGTACGGGCCACCCGCCCCCCCCCGCCGCTGAACACGACGAAGGGGCGCCCTCACAGTCTCCCCAGACCAGGACGCCCCCCAAGTGCTGATCACCGTACCGCCCCGCGCACCACAGGAGCCCACGATGACCACCACCACCCACCTCCGCACCATCGCCCTCCACTGGCGAGACCTCCACGAATCCGCCGGCACACCGACCCAGCACGGCGCCTTCGGCCTCGGCCTCCGCGGCGATCTCGCTGCCCTCGATCAACTCGACGCCGAGCAGCTGGAGTACGACCGCCACCAGGCCGCCCACCTCCGCTCGCTGGAACGTTCCTCCGACCAGCTCGGCGAGCGCCCCGCCCCGGTCCGCCTGGCCATCCTCGACACCATGCGCACCGTGGAGACCAACCTCGTCGAGTGCGCCGACGTCACCGCGGGCGAGGTGCAGCGCTCACCCATGGGGCTCCTGCCCAGCTCTTACCCGGCCGCCGACCGCGTCCGCCGTGAGTTCCTCGCCATGAAGGACGCCCGGGACCCCCGCCGTTGGCGGTACACGGGACCCGCACCGCACCGATCGCCGCCCTGTGGCTCCTCGCCCGCGTGCAGGGCGCCGCCGGTCCGTTCCGGCCGCTCGACGAGCAGCTCCTCGCCCGCGTCGCGCGTGTCGCCGAGACCGCCGCCGGGCAGGTCGAGCGGGCCCTCGACATCGCTGCGCAGCGCCGGACACTGGAACGTCCCTGCACGTGCGGCGGCACCATCGACATCCACGGCGGACACGGCCGGCCGCCCCTTGCCCACTGCAACGGATGCGGCCACATCTGGACCGAAGCAGGCGCCGTCAACGCGGCACAGTGACGCACACAGCCCCCAACCATCCGGCTGGGGGCCGTGCTCTACCGCGGTACTCGTTTCCGTGTTACTTAGTCAGGGTGTACACATCGCAGTCTGCGCAACCCTTGTGCTGGCTCTTCTTGACGCCGTCGCGATTGATTAGCGCATTCCTGGAGCTGCTTTTCCAGTCGTACCAGTGACCGTTTTGGGGATCCTGGTACTTGACATAGGTGTGGCCCTTGCAGCTGCCCTGCGAATTCTTCCAGGTCGTCACGTAACCTGAGCTTATTCTGCCGCCATAGGTGGTTCCACAGCTGCGCGTCCATTCCACCGAAGCCGCTGACGCGGGACCAGCCGCGAACACAATTGCCCCCATAGCGGCCACCAAGGCCACTCCGTACTTTGTTCGGGCGCGCATAGGAATCCCTTCCCCCGTTTTGCATGAACGGCCGTGAACCGGCCCTTGAAATTCCGCGGGTCAGCATATTGGAAGCCAGTCCCCAGCGGGGGACTTTCCGGATTCTGGAGAGAGGCAGCGATCGCGACCCGCCCCGGTGCTGGGACGGAACTCGTCCCGCCAGCACGCGCGACAACCGGCCCGCCTCCACCGGATCCGGCACGCCAACGGCGACACCATGCAGCATGCTCATCGTCTCCTGCGCCTCGGCCACGGTCAGCAAGGGCATCAGCGGGCCGTACTTGGCCACGTCTGTCGGTTCCGTGGGCGGCGCGGTACGGGCGGGCATGGGGGAACGGGTGTGCCTGTGGACAACGGCCCCGCATACCCGCCCCGTTCACGGTCAGCCGCCGCCGGGCGAGCCGTCGCCAGCACCCATCGGAGCGAAGCCACCACTGGGCGCGCCGTCGCCATCTCCCATCGGCGCCACACCGCCAGTGGGCGCGCCACTGTTGTCGCCCATCGGCGCGAAACCGCCGCCCGGCGAGCCATCGTTCTCGCCCATCGGCGCGACACCGGTTCCACCCGGGGAGCCGTCGTTCTCGCCCATCGGCGCGACACCCCAGTCGACTTCGGCTGGCGTGATTCCCGCCCCGCCCGGGGAACCGCCGTCGTCTCCCATGGGTGCGATGCCCCAGTCGAGCTCAGCGGGAGAGACAAAGCCGCCCGGCGCGCCACTGTTGTCGCCCATCGGCGCGAAACCGCCGCCCGGCGAGCCATCGGTATCGCCCATCGGCGAGATGCCGGAACCGCCGGGCGCACCGGAGCCGTCGCCCATCGGAGCGAGTCCGCCGCTGGGCGAGCCGTGGCCATCACCCAGTGGCGCGAAGCTGCCAGTGGGCGAACCGGAACTGTCGTCCGCAGCTGCCATGCCCGTCCCCGCGGCGACACCTCCTGTGGCGATGAGTGCGACCGCTGTGGCGCGTGCCAGCATTTTCTTGACCCTCATGCGTCCCCCTTCACGTCGGATACTCGTGCGGCAGCAAGTCTTACCGCCGCGCGGACCGCAGCAACAGGTGTTTCGGGCCTCGCCGAAACACGGTCAGTCGAGGGCGACTTGGGGCGGCCGGGCGGCGGGCGAATGTGGGGGCGGCGAGGGTGGCCTGTCGCTCCGGGCATGATCGGACCATCCCGGCGCCGCCGCGGCCAGGTCGGTCCATCGCGTCGGGCGTCGTGAACCTGGACTTTGAACGCGCCGCTTGTTTGCGCGCGCTGCTGCGGTCGTCCTGTCCCTCGGCCGCGTTGCGGTCAAGGCATGGAGATCTCCGAGCAGGTCGGTCTCGGGGACACAGAGACGTACAGCGTGATGGCCACTGATGGCATCGAGTTCTTTCAGTACGGGCGTGACGGCGCGTGCATCACCCTGGATGACGCTACCTTCGTCAGGTCCCGGCCGGGCCTGACGCTCACCGAGGACGACACGCCATCGGCGCCACTGGGCGCAACCTACGCGGGCGAGGGACCCGTCATGAGGTCGGCGGCTCCGTCCCGTTGGGGGGATCACCCCACCCCGTGGGTATAGGTGGCTCCCTGGGTGATCGGGGTGCGGGCTGTAGTGAGTAGGGGCGGCTCTGACTCTAGCGTCTGACGGTGTGACACATACACACCTCAGAGCAGAGAAATCCCCCATCAGAACAGCCCGGCCGAACCGGTACGCGGTGGCTTTGGCCGCGGCATCGGCTGTGTTGGCGGTCGCCGTTCCCAGCGCGAACGCCTCGAACGTTTCTATCGCCTCGGCTGCGGCGCCCGGGCCCAGCGCGCCCGTCGGGTGCGACGTGGCGGCACGTGGAGCGCTCACCGCGTCCCTGGACACCCTCGTCACCCGGCACGGGATCGCGGGTGCGGCCGCCGAGGTGGCCAATCCCGAGTGCGGCCGCTGGAAGGCCGCGCGGGGCGTCGCCGACCGGGACACCGGGCGCCCGATGAACGCCGACGACCGGCTGCGCATCGGCAGTGTCACCAAGACGTTCACCGTGACGGTGGTGGTGCAACTGGCCGCCGAGGGCCGGATCGAGCTGGACGCTCCGGTCGAGCGGTATCTGCCGGGGCTGATCCGGGGCAACGGCTACGACGGGCGGAAGATCACCGTACGGCAGCTGCTCCAGCACACCAGTGGCCTTCCCGACTACGTCGAGGCCATCGCCGACAGACCCGTGAACGAGTGGCGCTACCGCCACTTCGAGCCCCGTGAACTGATCGCGACCGCCCTCACGATGGAGCGCCCGGCCAAGAAGTGGCATTACGCGACCACCAACACCCTCGTCGCCGGGCTCATCGTCGAGAAGGTGAGCGGGCGCGGCATCGAGGCGGAGGTCTCGCGGCGGATCCTGGGGCCGCTGGGCCTGCGCGACACGTACTGGCCGGGCGATGCCACTCGCGTCCGAGGCGCGCACTCGCGCAGCTACTTCCCCGATCCGGGCGGCTCGGGCCGGCAGGTCGACGGTACCGAGTGGAACGTGACCTTCGGCGGTGCGGGCGGTGCCCTGGTCTCCACGCCGGCCGATGTGAACCGGTTCTACCAGGGGCTGTTCGGCGGGAAGCTGGTGCCCGCGCGCTGGCTCGCCGAGATGAAGCGCACCGTGCCCGCCGACCCCGACCGGCTGTGGCCCGGCGCCCGCTACGGGCTGGGCCTGGTCTCGTCGCCACTGAAGTGCGGCGGCACGTGGTGGGGACACGGCGGGACCGTGCCCGGCGGACACCGCGCGCTCGGTGCGAGCGGCCCCGGCGGCCGCAGCATCGCCACCGCCCTCAACCAGGTCCCCGACACCGACAAGGCCGAGGCCGACTTCCGCGCCGTCGTGGACGGCGCCTTCTGCCCCACCAACCGCACCCACCCGTTCCAGGAGAAGACCGCGTGACCCTGCTCAGCACCACCACCGCACGCCGCGCTTCGGCCGCGGGCCTCGCCCTCACCGCCGCGCTCACCGCGACTCCCGCCCTGGCCACGGCCACGAACACGGCCGCGAGTACCAGCACGGCCACGACCACGGCCAAGAGCAGCACCGGGACCGGCCTCGACCGCTACTACAACCAGCGTCCGGGCTGGGGCAGTTGCGCCAAGGGCCCCGACGACGCGATGGGCCGCGACCTGGACAAGGCCGGCGTGCAGTGCGCCGACGTACTCGTACCGCTGGACTACGCCGACCCCCGGGGCCGTACGATCACCGTCGCGATATCCCGGCTCAAGGCCACCGACACCCGCCACCGCATCGGCTCGATCCTGCTCAACAACGGCGGCCCTGGCGGCCCCGCCGTCCAGTCCCCGCCGGACGTGCGCAAAATGATGAAGAAGACCGGGCCGCGTTACGACATCATCGGCTTCGACCCGCGCTTCGTGGGCCGCAGCACCCCACTGGACTGCGGCTGGCCTGTCGGCACCGACATCCGCTCGGCCGGCCTCAGCCGGGCGAGTTTCGAGCGCCAGGTCGCCTTAAAGAAGGGCCTGGCCGACAAGTGCCGCGCCACCAGCGGCTCCGTCCTGCCGCACGTCAGCACCCGCAACACGGCCCGCGACATGGACGTCATCAGGGGCGCGCTCGGCGAACGCAAGATCTCCTACCTGGGCTACTCGTACGGCAGTTACCTCGGCACCGTCTACACCCAGATGTTTCCCGGCAAGTACGACCGCTTCGTCCTCGACGGGGCGATCGCCCCGGCCGACTACGGCCCCCGGCTGCTGAAGGGCTCCGAGCGCGAGAACGAGCGGGCCCTCTCCGACTGGGCCGCCTGGGCCGCGAAGCGCCACGCCACCTACGGCCTCGGCAGCACCCGCGCCGCAGTGCTCGCCACCCTCGACCGCATCGTCGCGGCGTCCGCGCGCGGCCCGCTGACCGTCGGCACGGGCGCCAGCACCTTCCAACTCGACGACACCCAGGTGCCGTTCCTCTTCATCGCGGGGAACTCGGACGACACCCCCGAAGCGCGGGCCTCGTTCGCCGAGCAGGTCTCCGTACTTGCCAAGGCGGCGAAGGGACAGCCCACCGAACTGTCCCCCGAGTTCGCCGCCGCGCTGAAGTCCGCCCTGACCGGCGGGTCGCCGAACTCCGGCGTGCAGGCCACGATCATCTGCGGCGACAAGCCGGCCCCTCGCGACCCCGAAACGTACTGGAAGGACATCCAGCGCAGCCGTGCCGAGCACCCGATCATGGGACCGGTAGCCAACAACATCAGCACCTGCGCCTTCCTGGATGCGCCCCGTGAGCAGCCCACCCAGGTGCGCCGCGACGCCAAGATGCTGATCGTCGCCGCCACCGGCGACACCCGCACCACCTACCGCAGCAGCCTCGACCTGCACAAGCAGCTGCCGAGCTCCAAACTGCTCACCCTCAAGGGCGCCAACCGCCACGCCCTCTACGGGCTCTACGGCAACGACTGCGTGGACAACAAGGTCAACACCTACCTGGCCACCGGCAAGCTGCCGAAGAAGGACGAGACCTGCGTCAAGCAGGCCGACTAGCCCACCGGCAGGCCAGAAGAAGGGCGCGGCTGGGAATCCTCCCCCGGCCGCGCCCCCTCGTCCACGTCCTGCCGGAACACCGCCACCGACCTTCCCAGCACCGAGAACGTCCCCGAACCCACCTCGCACCGAGCGGACTCCACGATCTCGTCGGAGCCGTTCGCCTGCACCGGGTGCGGCGAGCGAATGATGCACGCCCATCTCTCCCGCCACAGAGCGGAGTTCATGCCCACCGACCCACCCCGAACCCAACGCGACCTCCCCGACGAGCTGGTCATCCACGTCCCCAGGTGACCGGTGGCGGCCCTCGCCCAAAGTGTCTCCAGTACCGCCTCACAGGACACAGGTAGGCGGAACTGTCCGCTGGCGTCCATGTGGTCCGAGACGATGCCGTTTGCACAGGTGGGGGCCTTGTGATCCCGGTGCGTCGATGGTGTTCGTGACTGGCGTGTGATTTGAGGAGCCCTGATCTGATGGTGCTTGCGGGGACTCCGTGCTCGGCGGATGGGCAAGTGAAGGCCCGGCGCGACATCATTCCCGCATCGCGCCCACGTTGGGGCCCAGGTGCAGCACCTGCCTTGGCTGGCACCTCGAGCAGCACCGTCATGCTGCTGATCGACGTGGCTTCGCGCCACTCCGGTCCGCCTCCGAGCATGATCTGGGTGTCCGAGTCCTTTTCGAACACCACGGTTCCGCTTGCACCGACTCCGGCCACCCGGTGCGTCTGCTGCAGGGTGCACGCCACCAGCGAACTACCCGAGTCCAGGCGCAGCACCGGCAGCGCGGTGCCCGCCGGCCGGTACGACAGGCTGCGCTCGAGTTCGAGGTCCGCCCATCCATTGAAGAACTTCACGAGATCGCTGGTCATGGGACCGCGGGCGAAGCGCCGATCCGCGAGTTTTCCCTGCGGAGGATCGAACGTGAGGTAGTCCGCGAAGGCGCCACACACGGAGCGCTCCGCTGATCCGGTCGGAGACAGCTGCACGGTGTCGTCCGGATTGCGGCGCAGGGCGGGAGGTTGTTCGGGCTTCATCCGCACGATGGTGCGGCCCTTTTCGGTCGACGTCGGACCCGGCGCGGGATCGGTGGCGGTGGGCTTCTTGAGTGGTTCGGTGAGCGCCCAGATGGAGGCGGTGGCCGTCCACGGTCCGCCGGGCTGAGTCTGTGCGAAGTACAACAGCTGTGACGAGCGGTCCTTCTCCTGGCCCTTCCACTTGCTCAGTACGGCGAAGAAGCGCGGGAAGCCGGCGTCGGCTTTCCCCGACGGGACAGGAACTTGGGACGGACCAGGTGGGCGACGTCGTCCTTCGTTCCTGCCTTGCGATGCATCCTTGAGCAGCACGCCGGTTTGTACCTGCCCTTGGGCCGCGTCGTCCATCGCCGTATCGGCACGGGCGTTGGTGCGGTCGTAGGCGGCGAAGACCTCTTGTTCACAACTCTCCCTCCAGCTCCAACAGCACCACCAGTCTGGGAAGTTGATCTGCCGGGGGCGCCCGGAACCGGATGGAAAGATCAGCCCGATGCCTCCGCTCGGCCGGAACCGTGCTGTCTCCACCTGGGGGAGATCGCCCCGACGTCGGCCGCTGGCGAGGAGGTGCACCGCCCTGTGCGGTTCCCGGAGCACCAGCTCCGTGCCAACAGGCCGCGGAAAGATCACCAACGACATCCGGAACGTGTGCCAGAACCCACTCGTCGTCTATAGAGCCAGCCTGGTGTCGCAGCGCTGTTGGCCAGCCGGGGCCCTGGTGCGCGGGTGGCGGCCGGGCAGGCTAGTTTGCTCGGATGAGTCTTCTTGATGATGTGGCCGAGCGCGACGGCTGGCGGTGCTGGGTGTGTGACGAAGCGGTCGACCCCGACCAGTCGGTGAACGACCCGCGGGGGCCCAGCGTCGACAGCCGGACCGCCGACCGGAAGGCCAAGGTCGCCGAGCGGCTCGCGCACCGCGGGTGCAATAGCCGCAAGGGTGCGGTCAAGGTGGTCATCGCCTGGCCGGAGCGCCTGTACGTAGTCGAACCCGCGCCACTGATTGCCGTTGGCGACAGGCTGGAACGCAAGGGGGGCCGCGAAATGGTGGGCCGTTGTCCGACCAGGAAGGACGCCCAAGAGGCGGCGGATTGGCTGGTGGACCGGTTCTCCCGACTGCTACCGGGGCTGCCGGTGACCGCCGACATCGAGGCGGGCGGCGGCCAGTTCCTCGTCATCCTGGCCACCGGCCGCCGCTGATCGGGGATCACCCCTCAGCCAAAGACGGCCGACGCCGGGACGACGCAGTAGCCGGAGAAGGCGAACGGTCCTGCGATGCCCGGCTAACAGCAGTAGCGCAGCAGTGCGGGCCGTCGCCTTCGCCGGGTGGCGGCTCGCACTGCTGTGTTCGCTCCTCGGAGGGATCGGGGCTCCAGACGGCTGGCCCGCCGCCGCGCCACTCGATGAGCAGCGGGTCGTCCAGGCGGACGTTTTCCGGGTCCAGTCCTGCTCGCCGCAGGAACTCCAGGAGGTCGCGGGGACCCAGGGCGCGGCCGAGGATGGGGTGCCGGCCTCGGGCTGTGTTCGCCGGCCAGGGGCGAGGGACTGGCGGGCGGTGTCTACGGCCCGTCCGGGACGCCGAGCGGCACGGTGAACCGCGGCTGCCAGCCTTCCTCCGTCAGCACCACCAGCTGGACCGCCGTCGCACGGGTGTGCAGCGGCAGCAGGCTGCCGATCGCAGCGCGGACATGGGCGGCAGCTGTCGGGTTGTCCGCACCCATAGCGACCGTGACATGGGCGGCGGGCTGCGCCCCGAAGCGGCCCTTGTACGGGCGCAACCCGGGCCACTGGGTGCAGAACGCATCGACGATCGTTTGGAGTCCCGGAACGGTGACGGCGACGAAGCCGGAGGCCGTCACGACCTCCTCCAAGAGCAGATCAGCTGCCGGGAAACTCGCAGCCAGGGAACGCACGCCCTTCTCGTCCTGATCTGTCAGCGCCGATTCCGGCACGAACGGGTAGAGGAGCGAGACGTGCGCCGGCACCCCACGACGCACCAGAGCCGGGTCGATACGCCACGCCGCATCGAGGAGCGGAGCGGCATCGGGCAAGACAATGACGACGGCAGTGGTCCCTGGCTCTGGCACGCCGTCATCATCGCAGGCCAGTCCGCTACTGCGCGCGTTGCACTGGGAGATGGGCGAGGGCAACGAGTTGGGCGTGATCGAGGCGGTCGCTGCCGACGTGTTGGCTGGTGATCCACGCCCCGTATGGTGCCCGCTTCCGTCCGGGACGTGCTCGATGCGGGCTCGTCCGGCGATGCCGCCCTCGAGTGTGGCTCCGGGTTTGGGTTCTGACTCACTTTCCGGATGTCGTTGGTGATCTTGTCGCGGCCTGTTGGCACGGAGGTGTTGTACCCCCTGGGACTGCCGGATTTGCAGCTAACGGACGTACTCTCGGCCGCCCTCGGCCAACAGCCCGGCTCAACCGCCCGTCACGTCGCCAGCGGCTATTCGCACGCACCGTGGTTCACACAGGTCTTCCACTCGGTCAGATAGTGACAGCCAGGACCCGGCTCATAGGGGCTGTTGTGACACGTGATGGTCGATGAGGCCCCGCGGGGGCAGATGCTGGCGGGGGCCTCATCGTTCGTCAGCGGCGAGGTCCGCTTACACCGATGCGGCGCTTGCGAGCGCCTGGAATGCCCGCCTCGAGCGGGACGGCTGGACGACGACGGCAGCGGCGCGAGCGATGCCGATCTGCGGGGCGGTGAGCCTATGCCCTTCTGGCGACGGGCGTGGTGAACGCGCCGGCGAAGCCGGATCCGGCCAGAGAGTCGCGGCGGTTCACGGAGCTCCAGAACGAATTGGCGACGCAGACGGCGTCGGCGCGGGCCTCCGCTGCTGCCTGGGCGCCTAGAGCCCCTCCTCGAGCTGTCCGTCCCCTTCGGTCAGTTACTCCGCCGGGCCCCGAGCCTGCGCTTGGCCGCCGAGCCGGATTGGAAGGGCGGCGATGTCATACGAGGGCTGAAGTCGCTGCTCGTCGAGGTCTGAAGCCACGCAGCGCGGCGGCCCCGACTCCGCTGCGGATCGGGGTGCCGCACGTCCAAGTGGGGCTGGGAGCCGGAGGGCTGGGGCTACTTCGTCTCCAGGTCCCGCCGGTTGAAGCCTGCGAGGCCCAGCCGGATCAGTCCGGCCGCGAGTACGGTGAGGGTGATGAGCGGCGTCCAGTTCAGGTCCGCTGCGGGGAGCTGTGGGATGTGGCCGAACGGGGACAGGTTCTTCATCCAGTTGGGGAACTGGAGGAGCTCCCCGAGGTAGCCGACGACGAACGCGTACACCGGCACAGCCCATGCCGCCGCGCTCGCCCGCGGGAACCAGCCGAAGAGCACGACCGCGACACCGACCGTGACCCAGAGGGCGGGGGCGTACGCCAGGGACGCGCCGACCAGTTTGAGGAACAGCCCTCCGTCGGAGGTCGAGGCCGCGCCCGCGATGCCGATCCCGAGTCCGCCCAGGAGCAGCATCAGGGTGCCGCCCGCCAGGGCCACGGCCAGATGGCTGCCGACCCAGCGGCCCCGGGACAGGCCGGTCGAGAGCAGCGGCTCGGCCCGGCCCGCGGTCTCCTCGGCGCGGGGGCGCAGCGTGGCCATGACGACGTACACCGCGGCGGCCACCGAGAGGATCACCAGCACCATGGAGGCGAAGGACTCGGCCATCGTGGTGCCGCCGATGCGGTCGAGCGCGTCCTTGATCTGGTCGATGTCCTTCAGCATGTCGTCGGCCTGGCCGAGGATCGAGCCGTACATCGCGCCCATCAGGAGCAGACCGGCACCGAAGCCGAACAGCGTCCCGCGGTGCAGCCGCAGCGCGAAGCCGAACGGCCGGGCCAGGGCGTCGGACGCCACCGGGCTGCCGAGCTTCGCGGCCCGCAGGCCCGCGCCCACGTCCCGCCTGGTGGACAGGACGAAGGCCAGCGTCCCGCAGATCGCGGCCAGCGCCAGGCAGAGCAGCAGCGGCCACCAGCGGTTGTCGACATAGACGTACGTCCGCTGCGCCCAGCCGATCGGGGAGAGCCAGGACAGGGCGTTGTCGCCCGAGTCGCCGGCCGCGCGCAGGACATACGCGGCGCCGATGACGGCGAGTGCGATGCCGGAGGCCGCCCGGGTGTGCGGGGTGATCTGCACGGTGATCGCGGCGACGGTGGCGAAGGTGATGCCGATGGCCGCGTGGGCGAGGCCGTAGAGCAGCGAGCCGCTGGTGTCGATGCCGTCGATGCCCATACCGCCGAGGCCGAGGGCGAGCAGCAGGGCGAGGGTCAGGTTGGCCAGGACGGCCACGGTCAGCGCGGCCGCCAAGTGCGCGTGCCGGCCGACGGCGGCGGAGCGGACCAGTTCGGCGCGGCCCGTCTCCTCTTCGTTGCGGGTGTGCCGGGTGACGATCAGGACGCTCATCAGGCCCACCATGACGGCCGTGAAGCCGAGCATCTGGTGGCCCATCATGGCGCCGAAGTTGTAGTCGTCCAGATAGTGCCTCGGTCCGGTCATGGCGAGACCGGCCGGGGTGTCCATGGTCTTGACGACCGATGCCTGCTGCTTGGCGGTGGCGTACAGCGTCTTGTAGTTGCTGGCCGTGGAGAGCGTGCCGAGGAACAGCGCGAGGATCCACACGGGGATCCGGATCCGGTCCCGGCGCAGGTTGAAGCGGATCAGCGTCCGGGTTCCGGCCAGGGCGCTGTCGCCCGCGATCGGGCCGGTCTGCGCGGATGTCTTGGTGGCGGTGACGGTGCTCATCGGGTGTCTCCGTCGGGGCCGCTCTTGCCGTTGCCATTGGCGGCCAGTTCGTCGCCGTAGTGGCGCAGCATCAGCTCTTCGAGTGTGGGCGGGTGGCTGACCAGGCTGCGGATGCCGAACTCGGACAGCTTGCGCACCGCGCCGTCCAACTGGGCGCCGGCCACGGCGAAGTGCACCCGGCCGTTGTCGGTACGCAGCTGGTGCACACCGGCGAGTGCGTCGAGCCCGGTGACCGGGTGGGTGGTCTCGGCCTCGATGGTCGTACGGGTCAGATGGCGCATCTCGCTCAGCGTCCCGGACTGCACGATCCGCCCCTGCCGGATGATGCTCACCCGATCACAGAGTTTCTCCACCTGGGCCAGGATGTGGCTGGAGAGCAGCACCGTCTTGCCGGCGGCCTTCGCCTCGGAGATGACGTCCTGGAAGACCACCTCCATCAGCGGGTCGAGTCCCGCTGTCGGCTCGTCGAGCAGCAGCAGCTCGGCGTCGGAGGCGAGCGCGGCGACGATGGCGACCTTCTGCCGGTTGCCCTTGGAGTAGGCCCGGCCCTTCTTGGTCGGGTCCAGGTCGAAGCGCTGGATCAGCTCGTCCCGGCGCTGTTTGTCAAGCTTGCCGCGCAGCCGGGAGAGCAGGTCGATGGCCTCGCCGCCGGTGAGATTGGGCCACAGCTCGACATCGCCCGGGACGTAGGCGAGCCGCCGGTGCAGCTCGACCGCCTCGTCCCACGGGTCCTTGCCGAGCAGCTGGGCGGCACCGGAGTCGGCGCGCAGCAGGCCGAGCAGGACTCGGATGGTCGTGGACTTGCCTGCGCCGTTGGGGCCGAGGAAGCCGTGGACCTCGCCGGTCTCGACCTCCAGGTCGAGGCCGTCCAGAGCGTGCGTCTTGCCGAACGACTTGTGCAGTCCGGAGACGGTGATTGCCTTCGTCATGATTCAGAACGTACGCTGGTTTCGCAAAGTTGTGAAGTTAAGGAATCGTATATACTCGTCGGCAGCGTACTGATCAGGGGAGATGATCCGGAGATGACTGAAGCTTCCAAGAGCCCGAGGGACGAAGAGGCCGTCGCCCGGTTCATCGAGTCCTTCGCCGCCACCTTTGTGGAGGCAGGTATCCAGCGCATGCCGGCCCGGGTCTTCTCAGCCCTGCTCGCCGCGGACTCCGGTGCCCTGAGCTCCGCCGAACTCGGTGAACAGCTCCAGGTCAGCCCGGCCGCCGTCTCGGGTGCGGTGCGCTACCTCAGCCAGCAGCACATGGTCACACGCGAGCGTGAGCCCGGATCCCGCCGCGACCGCTACCGGGTCCACAACAACCAGTGGTACGAGGCCCTCGGCAACCGCGACGTCATCATGAAGCGCTGGGAGGACGCACTGCGCGAGGGAGTCAAAAGCCTCGGCGGCGACACCCCGGCCGGCCGCCGGATGTCCGAGACTCTCGCGTTCTTCGAGTTCATCGGCGAGGAACTGCCGCTGATGCTGGAACGCTGGCGCACCAGGCGCAAAGAGCTGTTCCCGGACGACTGAGCACCCGGCTCACCCTCAGGGCAGCGTCAGCGCCCACACGCCCCGTCCGCACCGTCCAGGTCCTGGTCGCAACCGCCCGCCGGTCACCGTGTTCGCCCGATGGCGACGACGAGCACCTCCGCCTGCCGATCGGACAGGTCTCCTTGCCCTTCGGTATCTCACCGACCGGATCCGCCGCCAGGACACCCTGATCGACGAGGCGGAGCTGCCGCGCTTCGTCCAACGCCGCTTCACGATCGGCTACTGATGCCCGCAGCTGGTATTCGCCACGAGGGAACGCTTGCATTTCCTCGTGGTGCACCACCGTGGCCGGCCTCAACACAGCGAAAGCACCCAGAGGCTGGTCACGTATGGCCGTACCTGCCTGGGCACGTTCAGGGGCCCGGCAAGATTTTCGTGAAGTGGAGAGGTGCTCCCGTGCGCCGGTGACACCCTGTCACTCATGGCGGCATGGTCGGCGAGTGTGATGACCTCGTACGAACTGTGTCTCCGCACCTGGATGTGGTGCGGGTGGAACGGGTGTGGGCGGCGGGCAGCGTGGTCCGAATCACCGCCCGTACCCGTGAGTTGACGGTGACGTGCCCGGACTGCGGTCTCGGGTCGACGCGAGTCCACAGCCGCTACTGCCGCACGCTTGCCGACGTCGCGGTCGGCGGACGGCCGGTGCTGATCAAACTGTCGGTGCGGCGGCTGTTCTGTGACGCTGCGGGCTGCAGTCGGCGGACGTTTGCCGAGCAGGTCGAGGGGCTGACGGTGCGCTATCAGCGGCGCAGTCCGCTGCTGCAGCACCTGGTGGAGATGGCCGGGGTGCTGCTGGCCGGCCGCGGGGGTGCCCGGCTGCTGCAGATCCTGAAGACGCCGCTGTCTCGGACGAGTGTGCTGTTCCATGTGATGCGCATGCCGCTCCCACCGGCAGGAACGCCGCAGGTGTTGGGGGTGGACGACTTCGCGCTGTACGCGGACACGTACGGCACGCTGTTGGTGGACGCCGAGTCCCGGTTGCCGATCGAGTTGTGGTCCGGCCGCGACGCAGAGCAGTTGGCTTCCTGGCTGCGGGCACATCCGGGCGTTCGTGTGGTGTGCAGGGATGGCTCGCTGGTCTACCGGCAGGGCATCGCCGAGGGCGCTCCGGACGCAGTGCAGGTCAGTGATCGTTTTCACTTGTGGCAAGGGCTCTCCAAGCGGGTGTCGGACGTGGCCGCGGCCCACCGCCGGTGCCTGACCGCCGCGGTTGTCGATCCTGAACCGGTTCCGGCGAGCCCGGTGGCACCAACGGAGCCGGCCGATACTCGGGCCCGGCGGCATGCGAAGCGGCTGTTCGAGGCGGTGCACGCGGTGACCGGCACCGGCCGCTCGCTCAGCGCCATGGCCCGCGAACTGGGACTGAACCGGCGCACGGTGGCCAAGTACTCCCGCGCCACCAGCTGGCAGGCGTGCGTACGCCGAACTCCGCCGCGGCGAACCACTAGCCTCGATCCCTATCTGGAGTATCTGCAGCAGCGATGGGACGAGGGCGAGCACGTCGCGAAGGTGCTGCACCAGGAGATCACCACCAAGGGTTACCAAGGTCACTACCAGCGGGTGAAGATGGCCATAGCGCCGCTGCGGCGCGGACTGCCGATCGACACGCCGCGTGAGCGGCCGCCCTCGCCCCGTCAGGTTGCCCGCTGGATCACCACCGCACCTCACCGCCGCGGCCTGCACGCCACCGAGCGACTACAACGCGTCCGCGCCGCCTGCCCGGAACTGGATCAGGCCCATGAACTGGTCAGAGAGTTCGCCGCGATGCTCGGCGCCCGCGATGCCACCCTCCTGCCGAACTGGCTCGACAAGCTCACCCACTCCCGACTGCCCGCGATGGCCAGCCTGGCCCGAGCCCTCCGCGAGGACCAGCCGGCCGTCGTCCAAGGCATCACCACCGTGTTCAACTCCGGCGTCAACGAAGGACGAATCACAGATCTGAAGCTTCAGAAACGGATCATGTCGGGTCGTGCGGGAGTCCCGCTCCTGCGGCGGCGTGTGATCCTCATAGCCCACCTCCGACGCCGCTATCGGTGACGGAGTGTCACCAGCGCACGGGAGCACACCCCCACTTCACGAAAATCTTGCCGGGCCCACTCAGACGAGTACGGGGACAACGCGCTTCGGAACTTCTACTACTCCGCCTCCCGCCGTCGCCTCGCGGTAGTGAGCTGGGTTGATTGAGCAACCTCGACCAGCACGCCACGACGCTCAACCCATCTCAAATCCCTCCTGAACCAGCGACCGCCGCGCGGGTTCCCGAACCTGCCCTCCCAGGAATCCACGAACTCGCGCGCTTTCGATCCCGGCGACGCCCTGGTCCTGGCGAACATCCTGCGCACTGTTTTGCACACGCACCGGCCCCTGCCCGAGGACAGTGATCTGGCTCGCGCCATCGCTGTTCTGGCCCGCGCCCAGCAGGACGCCACCTGGAACCGGCAGACCGTCGCCAATCAGCTTCGCTCTCTGCTCCGCGAGTTCTACCCCTCGATCCTGGAGGCCGCATCCACCTGGTCCAACGGCCTGTGTCGCCCCGAGGCCCGCGACCTTCTCCGCCTGGCCCCACTCCCACCAAGGCCTCACGGCTGACCCGCATGCAGCTGGAGGCCGCGCTCGCCGGAAGCGGGGTGTCACGGCCGAGGCTGAGCGGATCCGTGACCTCTTCCGGGCGGACTACGCCCACCAGCCGACGCTGGTCGAAGAGGCGCTGGGCAAGCAGATGCTCGCCCTCCTGGTTCAACCCGAGGTGTGGTCACGGTGACCACTTGTTGGGCGGACGAGCGCGTCTACTACGCGGTGCACGCCGTCCCCCCTTCACCCCGGCCCACCACCTCCCTCAGGGAAAGAAGGACCCGGGCTTCGAGTCCAAGCTGCAGATCGCGGTGGCTCTCGCCACCGAAGCCAAAGCGGCCGGGCTGGTCTTGAGGGCAGTGGCCGCCGACTGCGCTTACGGCGACCACGACAGCTTCCGCGCCGGCCTGCACGCACCCGGCCTGGCGTTCATGATGGCCCTCAAACCCCGGCACGGGGCCTTGATGACGCTTCGTGATGGCGCTGGTGGCGATGTGCCAGTCAGTGGCCAGGGCGATGTCGTAGCGGACCCGGTCGAGATGGCCGATCAGATGGGGCGAAGTGCCGGGAACTTACGGTGTGAGTGAGGGGGCCAGGGTTCGCGCGCCGACCGGCTACCGGGGAGGTATGGGTATGCGGGCCCAGATGGTCTTGCCGTGGCCGTCGGGTTCGGAATAGCCCCACCGGGCGGTGAGGGCGTCCACCAGGTACAGCCCGCGCCCGTGTTCGGTCAGTGCGCTCTGCTTCTGGGGGACAGGGGGAGCAGGGCTGGGGTCGGCGACGACACAGATCAGGGCGCGTTCGGAGCGCACCAGGCCCAGCCATGCACTGTCGCCGCCGATGTGGTCCAGGGCGTGGTGCATGGCGTTGGCGGCCAGTTCGCTGGCGACGACGACGGCGTCGTCGGCGAAGTTGACCAGCCCCCACTCTTCCAGGATGTCGCGGGTGAACTGGCGGATCTGGCGCAGGGAGGCCGGATCGGTGCCGAAGCTGCGGGCGGCGAAGCCGGCTGCGCTGATCCCCAGGACCAGGCCCCAGTCGGGGGCGGTGGACTGCATGGGGGTAGCGATCTCCTGCGGTGTGCGGTCCGCGGGGGAGGGAGCGATCTGGACTCCCGCGCTCTCGCGCAGGGCGGTCAACGTGTGTGCGCTCACTTCCAGTTCCCCCCGAAAGTCGTCCAGCCGCAGGACCAGAACACGGCCCGGCCGGAACTAGTATCCTCGCCACCCCGCCCCGGATGCAATTGCATCGGGAATTGCATCCGAAGCAGATGAAGCGGGCACGTATTCCCCGTCCGTGCCGGGCAGCACGGATAAAGGATCATGAAATTCTCGACTAGCAGGGGGTAGGCGAGCATGAGCCACTACGGAAACGGTGTCTGCGCTGATGCACTTGTAGACGTCACCTGGGTCAAGAGCCGCCGCAGCAACGCGGACGGAAACTGTGTGGAACTGGCGCTGTTGCCCGGTGGGGGCGTGGCGTTACGCAATTCCCGTGACCCGCACGGCCCGGCCCTCATCTATACGCGAGCCGAGGTCGCCGCCTTCCTCACGGGGGCCAAGAACGGGGAGTTCGACCGCTTCGCCAGCTGACGCCGGCCGATCGCCAGACACCAAAACAACGGTCAACCCTGCGGTGGGGCCTCGGCCCTGGGAAACTGGCGCTCGCCGTCAGTTTCCCCGCAGGAGCACCCATGACCGCCGCCCAGCCGCTGGACACCGTGTCCTTCGAGCACTGCCTCGCCGTCGTGGGCCGCAGCCCGACGGCAATGCGCATGGTGCTCGGACAGGTCCTGCGCCAGACGCGCAGAGAGGCCGGCGTCGATGCCGGACGGGCAGGCCTGCACATCGGCGGATCGGAATCCAAGCTCAGCCGCCTGGAGCGAGGGCCTGGTCTCGGCCAAACAGAGCGACGTCACCGCCCTGCTGCACCTCTACGGGGTCCACGACGTGCAGGTACTCGCACGCTTTCGCGAACTGGTGGCGCGCTCGCATGAATCCGGCTGGTGGCACCGGTTCGACGAGGTACTGCCCGACTGGTTTCCCAAGTTCATCGGCCTGCAAGAAGCCGCCGACATGATCCGCACCTACGAAGTCACCCTGGTGCCCGGCCTGTTGCAGACCGCCGACTACGCCCGGGCTGTGATCTGTCAGGGGCACCCGCTGGCGAGCGAGCGGGAGATCGAGGAGCGGGTCGAGCTGCGCCAGACCCGCCAGGAGGTGCTCAGCCGTGCCGAACCCCCGCGACTGTGGGCGCTGTTGGACGAAGCCGTTCTGCACCGCAGGGTCGCAGACGAGCAGATCATGCGGGCTCAGTTCCACCACCTGGCCAACCTGGCCCGCGGCGACTACATCACCCTTCAGATCGCGCCATTTGACGGGGCCCATTGCGCCTCACCGGGCTTTCCCATCACACACCTGCGCTTCGCCTACCCCGGCCTGCCTGACATCGTCTACCTGGAGCAGCTGCGCGATGCCACCTACCTGGACAAGCGGTCAGAGACCGAGCACTACCGCAGCGTCCTGGACACTCTCGCGGCTCAGGCCCTGGATCCCGACCGCAGTCTGCAGCTGCTCGAAGCAGCCGCAGCACCCTGACTGCCAAGCCGACCACCGGCACTTCGGCAGAACCTCAACGGGCTGCCGCGATCAGTCCACGCGGACCACACCGCCATACTCGTACCACTCCCTGGTGCGCTGACGCGGGGAAAGTTTATGCTCCGCAAGCCAGGCCGTCACATCGATCAGGCCGGGAGCCATCATCCGCCAGCCCGCGAAGAACGCCTCGACCTCCTGCGGGGCGCGCACATGCTCCCAGCCCCGCACCCCGCACGCACCCATCAGACGTGCGACATCGGCACGCAGCTGATCCTGTTCGCTGACCCGCTGGCTGGCCACCAGGAAACTGCCCGGCGCCAACCGCCCCGCCGTCTCCCGGAGCAGTCGCGCACAGGCTTGGGCGCCCTCCAGGTGCTGCAGCAGGGACACGAACAGCACGGCCACCGGACGACGCGGGTCGATCAACTCCTCGACCCCCGGCCAGGACAGCACCTGCGGAGCCTGCCAGCCCGTCGCGCGCACCACCCGGGTGCTGCGGCCGTCCTCCAGCACCGCCCGGCCGTGCGCCACCACCAGCGGATCGTCATCGACATAGACCACCCGGGCCCGCGGGTCGACCCGCTGGGCGACCTGATGGGCGGTGACCGGCGTGGGCAGCCCCGCACCGAAGCACACGAACTGCCGCACGCCGACCCCCATCGAGAGACGGCGCACGGTACGCAGCAGATACTGGTGACTGGCCGCCGCCAGCAACCCGGCGCTGGGCGCGATCGCCAGCAGCTTCTCGCAGGCCTCACGGTCCGCGGGGTAGTGATCCTTGCCGCCCAGAAGGTAGGAGTTCATCCGGGCAACACTGGCCACGCTGACGTCGACGACGTCAGCGGACGGCGTACCCCTTGAAGCCATCCCGCCCCTTACCCGCTGCACACAGCCCGGCACCCAGGCCGGTACGAGCACCCCATCGTAGGCACCCCGGCCACGCAGAAGACAGGTACTCGCACAACAGCCCCCGGCCGGGCGAGGTGCGCTATGGACCGCCGCCGCCCAGGACGGCACCGGCGTACGCCAACCGCGGTGCCTATGCCCCCGTCCTCTAGTCGCAGTGCGCATCACCTGCCCTCAGCGCGGGTAGGGTGCGCTGCGCCATACGCAGATGGCTGGCCACGGCGGGTTCCTCCACTCCCATCAACTCAGCAGCCTGTGACTGCGACAGCCGCAGTCGGCAGTGCAAAACCACCACATCCGCCTGTACCGAGGGCAGTACCCTGTGCACGATGTCGCCTCCCCGCGCCGGACGCGCATCCAGCGCCCCGCCGATCAGAGAATCCAGCAACTGCCAGGCAACCGCCGCCGGACGGGAACTGCTGATGACGGCCGGCCAGTCAGCCTTCAAGTCACCGAACACCGCCTCCACCACCTGCCCGGCAGCCTGACGGTCTTTCAGCCGCTCGCAGGCAAAGCGCAGGTAGGGCTCTTGGCGCAGCTGGCGAAACGCGGTGTACTCCAGCGGCGGCGCGCCTACCGCCGCCGCACCGCATCGGCCGCTGCCCGCGGCGGGTCGGTGCGTGCGGGTGAGGGTGTCCGGTGCCGGCACAGCACCACGACGGTGCGAGAAGTACATGGCAAATCTCCCCCTGCCGCTCACGGCAGCTCGGGCGGCGCCTGCGGCGTATCGCCAGGATCGGTAGAAGCGGACTGCGGCTGTGGAAGCGGGACGGGATCCAGGCAGACCAGGAACGCGTAATGCACCGCCTCCCACAGCGGCCGGATGTCCGCAGGCCACCCGCCCATCGCGGCCACCAGCGCCGAGGTGGCCTCCCAACCCGGGACCATCTCTCCCTCGAGCATGTCCGTGATGGACTGCACCGTCAGCACACCCCGCGAGGCGCGCCGCAGCTGCGCCACCTCCGGCCGGTCCGCCGCCAGATACAGACCCCGCAGCGCCGCCCTCAAACGGGCCACCGCATCCCCGATCGCCGGGCGCGCCGGTGTCGTCAGTCCGTGGGCGCTTTCCCACAGCACACTCAGCTCCGCCGGGTCCCCCTCGCACAGCAGGGCCAGATCCCGCACCACCGGCCAGCCTGGTGTGCGCTCACCCGACAGGATCCGTGAAATGTAGGACGCGGACAGCGACGTCCGGTCCGCCACCTCACGGATGGACAGACCACTGGAGCGGTGCAAGTACAGCAGCGCTGCCGCCAGCTTCTTTCCGGCCCGCTCAGCCGCCGGCGACAGGACCCGGCCCGCCTCGCCCTCACGCGCCGCAGGAACCGGGCGGGCGCCCGACCGCTGCGAGGCACGGCGCTTCATACGCCGCTGCACCTCGCTCTCGGCCCACCGGTTGCGCGCCGTGGCCGCGCTGACCCCGGCCGCGGCCGCCACCCGAGCCCAGTCCGCCCCCTGGCTGCGCGCATCCTGCACGGCCGCCGCCCTGTAGTAGTCCACCTCCTGAGCCAGCTCCGCCGCACAGCGGAGCAGTTCCTCCACCGGCTGCCCGTCGTGCTCGGCATCCAGCAGCCCGGCCGACAGCACCTGCAGGTCTTCGGCGATGCGCCGCCCCAAGGGCAGCGCACTGCGCGCCCGCTGGCCGCCCACTCCATCGCGCTGCCGCTGCGCCTGCCTGCGGCAGGCAGCATCGCAGTACTCCTTCTTGCGCCCCGGACCATCCGCCAGATCCAGTACTTCGTTGCACTGGCGGCAGACTCCGCGAGGGGGGCTGGCCCCCATGATTCCTCCCTGAGTGCGCGTTCCTTTTTCTCTTTCTCTGCGGTCCGTTCCGAGCCGCCGCAGAGGAACAACAGCCTCCGCTTGCAGGGGCGAACGCCCCTGGTGAGGGTGCGGGAGCAGGGTGCCGTCCATGGCGCCCCGCTCCCGCACGAGACGCCGTCAGGACACGCGAACTCGCTGGTAGCGGATGGAGGAGTGGCGCATTGTCCAGACCATCGACAGGGCCAGCCCCGCACTGGCGGGGGGCACCCACGTTCCACTGATCAGGACAATGGGCACAACGAGAAGCGCCAGGAAGACGCTTGCCTGAAGCGTGACAGCCCAGGCATCGATCGTCCGGGTTTCATTTCGCGGAAACCGCGGAATGTTAACGTCGGGTCCAGTTGCTGAATCGAGAGAATCGGCAGAGAAAAGCCGGTCAAGCATGGGGACTCGATCCCCCTTCTTGGTTGGAAGTGTGTGGGAGCCCCGGAGTTGGATGTCAGACCGCCCGGGGCTCCTTGTACGTCAAGAGACGTTAGCCGCTCGTTCATATCTGCCGCCATTTAAAGCGGACATCGCACAAAGTTGTGGCACGAGGCGGTAAAAATACCTGAAGAGGTACGAGTCGCTCGGGTGAACGAATGCATTTCCGAAGCAACTCGAAACCATCCGTTCAAAAGTGTTCACCGTGCTGGTGTCACGCCCGATCCCCTCCGTGCGACGCTGAGGGCTGGCCGCGTGGGATAGCCGATCCGGCGCAGGCTCGCTGGGCAGGGCGCGCCTATGGCTCAACCGGCCTGGCCGCACCGCTACTTCTGCGTGGTTCAGGCGGCTCGCTGCACCGAACTGGTGCACGCGCCCCGGCTGTCTCTCGTCAGGAGCCGGCCCGGCGTCGTGGGCTGTGGCGGGGCCGGGCCCGCTCTCCCGCACCCGGCCATCGAAGTCGCCTCTTGGCCGGCATCGGCACGATGCTCCTTCTGTACGAGGCCATGACCAACGAGTACTTCCCGCGACCATCCGGCGAACAGAGCCCCCACACGCGACACGCGAGGAGTTCAGAGCCAAAGGCAGCGGCTCCGGCCCCTTCGCCGACGCGTCCCAGAGATTTCGCTCAGGCTCGGAGGGATCAGGAGATGAGGGGGAGCGGCAGCCCCGTCCTCACAAGGTGAGGGGCCCCTCGGGGGATCGACGACCAGAGCGTGACCGGCGAGCCAGTCAGACGTTAGGGCTGGTACGTGTCCGACCGGGGGCGCGCACCGTGGGCAGGTCGTCGCGGTCGTTGCCGTCGGCCAGGGCGTCGGCGGGCAGCTGCCGGTAGGCGTGCAGCAGTCGGCTGACCGCCTCTGGCTGGGTATCTGCCAGCGAGACCAGTGCAGCCAACACCTGGGCACGCGAGGTGTGTTCACCGGCCGCAGTAGCGGAACGGACGAGAACGTTCAGGCGTTCGTCGACCTCCTGGGGCCAGGAGACCAGTGTGTTGCGACGCGTCTGCTGACACAGCAGATCCACGGTCCCCCCTCAATGACAACTGACCTATAACAAATATATATTGAACGCATGGTGACGCTGCTGCAAGACCGCCAGATGCCGGGTGCGGTGACAGAGTCCGCCCCGGCCTGTTTGCAGGTGGCGGGACGCCCCCTGCAGCCGACGGCCGTGTTCGACACCTACTGGCGGTTCGCCGCAGCTCGCCAAGCTGTCTACCTCGCCCGGCTTAGCGGCGGGAGCGGCCCGTGGACCAGCGACCCGGTTCTCTCCCAGTACCGGTTCACCAACTGCTACCGCGCCGCCGATCGGGTCAGCCAGACGCTCATCAGCGACGTGATCTACCAAGGCCGCCAGGAGTGGGACGAAGTCTTCTTCCGCACCCTGCTGTTCAAGATCTTCAACAAGGCTTCCACCTGGCAACTGCTCACTGGCGAGCTGGGCGAGGTGTGCTGGGACAGCTACGACTACCGGGCCTATGACCGGGTGCTGTCAGCCGCGTTCGCCCGTGACGAGCGCCTGTACTCCGCCGCCTACATCGTGCCGCCCCCTCAGCTGGGGGAGGGGCGCAAGCACCGCAATCACCTGCGGCTGCTGGAGATGATGATGACGTCCGGAGCCCCGGAGCGGGTCCTGGAGGCGCCAACGATGCGCCAGGCCTACGAGGTGCTCCTCGGCTATCCGGCGATCGGCCCTTTTCTGGCCTACCAGTACCTGATCGACCTCAACTACGCCGAGGTGATGCCGTTTGACGAGATGGACTTCGTGGTGGCCGGCCCGGGCGCGCGGGACGGGATCCGCAAGTGCTTCGGTCCCGCGGCCAACGGCATTGAGGCAGAGGTGATCCGCTACATGGCCACCACCCAGGACGAGCACTTCGCCCGCCTGGGCCTGTCCTTCCCAGGACTGCGCGGCCGCCCCTTGCAGCTGATCGACTGCCAGAACTTGTTCTGTGAGGTCGACAAGTACGCCCGCGTTGTGCACCCGGAGATCGTGGGTATCAGCGGCCGCAGCCGCATCAAGCAGAGCTACCGGCAGGACGCCGCGCCGGTGCCGGCCTGGTTTCCGCCCAAGTGGGGGCTGGACAGCGCACCCTGATGTGCGGGGCCCGGCGGCCGGGCCTGCGCCGTGAGGTCAGACGGCCAGCGGCGGAGTGTCGGAGAGCAGCGGGCGGACGCTGGTGATGGGCCCATCCAACTGCGCGTATCCGGCCATGATGGTCAGGGTTCCGCGGCGTAGCCCGGCCTGAGAAGCGACGTGCTTCAGCAGCCCGCCCAGGCCAAGGTAGTTTCCGTAGGCGCGCTCGAGCATGTAGTGGCTGCGGTAATAGGCGGCGGCGTGGACCGTTCCGGTGCGGTCCAGCTGGAAGGAACAGTGGCTCAGGCACGGGAACCCGCGGATGAGATTGTCGCGGTCGGGGGCGTGCACCAGTGCCTCGGTGCCCTCGGGTGAGCCGTCGGCGGGGTGGGCCACATCGACCTCGTAGGCGGCCGTCATCGTGGCGCTTGCGGCGGACTGCTGGCGCAGCCGGCCGATCACCTTGGCCACCTGATCGATAGGGGCGCCGTCCGTGCCCGGGTATGCCACCAGGCGCCCGAAGTAGGTGCCGTGATGGTTGCCCGCATACCGGCGGGCCCGCCCGTACAACGCCTGGTAGCGGGCGGCGAGTTCAGCGTGGTCGGCGCAGCGCGCGGCCAGGTCGGCGGGGAAGATCGTGTTGGCTACGGTGGTGATCGGCTCGTGGCCGTGAGCGGTGCGTATCCGGTCCAGCTCGGTGCGAAAGAGCAGGTCGTCGGCTGCGGGCTCCGCGATCCGCACGACGGTGTGATAGCCGGTGCGGGCCGGATTGTCTCGGCGGTCCAGGGCGTTACAGGCGGCGATCCAGGCGCGGGTGACGTTGCGGCCCGCGACGGTGAAGGTGTGCACGTTTCCTCCTGGCGCAGAAGAAGGGGTGGTGCAGGACGAAGGAGAAGAGCGGGGTCAGGGAGGCCAGGCCTCGTCGATGCCCGAGCGCGGTGATTCCCGCACCACGGTCACCTCCAACGGCTCCTCACACCCGGAAACCTCGATACGTACGGGCCCAGGGCAGGCGAACTCGTCGGTGATGGTGACAGCTTCCAGCTGCCCGCTCCCGTAGGTGCCGTCGGGCCACGGCTCGATCCCCTTGGGCAGGGCAGCGAAGAAGGACCGGGCCGAGTCCGGATGCGGGTGCGGGTGCGGTACGAGGATGTCCCCGACGTCCGCGTGCACCCGGTGGCCGTGCCAGGCCGCACCGAGGGCATGCACGTGGACCCCTGCAGCAACAGGTCGCCTCTGCAGCAGGGAGCTCTTGATCGCCGCAGGAGGAACGCGCAGCCACTGCTCGCCCCGCCCGGCCTCCAGCTGGGACAGGCGCACCAGGTGCCGCACGGTTCCGGCGTAGGAGGTGCCCAGCGCGCGGGCCACCAGGTAGGCGTCCTCGGGGCCGCGCGGGCGGCCCTGCGCGATGCGCTGCAGTACGGCCAGCACAGCAGGGCGCGGCATCAGATACCAGGCGGCGAACGCCTCTGCGGTCTTCTCCTCGTCGGGCCAGCTGCCGTTGCCCCACCGCAAACCGGGGTCGATCTCGTTGTCGTACACGCTGTGATGGCCCAGCCGGTGGTGGCCCAGCTCGTGGGCGGCGGTGTGGCGCTGGGTGACGATGTCGAGCCCGGAATTCAGCAGGATCGCCGGGCCGTCGTCGCGCACGGATCGGTACACACCGAACAGCCGGGGCATCGGCTGGGCCATGCCGATCACACGCGCGGCCCTCAGGGAGCGGTGAACGGGAACGTATCCGGTGCGGTCTACGCCCAGGTCGCGGTGGGCCTGGTTGGCCGCGATCCCCGCGATCCGGTGGGCGAGGTTCCAGTTCACCGCCCGGGCTCCCCCGCGTCTGCCGTCTCCTCAGGGGCCTCCCGCTCGGCCGCCCGCCGCAGGGAGAGGTACTCGGCGAACTCCAGCACCGTCTTCTGGTCGCCGTCGGTCAGCTGCGCCAGGGCCCGCGGCAGCCCGGCCAGCACGTGCTCGCCGACGTCGGCGTCCTTCTCCTCGGACAGGTAGTAGGAGACGGGCCGGCGATAGAGACGGGCCAGCTTCTTCAGCTCCAGGCTGTCCACCCGCCGCTCACCGCGCTCGATGTCACTGATCGCCGTGCGGGGGATCCCGGTTCCCTCGGAGACGTACTGCTGGGAGACGCCCAGGTAGTCGCGGGTCTGCTTGAGCCGCTCGCCGAGACGGACGAGCTCGGGATCGCGGGAACGAGCCTCGGATGGGGGAGGGGTCATGTCTGTTGCCCTTCTGTGATGGCGTCCTGCACGGCGGCAGCGAAGGTAAGTACGGACCGGGTGGCCTGTGCGGACTGCCGGTCGGCGGGGATCTCGATGCCGTAGAGCTCCTCGACGCGGGTGAGAATCTCGACGATGAGTACGGAGTCCACCGGCAATTCGGCTCCGGCCTCCTGCAGTTCGGCCCGCACCTCGGCGGCGGGGCGCGCCTCCAGTTCGGCGAGGAACTCGATGACGACCGTGACGACGTCCTCCACGTCTGGCCTGATCCTGCTCAGCGCTCTCCCCAATCGTCTGATTTCCCAACAGCGTTGTCCTAGCATACGACGAACGTCGGGTAATCCGACAGGAGTTGTCCCAGGATCAGACGTAGGGAGCAGTGTGGACTTCCAGCGCTACCAACAGGCCGCCGTCAAAACCCTCCAGGCGCCCGCCCCCGGCGCCGACCCGATACTCGTCCCCCTGCTGGGACTGGCCGGCGAGGTCGGCTCCCTCACCACCGCCTACAAAAAGCACCTGCGCGACGGCCCTTCCTTCGAACAGTCCAAGCACCAGCTGCGCGAGGAGCTCGGCGACGTCCTGTGGTACATCGCAGCCCTGGCCGACCGCTTCGAACTGTCCCTGGAGGACATCGCCGCGGCGAGCCTGGAGAAGACCAAGGACCGCTGGCGCCCCACACCCGACGCCGAACGCACCGCCTTCGACGCCCACTTCCCCGACCACGAACGCCTCCCGCGCCAGACCACCCTCACCTTCACCCCCACCCCCACCGACGACGGCCGCAACGTCATCGTCCTCACCCGTGCCGACGGGAAACAGGCCGGCGACCCGCTCACCAGCGCCTCCCGCGTCGAGGACGACTACCGCTTCCACGACGCCTTCCACCTCGCCCACGCTGCCGTCCTGGGCTGGTCGCCCGTCACCCGCTTCCTCCTGGGCCGCAAACGCAAGTCCAGCCCCGACGCCGACGAGGCCGAAGACGGCGGCCGCGCCATCGCCATCGAAGAGGGCATCTCCGCCCTGGTCTTCTCCTATGCCGCCCGCCACCGGCACTTCGCCGACATCAAGCACGTCGACCATGAACTGCTCACCACCATCGGCCACATGACCGCACACCTCGAAGTCGGTGCCTGCCGTGCTGCCGACTGGGAACACGCCATCCTCACCGGCTACGCCGCCTGGCGAGAGCTGCGCGCTTACGGCGGCGGCAGCGTGCAGCTGGACCTGGACCGCCAGACCCTCGAGGTCCAGCCCGCCTGACGTCCTGCCCGCTCGGGGGCAGGGGTTACTGCTCGGCGGTGGTGATGGGCCGGGACTCCGGGGACGAAGCCGGGTCCGGCATCGCCTTTGGGCGCGGTTCCTTTGAAGGGATGATCGGTTCGGGTTTGCGAGCCGCCGAGCTCAGTGGCCGTTATGAGGCGTCGGCGTAGGCGAGGTAGGTGCCGCAGACGGTGCAGCGGAAGAGCATCGCGGTGGCGCCTTCACCAAGGTGGGTGAGGAACTGCTCGAGTTGGGCGGCATCGTGCCAGCCACCGATGCGCAGGTCCTGCCTCAGTTGGTCGAGGGCTTCGGGGTGGGCTGCCAGTTCGCTGTAGCCGACCTCGCCGATGAAGGCGGCCGCGTCGTGGCAGTGGACGAGCCAGTGCGGGTCCTGCCACGCGTGGAAGCCGGGGGTGCGGCGGGTGACTTCGTGCAGGATCTCCTCGCTGACGCCGTCGAGTCCGTAGGAGTCCGTGAACTCGCCGGCGAACCGTTCGGCCGCACTGCCGTCGGCGATGCACCAGGGGCAGAAGCGTCCACTGACCTCTTGGGCGGTGTAGAAGGTCGCGGTGTAGATCCACCCCGTCGCGCGGTCGCAGCATGCGCACGTCTCGGCGCTCTCACGCATGGATCCGCTGGCGAGCGGATCGGGGTGGTAGCGGAAGGCGGGAAGTTCTGGGCTCACCGGTGCAGTTTGTTCGTAAGACAGCCTCACGATCAAGCAGTTAGGGCGAATCCCCGCTGGTCGGGCGCCGGATAGAGGCGCTGGTGCTCACATGTGGTGTGGTGGCGCCAGTAGGAATCGAATTCACCGTTGTCTATCAACGTGCGGAGCCGCAGGACAGCCTCGGCGCCTGCGAGGCCCCAGCGGGCGCCGGTGATGTCCAGACGATCGCCGATCAGGTGCCGGCAGACACCCTCGATTGCACCGGTGGCGATCGGCCAGCCCGCGGCCAAGGCGATGTCATAGCGGAGCTGGTCGAGGTGGCCGGTCACATAGCGACGACAGACATCCACGGCCTCTCGCCGGCCTGCTCGGAGGCCGGCACGGTCGGCTTGGGTGGTCATCGCCTGGGCTGCCCGGCCGGCTTGGCCTGCGAGGATCGTGGTCCGATGGCCAGCGACCCAGGCGTCGGCCTCTGCGGATCCGACCTTGTGGAACGCATGGGCCGCGGTCCAGACGTACTCGGTGACGTGCACGAAATGCAGGAGCAATTTGATCGTGCAGCCGCGGCGAGCGGCTTCGCGTTGGATCAGATCGAGTTGGTGGCGGGCACCGTCGACCAGGACGACCCAGCACCGGTGGTGGCTGGGATCGCGGGCCTCGGCCTGGGCAAAGACATCGGCGACGACCTTCTCGGGCGGATGGAGGAGGGAGGCGGTGCACCACTTCCGCATCGCGGCCGGGCCGCGGCGGATGCGACGGCGGGTGCTGCGGCCGCCCGGCGGATGAATCACATCGTGCGGGCGCGGGGGAGCGGGGACGGCGTCGAAGACGCAGGCCACGGTGGCCATCCGCTTGCGGTTGGGTTTCTCGCCCGGCGTGAGTCGGCTGCGATGTCCGGCCTCGGCGGCGAGGTGGGCTCTTTGGGGGGGCGGGCCGTAGAGCCTCCGGTCGCATGACCACCCCTTGCCGTCGACCTCAATGACCAGCAGGACGTCCCGGCTGCAGGGGACGGGAATGTACTGCTGGTAGAAGGAATCGATGTCACCCGAAGCCGCAGCCACGAGCTGATTCCGGTGTCGAGCGGGCGGTCCTCGCGCCGTTGGTGCCTCCGCTGAAGCGGGGTGGCCGGCCGGCCAGGCACCCGCGGCGTGAACTCCTCGATGCTCTCGCGCACTGGCTGTGGGCATGGCTGCGCATGGCGGCTGCTCCCGCACGATTTCCCGCCGTCTCCGTCAGTCCGGCACCTGTGCCCGGCCCCGGGCCCGCTAATCCCCTCCTGCCCCGTTCGCGGTCGATTACCCCACCGTCGAACACACGAAAATCTGTGTCGGCCACAGTAGACATTGGGTGGTGGTGTGGTTATGGTTTCTCTCGTAACGGAGATCGAGCAGGGCCTGGCAGAGATGAACTGCCGGGCAGTGGTACCCGCAAGTGCAGTTGCAGGGCGGTGCGGTGGTGGAGTTTCGAAGCCAGAGCGGTTGCAGGACGGCGACGGGGC
>NZ_JBWLKL010000059.1:0-29869 GCF_059026065.1 Streptomyces sp. A18 | reverse complement strand
TCGTTCCCGAAGGACGCCGTCTCCGACGTGAACCGGTCACCCGTCAGCTGCATACCGTCACCCGAGTCACCCGCAAAACGGATGATCACCCGATCCAGACGGCGGACCTCTTTGTCTAGCGGCCCTGCCCCGCTGGCGGCAGTTGTTTGCACGGTCATGCGTGTGTCTGCTCCTGTCATTGCTGGTCCGCGAGCGCAGGCAGACACGTCGGCGGACACGCGTAGCGGTGCAGGGTCGTACACCGCTCTGAGGCTATGCACCGCTGGTCGAGCGGTGCTCGTGCCTCCACGGAGTGCGGGCGGTTCAGCCCAGCTCGCGCCCCCGCGTCTCCGGCGCCCGCAGCGCCGCCGTGACGGTCAGGGCCGAAAGGAGCAGGAAGTAGCCGCACACCAGCCACGGCGTCTTGGCGGCGAGGAGGTACAGGGAGGTGGCAACGAGGGGCAGCAGGCCACCGCCGAGCACCGCGCCCGTCTGGTAGCCGAGGGAGGCACCGCTCATGCGTATGTCGGTGCGGAAGAGTTCGCTGAACCAGGCTGCCTGCGGACCGAACATGGCGTCGTGGAAGACGTTCACGCCGAGCACGACGGACAGCACGATGACGGCGGCCGAGCCGTTCTGGACGAGGAGGAAGAACGGCACGACGTACAGCGCGCTGCCTATCGCGCCGAACAGGAAGACGGGCCGCCGGCCGAAGCGGTCCGAGGCCGCGCCCCACAGCGGGGACGTGAGCATGCTGAGGGCCGCGCTGATCGTCACCGCGGTCACGCCGAGACTCTTGGGGTGGCCTGTCTGCTCGGTCAGGTAGAACAGCACGAACACCGTGTAGAAGTACGAGGCTCCGGTCTGCGAGATGCGCATGCCGATGGCCTGGAACAGCGGGGCGCGGTGATGGCGCACGATGTCGCGCAGCGGCTTCTCGGCGGGCTGCACGGTGGTGAAGACCTTCGGTTCCTGGAGCGTGGCCCGCAGGACGAGGCCCACGACGATCAGCACGACGCTGGACAGGAACAGCACGCGCCAGCCCCAGGCGAGGAACGCCTTGTCGTCCGTGAGCCACTGGGTGAGGGCGAAGGCGCTGGAGGAGAGCAGCAGACCGAGTGACGACCCGGACATGGCGAAGCTGCCCCACAGGCCGCGCCGCTTGGACGTCGCGCTCTCCACCGTGAGCACCGCGGCGCCGCCCTGCTCGGCGCCGACCGCGAAGCCCTGCACCAGGCGCAGCACGACGAGCAGGATCGGCGCGATCAGTCCCGCCTGCCGGTAGGTGGGAAGCAGCCCCACGAGTGCGCTCGCCAGGCCCATCACCAACAGCGATGCGACGAGGACGGGTTTGCGTCCGAGGCGGTCGCCCATGTGTCCGGCGACCGCGGCACCCAGTGGCCTGGCGAGGAAGCCGACCGTGTAGGTGCCGAAGGCGGCGAGGACGCCGGTCACCGGGTCGAGGCTGGAGAAGAAGAGCTCGTTGAAGACGAGGGCGGTGGCCGTGCCGTAGAGGTAGAAGTCGTACCACTCGACGGTGGAGCCGATCATCCCGGCGATGGCGACGCGTCTGCTGGAGGAGGGGGCAGGTTCGGCGGGCGCCTGAACTGGCGCGGTTGGCTGGGCTGGTGGGGCGGGTGGCGCCTCGGTGACTGGTGGGTTGGGCAGGGTGGAGGTCATCGTCCGTCCTCGGAGAAGGGTCGTCGCGCGAGCGGTGGGCCGGTCGTGAGCAGTGGTGCCTTCGGATCTCAGGAGCAGGGCGCGGTGCCGGCGGGTGTGGGGACGCGGGGCTCCGCCGTGCCTGCGGTGTGCTGGGCGGGGTGGTCGAAGTGGTCCTGCTGTACGGCGATGTAGACGGCCGCGGCGGTGGCCGCCACCGTCCCGTCGGGCCCGTCCGAGTGCAGTTCGGCGGTGGCGTAGGCCTTCCTGCCGTGTACGGCGGTGCAGGTGGCGCGCACGTGCAGCGGGCGGCCGAGCGGGACCGGGGCGCGGAACTGGATCTCCAGGCGGCCCGTGACGTTCGGGCGGTTCAGTACGTGCCACACCGCGAGGCTGGTGGCCTCGTCGAGTACGGCGGCCACGATGCCGCCGTGTGCGATGCCGGGCGCGCCCTGGTGCACGTCGGCGAGGTTGACCAGGGCGGTGATGCCCTGCTCGTCGGTGCCGGTGACCCGCAGGCCGAGTCCGGACGGGACCGCGGGCCCGCAGGCGAAGCAGGACGGGTGGCCCGGGGTGTGCGGCAGCCTGACGCGAGCCTGCCCCGCCGTCACGGGCGAGGCGGGGACGCGGGCGCCGGGCGGCGGAGTGGTGCGCTCGGAGGCAGCCGCCGCGGCGGTCACCGGAGCTCCCCCTGGCGCTCGGCGAGGACCTCGGGCTCCGTACGGGCGTCCGGCTCGGCGGGAATCACCGGCCCGACAAGAGCCTCCGGGGCAGGGGCTTCCGGGACAAGGGCCTCCGCGGACGCCTTGCGCGACCTCTCCAGCGCCGCGACCAGCGGCCCTGCGAGCACCGCGCACAGCGCGAACGCCCCGGCGAGCAGCAGCCAGCCCGTGCCCCGCAAGGTGATCAGCGCCGTGACCAGGAGCGGGCCGAGGATGCCCTGCACGGTGACGCCCAGGTTGAACACCGAGAGGTACTCGGCGCGCCGCCCCTCGGGGGCGTGGTCGACCGGCAGGGCCCAGCCCGCGATGGCCTGCCACAGTTCGCCCGCCGTCAGGGCGAGGACAGCGAGGGTAAGGAGGATGACCGCACCGACAGGGCCCGGCTTCGAGCTGAGGGCGAACAGCACACAGGTGGCCGCCAGGGCGACACCCGCGTAGTACAGGACGCGGCGGCTGCGGCCGGGCGTGTCGGCGCCCCGGCTGAACCGCACCTGAAGACCGATCACCAGCGCGCTGTTCAGGACGAAGAGCAGCGGAACCGTCACGACCGGCGCCTTCGTGTTCTCCACGATCCACAGCGGCAGGCCCACGTTGAGCACCGTGCTGTGCAGTACGAGGACGCCGTTGATCCCGGTCACCGCGAGGAAGCGGCGGTCGCCGAGACCTCCGGGCAGCTCCGGGCGCAGGCGGCGGCGAGCGCCGGAGGGGCGCACGGCCGCCCGTACGGTCGCCCGCAGCTTGACCCCGCGCAGGAGTATCGCCGCCACGACGTAGGACACGGCGTTGGCGATGAGCAGCGCCTGGAACGCCCAGCGGGTGTCGGTCGCCATCAGCGGTACGGCGAGCAGCGAGCCCGCCGCGTAACCGATGTTGCGCACGGTGCGGATGCGAGCCATGGCGTTGACCTGGCCGCTGCCCCGCATCAGGTCGGCGACGACGGCCTGGATCATCGGGGGCGCGGAGCACTCGGCCATGACCATCAGCGAGCAGACGACGGCGAAGGCGAGCGGACCGTCGACGAACGCAAGGGCGGTGAAGGTGATCGCGAGCCAGAGTTGCAGGCCGGTCAGGACGCGTTTGGCGCCCAGCCGGTCGGCGAGCAGGCCGATGGGGACGGTCGCGAGGAACCCGGCGCACCCGGCGATGGTCATGCCGAGGCCGAGCTGGGCCGGGGAGAGGCCGACGATGCGGACGAAGTAGACAGCGCTGCCGGCGAGGTAGAGGCCGGTGCCGAGGGAGTCGAGGAGGGAGACGAGGACGAAGACGCGCAGCGGACCGGCCAGGGACGGGTCGGGCTTCGCACCCTTGGACCCCTTGGACCCCTTGGACCCCGTGGCCCCCTTGGCGTTCTCGGCCCCTTCGGCGTCCTTCGCGGAAGCGGATTCGGCGCTCACGACAGGTAGAACCCTTCCTTCTCCGCGGCACGCAGCGCCTCGTAATCGCGCACCACGTCCTCGTGGCGCTCGCCCACGAGGTAGACGAACCCCGGTGACGAGGCCAGGTCCACCGTGGCCGGCACCGGCTTACCCGGACCGATGCGACTGACCAGGCCCTGGAAGGTGGGCAGTTGGGTCAGGGTCTCGCGCCAGGTGTCGGTGGTGGCCGTGCCCGCGCGGTCGCTGATGAGGGACACCCAGCGGACGGGCTTGGCCCAGCGCACGGCGGTGTCGTCGAACGCGGCGAACGCGGCGTGGTCGACCAGGGTGTCGGTGAGCAGGCTGACGTGGGAGACGCCCGACTGCTCCTCGGCGACGTGCGGCAGGATGCCGCCGATGAGCCGGGCGCCGGTCTCCAGGAGCACCGGGCCGCGCTCGGTGATGCGCAGTTCGCTGTGTCCGGCGGCGTTGCGGATGCCGAGGGCGGTCAGGACGTCCTTGACGTACGCCGAGATCCGGACGGCGATGGGGTCGTCGGCCTGGAGGGGCTCCTCGTAGTCGTACACGAACGCCCCGTTGCCCTGCGGCAGTCGGGTGGAGCGCCACACTTCGGCGATCTTGTGTTCGCCGTCGAGCGAGGCGGAGTCGGCGTGGTACTCCGGGCCGTCCAGGTACTCCTGGACGAGCGCCGTGTGGTTGGGCGTGCCGAAGAAGTCGGTGTCGGCCAGTACCTTGCGGCAGGCGGCGGTGACCTGCTCGGCGGTGTGGCAGACCCAGACGTTGTCGCTGCCCGCGCTGGCGCGCGGCTTGACCACCACCGGGCGGCCCCCGCGGCCGTGGAACCAGGCCAGGCCCTCCTCGGCCGTGGCGACCTCGGTGTCCTCGACGGCGGTGATGCCGGCGGCCCTGAGCGCCTTGGCCATGGCGGCCTTGTCGCGCCGCGCCTCGGCCGTCTCGGGTGCGTTGCCGGGCAGGTCCAGCAGGTGGTTGAGCTCGTCGGCAAGGAGGACTCCGGACTCGGTGCCTGCCACGACGCGGTCGACGCCCGCCTCCGCGAGGGCGGCCGCCGCGTGGGAGGCACGGGCGAACCAGCCGAAGTCCTCGCGGTAGGTGGTGGCGTCGAAGGCTCGGGCGTACACCGCGGGCGGGTGTTCCTGGCTGCGCAGGTGGAGGCAGTCGGCGCCGCGCCCGGTCAGTTCCCCGACCAGGAAACGGGCGGTCGAATAGCCGTCTACGATGGCGATCTTCATGGGGGGGTCCTTCGTCGGGGCGGGCTTCGGAGCTTCGGGACTTCGAGGTCAGCCGAGGCGGACCGTGACGGTCTTGGGCCGCTGGTACTCGTGCAGGGCGAGGACGCTCAGGTCGGTGCCCTGGCCGGAGGCGCCGCGCCCGCCGTGCGGGAGTTCCGCGGTCTGCACCAGGTGGCAGTTGACCCACGCCTCTCCGGCGTCGAGCCGCCCGGCCAGGTCGAGGGCGTGGCCCAGGTCCTTCGTCCAGACGCTGGCGGCGAGCGCCTGGGGCACCGAGTGCGCGATGTCCAGGGCGTGTTCGAGGTCGCGGGCGCTCTGCACGGTGAGCAGCGGCCCGAAGACCTCCTCGGTGAGGGCGGGGCTGTCGTCAGGCAGGTCGGCCAGGAGGCGGGCGCCGCGCCAGTAGCCGTTCTCCTCGCCGGGCCCGGTGGCCAGCGGCGCGGTCACGTCGCGGTCGGCGCCGGCGGCGGCCACGATGCGGTCGTAGCGCGCGGCCTGGTCCGCGTTGTTGAGCGGCCCGAAGTCCCGTCCGGCGAGCCGCTCGGACATGGCCTCACCGAGCGCCTGCACCGTGCCGCGGTAGTTCTCCTCCAGGGTGATCACCCGGGCGGGCACCGCGCAGCTCTGCCCCGCGTTGTACGTGCAGGCCGCGGCGAGGTCGGCGTAGGTGTGTCCGGGTGCGTCGGGCAGCACGATGACCGGGCTGTTGCCGCCCAGTTCGAGGCTGACGCGGCGGATGCCGGCCCGCGTCTGGACGTCGGCGCCCGCGGCGTTGCTGCCGGTGAAGGCGATCATGTCGACGTCGCTGTCCACGAGGAGGCGCCCGGTCTGCCGGTCCCCCGTGACGACGGCGAGCACGTCGGGCCCGAGCGCGTCGGCGGCGTGGGAGGCGAGCAGGTCGAGCGAGTCGGGCGTCGACTCGGCAGGCTTGACGAGGACGGCGTTGCCCGCGGCGAGCGCGGGTGCGCAGCGCCAGGCGGCCATCATCAGCGGGTAGTTCCACGGCACGACAGCGGCGACGACGCCGATCGGCTCCCAGCGCACCCAGCTCTCGTGGCCCGCCTTGAGCCCGCCGGCCGCGGGCGCGGTGGCGGTGCGTGCCGCCCAGGCGTAGAAGCGGAAGAGGTCGGCGGCCTCACCGATCTCCTGCATGACTTCGGCGCGGGGCTTTCCGGTGCCTGCCTGCTCGCGGGCCGTGTACTGGTCGGCGTGCTCCTCGATGAGGTCGGCGAGCCGGTCCAGGCGGTAGGCGCGTTCGCGTGGCGTGTACGCGGCCCAGCGGCCGGTGGCCTTGCGGACGGCGTCCACGGCCTGGGCGATGTCGTGTTCGCGTCCGTTGGGGCTCTCGCCGCGTACCTGTCCGGTGCGCGGGTCGATGAGCCGGATCGGCGCGGCGGTCATCGGGATTCCCGTGCCGCGCAGTCCTTGCACGGGCAGTGGTGGCAGCTCTCGTCGTGCAGCCGCTTGGGGGCGATGGCGCTGATGTCGCAGATGAGGCAGGTCAGGTCGCCGTCGGGGGCGACGACCTCCTCGTAGGGCACGGGCGCCATGCGGTCCTCGGCGTCGATGTGCTTGTGCGGGGAGCCGACGGCGACGATCACGTGGTCGGTGATGGCGCCGACGGCGTGCGGCACCTCGCCCTCGACCAGGTAGATCTGACCGGCGTGGGTGGGGTAGACGCGGCCGTCGTACGTGATGGTGCCCTCGCCGCCCACGACGATGAGGATGTGGTGGCCGGGGTGGGTGTGCGGCAGGAAGCCGTGCCCGGCCGGGAGCCGGATCACGTCGGCGCCGACCGCTCCGTTGGAGACCAGAGCCTGGCCGGTGGCGGCGGAGCCGTGGACGTGCACGGGGCGCAGGCCGTGGTCGATGTGCAGGTCTGTGGCGTCCTCGGTGACCCGGCTCATGGCCCAGTCGACGATGTTCAGCGTGGACTGACCGGGGGCAGCGATGCGGGTCGGCTCCGCGGCGGTGGTCGTCGTGGCCTGCGCGTCGGTGGCGGTGGTCTCGGTGGTGACGGTCTCGGTGGCGGTGGCCATGCCTGCTCCTTGAGGTGGGGAGGGGTGCGGTGTGCGGAGGAGACGCCCGGTGCGGGACGCGGGGCGCCGGCGGGGAAGGCTCAGCGGGCGGGGCGGGACGCCCACACGACGCCGCCCAGGTCGTACGGTCCGGCACGCAGGGCGGAGAAGCCGGGCTGGTGGAGCCCGGCGGCCTCCATCAGCGCGAGCCACTCCCAGCGGGTGCGGAAGCCGCCGCGGTCCCACCAGCCGTCGAAGAGGCTGAAGAGGAAGTCCAGTGCCCAGGGGGCGCCCTGGCCGGTGGTGGGGCTCGATCCCTCGGCGAGCACGAGCCGTCCGCCGGGGACGAGCAGGTCGTGCAGGCGGCTCAGGGTGGCGGGTTTGTCGGCGACGCAGTGCACGACGTTGGTGGCCACGATGGTGTCGAACGTGCCCAGCTCCGCCGGGGGTTCGCGGTCGAGGTCGAGGACGGCCCCGGTGCCGGGCCAGCGGCCCCGCGCGACGAGTTCGGGCAGCCGGTCGGACCAGACGAACTCGCCGTCGACGCGGTGAGCGATCCGCTCGGTGGTGTTGCCCACGCCCGAGCCGACCTCGAGGATGCGACCGGTGAGCAGCCCCGCGGCCTCCAGGGTGCGGGCCGCGAGGTCGGGGTAGCTGCCCATCGGCCACTCGGTCATGAGGCGCTTCCACAGGCCGCGGTGACGCTGCATCAGCTCCTCGCCGGTGGCCGTGCCCGCGGCGAACTCGGGCCAGCCGGACACCAGGGCGTCCAGGGAGTCGTGCGCCGCGCTGCGGGGTGTGCCCGCCACCGGCGCCGCGGTGGGGAAGGCCGTGACGAGGGCGAGGGCCTGCTGGTGGACGTGGCCGGCCTGGGCGGTGGCGGGGCGGTGCGGGCTTTCGACGAGGGCGCGGGCCGCGGTGACGGCGTATCCGATGAGGTCCTCGTAGCGCGGGCCGCTGTCGCGCAGGGCGGCCAGGCGGCGGCCCATCAGCGAGCGGCGGGGCTTGCCGGTCTCGGTGGTCTCGAATCCGCCGCCGGCCACCGCGAGGGGGCGCGGGAAGCCGCCCTCGAAGACCGAGCGCAGCCGTGCGGCGTCGGCGCCTTCGGCGACCAGGCCGAAGTCCTGGCCGAGGGCGGGTTCGGCGACGGCGACGGCGGCGAAGCGGATGTCGAGGCCGCGTGCGCGCCAGCGTTGTTCGATCTCGCCGGGGTGGTACTTCTCGCCGCCCCGGTTGACCCGGTCGTCGCGGCGGCCGCGCAGGACCAGGAAGCCGTCGCGCAGTTCGCCCATGTCGCCGGTGCGCAGCCAGCCGTCGTCGGTGAGGGCGCGCGCGGTGGCTCTGGGGTCGCCCCAGTAGCCCTGCATCCGGTCGGGGGTGCGCAGCCACACCTCGCCGTCCTCCAGGCGCAGTTCGGTGCCGGGCAGCGGAAGCCCGACGGGCGGCTGCTGGTCGACGTACTGCTCGCGGAAGGCGGCGCTGTCCAGGCTCGGCATGACGAAGCTGAAGTTGACCGCTTCGGTCAGGCCGTAGCCCTGGCGCAGGCGCGGCCCGTACCGGTCGTGGAAGCGGCGGGCCAGGTCGCTGGTGAGCGGGGCGGCGGCGGTGATCAGGTAGTCGAGTCCGTCGGGCCAGGGCGGTCCTGCCTCGACGAGGTCGTGCAGCAGGGCGGGGGCGATGGAGGCGGTCCGGGCGCCCGCGGCGTCGAGTTCCTTGAAGTAGCGGAACGCGTCGAAGGGGTGGGAGAGCACCAGCGGCGTCCCGGTCGCGTGGGCGCCGGTCAGCGACATGACGATGGCGTTGCAGTGGAACAGCGGCAGGCAGGTGCCGTGCGGCCGTTCGGGGCCGAAGCGGTGCAGGTCCGCGGTCTTGCGGGCGTTGCCGAGCAGGGCCTCCCTGCCGATCTTGACGCCCTTGGGGCGGCCGGTGGAGCCCGAGGTGACCATGATGTACGCCAGTCCTTCGGCCTCCGGGTGGACGGGGTCGCCCGGCAGGGGGCGGGCCTGTGCGGTGGGCCCGTCGAGGACGGCGGAGGCGGCGACCCTGGTGGCGAGTTCGGTGAGTTCCGCGTCGGTGGCGCGCGGCGAGAGCGGCACGCACACCAGGTGCTGTTCGAAACAGGCGGTCAGCACGTCGGCGAGGCGCTGACCGCTGGGACATCGGACCACTACCCGGGCGCCCGCGGGGAGTCCGGCCAGCAGGTGGGGCCAGTCAGTCATGGAGAGGTACCTTCCGCGGGGCAGTTCAGGACCTGTTCAGGAGGCGTTGGCGAACGGCAGGGGCGCGGCGCCGACCGGCGTGGCGGGGCGGCAGCGCAGCCAGCCGGGCAGCTGCTCGGCGAGGAACTCCTGGTAGTCCTGGTTGATGCCGGGTCCGCTCGCGGCCTGGAAGCGCGGCTGCTCGGACAGTTCGCGGTCGCCGACCACGCAGTACAGCGGCTGCCATTCGCGCCGCAGCCGCCCGATGCGGGCCCCGATCGGCCGCTTGAACTCCAGGTCGACCGCGGTGCGTACGCCGTCGATCCACAGCGGCCCCGCGAGCTCGTAGGCGCGGCCCACGTGCTTCTCGGCGAGCGGCAGGAACACCACCTGGTTCCAGGCCAGTTCCGCGGGGATGACCTGCGGGCCGAGCCCGGCCAGGCCGCGGCCGATGACCAGCGGGAGGAGCCGGGAGCCGCCCATGGCGACGCAGGCGTGGATGAGGCTGGGGTGCTCCCCGGTGTCCGTGCGGATGTTGAAGCGGGGCGCGTTGACCTCGTCGAGCTGGAGGTTCTGGAGCATCACGAGGTCGTAGCCCGACGAGACGAGGATGCCGGTCTTCTGCGCGTAGTACTTGGGGTGCGCGGCGAGGCGGCGTACGACGGTGATGCCGCCCGCGGCCTTGGCGCACTGCCGGTGGAAGTCGTCGGTGTCGTGGCTGGTGCCGGCGACGGAGTCCAGGACGTGGACGTAGTCGTGCTGGAACCAGTAGGCGGTGGCGTCCGCGGCCTGCTGGAGCGCGTGCAGATAGCGCTCGGCGACGTCGTCGGGGTGGCACCAGATGTGCACGTCGGGCACGTTGAACTGGCGGCGGCGCTGGATGTTGGTCTCGCCGGACTTGAAGCGGCGGAACACCGGCTGCGGGCTGTACATCGCGTACGGCAGCCTGGCGCGCTGCAGGACGGAGTCCTTGAGCCAGGAGAAGAGGCTCGGGTCGGCCGCGTAGGCGAGCTTGAGCTTGCCGTCGCCCTCGGCGAGCTCGAACATCCGGGACTGCTCCGCGTACTGGCTGGTCAGCTCGCGCATCGGCTCGGAGGAGTCGTCGAACACCAGCGGGAAGTGCACGGTGTTGATCTCCAGGCCCGCGAGGTGCTGTGCGTTGAAGGCGTCGACGCCCGCCTCGAGGACCGCGCCGCGCGGCAGGGTCGTCAGGAAGCCGCGCGGTGTGCCGCGGCGGCTGACGAGCTGCAGGTTCTCGGCGGTGCGCATGACGTCGTCGCGTGCGCAGCGGTGCTCGGGGTCCCCGTCGGCGAGCATGCGCAGCGCCGAGTTGTCGGGGTCGATGGCTCCGAGGGCGGCGGGGTAGTCGCTCTCCGATCCCCGCCAGAGGACGTTTCCTGAGCCGTCGAGTATCTGGACGTCCACTACCTGGCCCATGAATCTCCCTCCGGGGTCCATCGCTGCGAGAGTTCGCCGTGACGGGACGAGAAACTAGGAGGGCCGCGCGAAGTGCGTCAACGAATTGCAGCCGTGTGTGCAGCCGAACTCGAGCGGGATTCCAGCGGGCTGGGGAAGACGGCTTCGGGAGCGGTGCGCACCGCCTTGAGCTGCGATGATTGTGATCTTCCCGGTGCGCCGGATTGTTTTTCGGCAGGGCAGTTCACCTTTGGCCAGTGGTATATGAATGAGCTCGGCCGGTCGGATCCAGAAGCGCTGGACTTCCCCTTGAGGGTCCGCTTCTTGCGATTGCCCCTGCCGCCGCGGCACTCATAACGTGGGTGCCCGTCACTGTGCGGAGCAGGAAGGTACGCAGCCATGACCGTCGCGCTCGATCCCACCTCCCAAGGCGCCCGCTTGCCGGCAACCGCCCCCTCGGGAGCCACCAGTACGGGTACAGGTGTGCGTAATCTGCCGATCCGGCTCGCCGGCATCGTCGGCGACACCGATTCCTTCTTCGGCGAGGTGTGGGGCATCAGGCCCGCGTCCTTCCACTGCCGCGCGCTTCCCGACACGGCCACGCCGGCCGACCTCTGGAAGCGCGACCCGGCCGCCGAGGAGCGGTTCGCGGGCGGCGAGAGCGTCCGCTTCGAGAACCCCGGCGAGTGGCTTGCGGGCATCGCGGACCTCGTCACCGCGCTGTGCGAGGACCTCGGGGCGGCCGACGCGCAGGCGGCCCTGGTGCTGTGCCGCGCGGGCACCGTCGCTCCGGAGCCGGCCGCCGCGGGCGACCACACGTTCGTGCTCCAGCTGGAAGGCAGCAGCAGTTGGGACCTCGCCTACGGGCGGGTGCCGGTGACGATCACTCTGCACCGTACGAGCGCCGTCTATCTGCCGCCGGGCCAGGCCTGCCCCGCGGTCGTCGGCGAGGAGGACTCGCTGCAGCTGGTCCTCACCGTCCAGGAGACCGACAAGCGCAAGGTCGCCGAGCGCGCCATCGCCGCGTTCCTCCAGGCGGCCGCGGAGAAGCCGGTGCCGGGCATCCACCCGGCGGTCACCGACGAGAAGGTGGCGTGGCTGCGCACCGAACTCGCCGGGCTCATGGCGGGCCAGGACATCAGCGCGATCGTCCGGCGGGCACTCGGCGGCGAGCCGACGGCCTGAACGGACCGTTCGCCCGCAGGGGAGCCGCCGGCCCGAACAGGCCGCGGCCCCTCAGCAGTTCATCGGCACGGCATCACGCGGCAATGCGCGCGGCGGCCTGCCGCAGGGCCGCGTTGACCGCTTCGGGCCGCTCCTGGTGCGGCATGTGGCCCGCGCCCTCGATGAGCCGGAACGCGCCCTGCGGGGCGAGAGAGGCCAGGACCCGGGAGACCTCGGAGGGGATCGAGGCGTCCAGGGCGCCGTGCAGGAAGAGCACCGGGACGGCGAGTTCGCGGATCCGCTCGCGCGGGTCGTACGAGGCGCCGTCGGCGAAGAGTTCGTCGACGTGCTCGCTGGATTCCAGTATCTGCCGCAGTGTCGAGGCGATCAGCTCCGGGGGTGCCGCCGGGCTGTACCAGGTGGGCACCCAGTCGGCGAACTGCGCGGCCCGGTCGGTCGCGGCGGCGACCTCCACCAGCTTCTCGCCCAGCGAGACGGCCGGCCAGTAGCCGGGTCCGTCGATCGAGACGATCCCGCCGATCCGGTCGGGTGCGGCGAGCGCCGCCTCGATGGCGAACACCGCGCCCACCGAACTGCCCACCACCACGGGCCTGTCGAGGCCGAGGGCGTCGATCACGGCGAGGACGTCCGCGGTGTTGCCCGCGATGTCGTTGCCCTCCGCCGGCCGGTCCGAGCGGCCGCAGCCGCGCGAGTCGACGGCGAACATCCGATGGTCCCTTGCCAGGTCCGCCAACTGCGCGTCCCAGACCCGGCCGCTGGTGCCGGTACCGTGCAGCAAAACCAGTGCGGGGCCCTCACCCTGGTCTTCCACGTACAGACGGATCCCGTTGGCATCGACGTACGGCATGGTGCGCTCCCTCAATTCCCCGGGATTCCCGTTCTCGTCCCGCTCGGTACGGAACTCACCCGTTTCCTCGTCGGAAACAGGGCGGCGGCGGGTGGGGATCGCTTGCAGCTTCGCCGTGACGGCTCTTGCATCCTGGGTCCCGCGGAGCCCCGTCAACGCGGCGATCACCGCGGCCTCCACACACCTTGCCACCGAACTGCACGCCCGCTTCACCTTCGGCCGCGGCCGGCCCAGCGCAGCTGTGCCCCATGGGCCGGACCGCCGACCGGGCCGCGGTGCCAGGTGGCCCGGGGCGGCGGTGCGGCAGGCTCCGCGGCCCGGCCGCGGGCGAGGTCGATCAGGGCGACGGTGACGGCGGCCAGCTCCTCCGGCGTCGGGTTGCCGGCCGTGACCACGAGCAGCGGTCCTGCCCCGTCCGCGCCCGCGCGGCATGCCCGCTCCCCCGTGCTCACTGGGGCTGGTTCCCGTGCTTGCGGGAGGGCTGGGCGGCGTATTTGGTGCTCAGCATGGCGAGTGCGTCGATCAGCCGTACGCGGGTCTCCGCGGGGTCGATGACGTCGTCGACGAGACCGCGTTCGGCGGCGTAGTACGGGTGCATGAGCTGGTCCCGGTACTCCTTGATGTGCTGGGCCCTGGCGAAGTCGGGGTCCTCGGAGGCCGCGATCTCTCGCCGGAAGATGACGTTGGCGGCGCCCTCGGCCCCCATCACCGCGATCTCGTTGCCGGGCCAGGCAAGGGATATGTCCGAGCCGATGGAGCGCGAGTCCATGACGATGTACGCGCCTCCGTAGGCCTTGCGCAGGATCAGCTGGATGCGCGGGACCGTGGCGTTGCAGTACGCGTACAGGAGCTTGGCGCCGTGCCGGATGATGCCGCCGTGCTCCTGGTCGACGCCGGGCAGGAAGCCCGGCACGTCGACCAGCGTCACGAGCGGGATGTTGAACGAGTCGCACATCTGCACGAAACGGGCCGCCTTTTCGCTGCCCTTGATGTCCAGGACACCGGCGAGCGACGCGGGCTGGTTGGCGACGATGCCGACCACATGGCCGTCGAGGCGGGCCAGTGCGCACACCACGTTGGGCGCCCAGGTTTCGTGCACCTCGAAGTATTCGCCGGCGTCGACGCACTCCTCGATGACCCCGCGCATGTCGTACGCGCGGTTCACGTCGGCCGGCACCAGGTCGAGCATGGCCGGGGTGAGCCGGTCGGGCCGGTCGGCGCAGGCCTCCGACGGCGGCATCTCGCGGTTGTTGGAGGGCAGGAAGGACAGCAGGTAGCGGACGTCGGCGAGGCAGCTCTCCTCGTCGTCGTAGGCGAAACCGGCGACCCCGGAGAGACTGGCGTGGGCGTCGGCCCCGCCGAGAGCGTCCTGGGTGATCTGCTCCCCGGTGACGGCCTGCACCACGTCGGGCCCGGTGATGAACATCTGCGAGGTGCCGCGCACCATGAACACGAAGTCGGTCAGCGCCGGGGAGTAGGCCGCCCCGCCCGCGCACGGGCCCAGCATCACGCTGATCTGCGGGATGACCCCGGAGTTGCGTACGTTGCGCTGGAAGATCCCGCCGTATCCGGCGAGCGCGGTCACACCTTCCTGGATGCGTGCGCCCGCGCCGTCGCACAGGCCCACGATCGGGGCTCCCGCCGTCGCGGCCATGTCCATGATCTTGTGGATCTTCTCGGCGTGCGCCTCTCCGAGGGAGCCCCCGAAGATCCTGAAGTCGTGGGCGTAGGCGAAGACGGTACGTCCGAACACCCGGCCCCAGCCGGTGATCACGCCGTCGGTGTAGGGGCGCTTGTCCTCCAGGCCGAAGCCGCTCGCCCGGTGTCTGCGCAACCCTTCGACCTCGGTGAACACGCCGTCGTCGAAGAGAAGCCGCAGCCGCTCCCGCGCGGTGAGCTTGCCCTTGGCGCGCTGCGCCTCGGTGGCCTTGTCGCTGGGCCCCCGGCGCATGGCGTCACGGATGGCCGCGAGCTCGGCCACCGTGCCGCGGTGCTGCCCGACCGGCATGTCGTCCAGAGTCGTCATGGCTTCCCCTCCCGGCCGTCGTGATGAACCGCCGACCAGCTTCCGCCATGTCACTCGAACCCGGTTAGAGCGCCGCCTGACACCGGCCCGGCACGTTCTCGACCGCCCCGCGAGCACTCTTCGAGTCCGCGGCGGGATGCTCGGTCCGTGGCTCCGAAACGGACGGGCACAGGCCCCCGCGGAGCATCGATCAGCCCGCCGGTGCCCCAATTCCCCCGAGGGCACCGGCGGGTCACATCCATGTCCGGACGAGTACGGCCGATCGGCGTTGTCGCGGTTGCCGCCCACCGACGAGTCGCTGCCCACCGACGAAGGGACACACCACAGTGAACAGCACATGGTTCCGGCGCTTCACCCCGGCCGTGGCGGAGGGGCCGCGGCTCGTGTGCTTCCCGCACGCGGGAGGCTCGGCGACGGCGTACGCACCTCTGGAGCGCGCGCTGCCACGGGATCTCGACGTGGTGTCCGTGCAGTACCCGGGGCGCCAGGACCGCTACCGCGAGGCGCCGTTCACGGCGCTGGATCCCCTGGTCGAGGCGATCGCCGGGGAACTGGCCCGCGAACTCGCCGTGCGCCCCGGCAGGCCCTACGCCTTCTTCGGCCACAGCATGGGCGCGCTTGTCGCCTTCGAGACGGCCCGGCTGCTCGCCCGGCGCGAACTCCCCGGCCCGCAGCGGCTGTTCCTCTCGGGGCGGGCCGCGCCCAACACCCGGTCGAGCACCCGTCTGGACAGTTACGACGACTCCGACGTGCTGGCGGAGGTGCGCAAGCTCGGCGGCACCGACCAGGCCATGCTGCGGAACCCCGAGCTCCTGGAGATGGTGCTGCCCGGGCTGCGCGCCGACTACCGGGCCCTGAGCACCTACGTATGGCGCGAGGGGGAGCCCCTCTCCGCTCCGGTGACCGCCCTGATCGGGGACAGCGACCCGATGGTGACGGTGCCGGAGGCGCAGACCTGGCAGGAGCACACCACCGGCGCGTTCGGCCTCAAGGTCTTCTCCGGCGGTCACTTCTACATCGGCGACCACCTGGACCGGGTCGCCGGGACCGTCACCGAGGGTCTGCTGGCCGACGCCGTGGTCATCTGACCGCGGCGCACGACACCTTGCCGCGGCGGCGGGACCCGGTCCCGCCGCCGCGGAGGCATTTACGCGTATACGTAAAAGCCCCGGCCTGCCTTCTTGCCCAGCAGGCCGCCCTCGACCATGCGCTTGAGGAGCGGCGGCGGCGCGTACAGCGGCTCCTTGAACTCCTCGTACATGGCCTGCGCGATGGACACGGTGGTGTCCAGGCCGATCAGGTCGGCGAGCCGCAGCGGACCCATCGGGTGCGCGCAGCCCTGCGTCATGCCCTGGTCGATGACCTCGGCGGTCGCGAGGCCCGACTCGACCATCCGGACCGCGGAGAGCAGGTAGGGGAAGAGCAGCGCGTTGACGAGGAAGCCCGCCCGGTCCGGCGAGGGGATCGGCTTCTTGCCGAGGACGTCGCGGACGAAGACCAGGGCCCGCGCGCTCACCGTCTCGTCCGTGAGCACCGAGTCGATGAGCTCGACGAGCGGCAGCGCGGGCACCGGGTTGAAGAAGTGCATGCCGAGGACCTGGCCGGGACGCCGGGTCGCGGCGGCCAGACGTGCGACCGGGATCGAGGACGTGTTGGTCGCCAGGATCGCGTCCGGGTCCTCGACGATCTTGTCGAGGGACGCGAACAGGTCCTGTTTGACCTGCTCGTCCTCCTTGACGGCCTCGACCACCAGCTGCCGGTCGGCCAGTTCGCCGAGGTCACGCGTGAACGACACCCGGCCCAGGGCCTCGTCGCGCTCCTGCTCGGTCAGCTTGCCCTTGGCCACGCCCCGGTCCAGGGATGCGGCGAGGCGCTGCGGCGCCGTCACGAGGGACGCGTCGGAGAACACCGCGACCCGCACGTCGAGCCCAGCCTTCGCGCACAGTTCGGCGATGCCGATGCCCATGATGCCGCTGCCGGCGACACCCACCCGGCGGATGTCCGTGCCGGTGCGCTGCCCGGCGGCGCTCTGCGTGGACGTGGTCATGCGTGGTACCCCCAGGTCAGAAGTGATGCTCCGATCGACATGCCGCCGCCGAACCCGGCGAGCAGCACCAGGTCTCCCGGCGAAAGGGCTCCCGTGCGGTTGGCCTCGTCGAGTGCGACGGGCACCGAGGCGCTGCCGACGTTCCCGTACTTGATGAGCGTGCGGTGCGTCTGTGCGGCGCCGAGGCCCGTGCGCTCGACGACGTCGCCGAGCATCACGCCGTTGGCCTGGTGCGGCACGAAGTGGTCGACGGCGCCGATGTCCACGCCCGCCTTGTCCGCGAGGGCGAGCAGCGCCGGCGGCACGTGTTCGGCGACGAAGTCGCGCACCCCGCGGCCGTCCATCTTGAAGTAGTGGCCGCCCTCCGCGACGGTCTTCGCCGACGCCGGGTTGCGGCTGCCGCCGGCCTCGACGCGGATCAGGTGGTGGGCGTCGCCGCGGCTCGCCAGGTCGGTCGCGATGATGCCGTAGGGCTCGGGCACCGTCCCGACGATCGCGGCTCCGGCACCGTCGGCGAACAGGATCGCCGTCCTGTGGTCGGTGAAGTCCAGGATCCGCGAGTACACGTCCGCCCCGATCACCAGGACCCGGGCTTCCGGCCGCATGGCCACCAGACTGTGGGCGAGCGAGAGCGCGTAGACAAAGCCGCTGCACACGACGTTGACGTCGAAGCAGGCCGCGCCCCAGGCGTCGAGCCCATGCTGGACGAGGTGCGACGTGGGCGGCTGCGGGAAGTCCCCCGTGGAGGTCGACACGATGATGTAGTCGATCTGCTCTGGGGCCAACTGCGCCTGTGTCAGGGCACGTTCGGCGGCCTGCACCGCCAGGTCGGACGTCGCCTCGTGCGGGGCCGCGTAGCGCCGCGACTGGATCTGCGTCTTGCGTTCGATCCACTCCGCGGTGACGCCGACGCGCTCGGCGACCTCTTCGTTGTCCACCTCGTGCTTGGGCAGATAGGAGCCGGTGGAAAGTATTCCTATTCCCATGTCAGGCCACCTCGGCGGACTGTGCCTGGTGGGTGTCGCGCAGCGGGTTGATCCGCGCGGTCCCGATCTTCTCCCGCAGTACGGGATCGGTGACGCCGAGCCCCTCCTCGGGCGCGAGGCAGAGCACGCCGACCTTTCCGGTGTGCCTGTTCAGCTGGACCAGGCGTGCGGCCTCGCCCACCCCCTTCAGCGGGAACACCTCGGAGACAATGGGCGAGAGATGTCCCAGCTGGAAGAGCCGGTTGCACTCCGCCTGCTCCTGGAGATTGGCCGCGTGGCTGCCGACGATCCGCTTGAGGTTCATCCAGAGATAGCGGTTGTCGAAGTGGTGGTCGTAACCCGTGCTCGAACCGCAGGTGACGACCGTCCCGCCCTTGCGCACGACGAACACCGAGATGCCGAACGTCGCCCGCCCGACGTAGTCGAAGACGACGTGCGGGTCCTCGCCGACCTGCCGCCGGATCTCGCGCCCGAGCCGTTTGCCGAGCTCGAGCGTCCGTTCCGGGGTGAGCGCCTCGTTCCCGCCCATGCCGATCTCGTTGCGGTTGATCACCACGTCGCAGCCGAGCCGGCGCAGCACCTCGGCCTTGCGCTCGGAGCTGACCACGCCAACGGGGATACCGCCCGCGTTCTTCACCATCTGCACCGCGAACGCGCCGAGGCCGCCCGTCGCGCCCCAGATGAGCACGACGTCCCCCTGCTTGATCCGCGCGCCGTTGTCACCGACCAGCATCCGGTACGAGGTCGCCGCCGTCAGCAGGACGCCCGCCGCCTCCTCCCAGGTCAGGTGCGCCGGCTTGGGCAGCAGCTGGCTCGCGCGCACCACCGAGTAGTGGGCGAGCCCGCCGAAGTTCGTCTCGTAGCCCCAGATCCGCTGGCCCGACCCGAGCATCGCGTCGGCGTGCGTCGCCGGCTCCTGCTCGTCGACCTGGACGCAGCTGGCGACCACACGGTCGCCCACCTTCCAGTGCCGCACACCGGGCCCGACCCGTACGACGATTCCGGCCGCGTCCGACCCGACCACCTGGTGGGGCAGGTCGTGCCGGGCGGCGTAACCACCCTCGCGGGCATAGCGCTTGAGGAATGCGAACGTGGGCACCGGCTCGAACGTCGCCGACCAGACCGTGTTGTAGTTGATGGAACTCGCCATGACGGCGACGACGACCTCGTCCGGCGCGATGTCCGGCATCGGAACCGGTCCGACGTGCAGCGCCTTGCGGACGTCCTTGTCCTCCACACCGTCGAACATTCCGATGTCCGAGGCCAGGATGTGCGCGGCCTCGTACTCCGAGGGAAGTTCGTGTCGCCCGATCTCTTCCGGGCCCGCCCCGTCCAGCAGGGCTGCGGTCAAAGAATCCATGATTACCTTTCTTCTCTGCAGTGGCCGCAGGAAAAGAAACGTGCAGCACGGCAGATCAATGGAGAGCGCAAACAAAGAACGCTGCTGACTGGACGATCAGACCCGGATGCCGACTCAGAGGACCGCGCCCTCCCTCGTCCTGCGGCGCAGACTCGGCCTGCTGGACTGGGCAAGGTCCTTCCACATGTCCGAAAGACCGGTGATGGTGCGCGCCGCGAACAGCTTGCGGATCGACACCTCCTGGTTCAGCTCGGCCCGGATCAGACCGACCAGCCTGATCGCGCGCAGCGAGTTGCCGCCGAGATCGAAGAAGTCGTCGTCGATGCCCACCCGGTCCAGTTCGAGCACGTCGGCGAACGCGGCGGCAAGGGTTCGCTCGGTGTCGTTGCGCGGCGCCCGGTACTTGCCGTCGTCGAACCGGGGCTCCGGCAGCGCAGCCCGGTCGGTCCTGCCGCCCGCCGTCACCGGAAGGCTTTCGAGGACCGTGAAGACCGCGGGCACCTGCGACTCCGGCAGCCGCGACGCGGCGAACCGGCGCAGCTCGTCGGCCGACACGGTCTTGCCGCCCGCCGGGACCACGTAGGCCACGATGCGCTGCTGGCCGGAGCCGTCCTGCCGCAGGACCACCACCGCTCGGGCGAGGCCCGTGTGCTCGGACAGGGCCTCTTCCACCTCGGCCAGCTCGACCCGTACGCCGCGTACGTCCGCCAGGGCGTCGGCGCGGCCCACATAGGCGAGCCGGCCGTCATCGGTCCACCGGACACGGTCGCCGGTCCGGTACATCAGGGTGCCGGGCGTGGGGGCGAACGGGCTCGGCACGTAGCGCTGCGCGGTCAGGCCGGGGCGGCCGGGGTAGCCGCGTGTCACGCCGGGTCCGGCCACATACAGCTCGCCGGTCACTCCGGCGGGGACGGGCGCGAGGCCCGGTCCCAGAACGTAGCGGGCGGTGTCTTCCGTCGGCTCGTGGCCGTCGGTGACCGTCAGCTCCGGGCAGGCTTCCCGGACCCGGCGCAGCGCGGCCGCCGGCACGCGGTCGCCGCCGGTCCACACCTCGCGCAGTCCGGCGAGGCGCTCGGGGCGGTCCGCCGCGAGCGCCGAGAACTGGTCCGCGGAGAGCCGCACCGCGGAGATGTCGTGCGCCGCGCGCGCCTCGGCCAGCGCCTCGACGGCGGGCTTCCCCTCGGGGGCCACGGCCACCCGGCCGCCGTGCAGCAAGGGCACCCACAGGTCGAGAGCCAGCGCGTCGGAGGTGTGCGGCGCGTGCCACAGAACGGTGTGGTCGCCGGCCTTGTGCCGACCGCTGTCCTGGACGAAGTGCCGCAGGTTGCGGTGTGTGACGGCGACTTCGGTCTCCGTACCGGTCGTGTCGTGGCCGTACTGCACGGCCAGGAGGCTGTCCGCGTGCGGCAGGCGCTGCGGGGCCGGTGGCTGATGTGCGGCCGCGCTGTCGTCGAACACGATCGCCGGGACGGCCGGCTCGGCCGGGGCGTTCGCGGCGGTAGCGGCGTCGGTGAGCAGTGCGTGCACCGAGGCGCGGCCGGCCTGCGACTCGAGTCGCGTCTTGAGCTGCTGCGCCGTCAGCGCGGGGTCGACCGGCAGGTAGGCCCCGCCCGCCTTGACCACGCCGAGGAGGGCGACGGCCAGGTCCGCCGAGCGGGGCAGCGCCACCGCCACGAGCGTCTCGGGTCCGACGTCCTTGCCGCGCAGCACGCCGGCCACGCGGTCCGAGCGCTCGTCCAGCTCCCGGTACGAGAGCACCGCGTCGCCGGAGACGAGCGCGACGGCGTCGGGCTGCCTTTCCACCTGGCGGGCGAACAGCTCCGGGACCGTCGGCCCCGGCTCCTCGTCGCGGGCGGGTGCCGTCAGGACCCGCTGCCGCTCGGCGCCGCTCACCACGTCCAGGGCGCCCACCGGCCGCTCGGTGTCGGCCACCACGGCACGGATGTACGCGATCAGCTCCTCGCCGATGAAGCGCAGCTCCGCTCGGGAGTACAGGCTCGCGGGGGCGTCGAGCCGGATGTACATGTCGTTCTCCGCGCTCCCGTCGTTGGAGACGGCGATCGACAGCTCGTCGAAGGCACCGGTGGTCCCGCAGAGGTAGCGCGCCGGGCTGTCGGCGAAGTGCAGCTGCTCGCCGAACTCGACGACGTTGATGACGGCGCCGAAACTGCCGCGGTCGCTCAGCACGGTCTCGCTCACGCGCTGGATGTCCGAGTAGTGGCACCCGGTGTGCCCGAAGAGTTCGTAACTCTCGTCGACCATCTCGTCGGCGAGCTCGCCGAAGGTCGTACGGAGCGGAACCTTCACCCGCACCGGCACGACGTTGACCGCGAGGCCAGGGGTCCTGCTCGCCACGCCGACGCGGTTGCCGACGGCCAGTGAGAGGAGGAACTCCGGGCGGTCGCAGCGGTGCCGGAAGAACACCGCCGCGGCCGAGGTCACCATGGTGGACATCCACACGCCGAGGGTCTTGGCGGTCTCGGTCCAGGTGTCCGCCTCGGCGCGCGGAACGCAGAGCGTGCGGCTGACCATGCCGATCGCGTCGGTCAGCTCTCCCCAGCGGTCGGCATCGTTCAGCGGTTCGTCGAGTGCCGTCCGCTGTGCGTCGGACAGTTCGACGCGCGGGACCTGCGCGGGCGCGGGCGCGTCCTTGAGGTACTCGCGCCAGAACTCCGTGTCCTCGGTGAACTTCGGCGACGCGAGGTACTCCGTCGCCTCGGTGGCGAAAGACTCGGCGTCCCACGGGTGCGGCAGCTGCGGCACTTCCTCCTGCCGGGCCAGTGCCGTGTAGACCTCGGCGAAGCGCTTCGAGAGCAGGCCGTTGGCGCCGAACCCGTCGGAGATGAGGTGGTGGTAGGCGATCACCAGGAGCGAGCGGCTCGCCCCGAGCTTCACCACGCCGAGCCGGAACAGCAGGTCCCGCTCCAGGTCGAACGGCTTGCGCACCAGGTCGGCCAGCGTGTCGCGCGCCGCCTGCTCGGGGTCGGCCGCGGCACTGACGTCCACGAAGAACGGCTTCCAGTCCCCCAGTTCGCGGGGGGTCAGCCGCAGGCCGCTGCCGTCGTCGGCGAAATTGACGCGCAGCACTTCCGCTTCACCGAGGACGTGCAGGAACGCGGATTCCATGACTGCCGAATCCAGTTCACCGTCCACATCCCACATGGTCAGTGCATGGTTCAGCGTGTCGGAAGACACTGTCTCGGCCAGCCACAGCCCTTTATGCGCAGACGACGCACCGAACGAACGCACACGGATCAACCCCTCGGAAAACAGGTTCGGGAATCGCAGAATTCGCAGATCACCCCCACCTTCCGGGAAGTGAGTCAGCCGTTCAAGACAAGTCGGTACCCGGCGGGACACCACCGCTTTCGCGGTTGCGGTGTCCCGCCGGCGGGACACTTCCGCGTGTCAGTACCAGACGTAGAGATAAATGGGCAGCATCGCTCCGGGCAGGCCGAACTCGCACTTGTAGGGGAGGTCCTGGGCCTTTCCGGCGGCCTCGCAGTACGACGGATTGTTGTAGTACGTACTGTGGAGGTGCCAGCTCGCCGCAGCGGCGGCCGAAGCCTTCGACGGTGCGGGTGGCTGTGCGGGTCCGGCCGCCTGCGCGGGTACGGCGGCGCCGGCGAGGACGAGCGCACCTCCCAGGGTCAGGCCGGCCAGTGCATGACGTACGCGCATGTATCGCTCCTCATCATCGGACGGGACTCCTGTCGGTCCACCGGCGGCTCATTTGGTCAGCTGGGCCGTGATGTGCGCGGCGATGAGGCTCGGGGACGGCTGCCGCAGCACCAGGTTGGCCCGCAGCTTCAGGCCGGTGGACGCGGTCAGGCGCTTGCTCAGCTCCACCGAGAGCAGCGAGTCGAACCCGATCTCCTTGAACTCCTGCTCGGGGTCGATGGCCTCGCCCGAGGCGTGTCCGAGCACGACGGCGACCTTCTCCCGCACGTGGTCGAGGACGAGCGCCCCGGCCTCGTCGGCGGGTAGCGCGGCGACCCTGTCCGCCAGCGACACGACCTGCTCGTCGTCCGCGGGCAGCTCGGCCGGGGGCTGCTCCGCCGCCACCGTGTGCGCGGAGTTCAGCCAGTACCGGCGCCGCTGGAACGCGTACGTCGGAAGGTCCACCCGGCGGCGTGTGCCGAACAGGGCGTCCCAGTCCACGGACCCGCCACGGACGTGCAGTTGGGCCAGCGAACCGACCACGGACTCGGCCTCGCTCCGGTCCCGCCGCGCCGACGAGAGGACCACCGCGTCGTCCACGTCCTCGACGATGTCCTGCACCGGGACGGTGAGGACGGGGTGCGGGCTCATCTCGATGAACACCCGGAAGCCGTCGTCGGACAACTTCCGTACGGAGGATTCGAAGAGGACCTTTTCGCGCAGATTGTTGTACCAGTAATCGGCGTCCAGCTTCGCGGTGTCGATGACTTCGCCGTACAGGGTCGAATAGAAGGGCAGCTTCGACGTCTGCGGGCTCACGTCGGAAAGCGGGCCGATCACCTGGTCGCGGACCCGGGTCACATAGTGGGAATGGGAAGCGTAGTCGACGGATATCCGCCTGGCCTGGGAACCCTCGGCCCGCATCTTCTCGACGAATTCGTCGAGAGCGTCGGGCTCCCCGGACACCACCACCGAGCGCGGCCCGTTGACCACGGCGATGTTCACCTGGTCGCCCCACGGAGTGATCCGCTCCGCGACGACGTCCGCGGACTCGGCGACCGATGCCATGCCGCCGTGGCCGTTCAGGTCGATCAGGGCCTTGCTGCGGAGCGCCACGACCCTGGTGGCGTCGCGCAGGGACAGCGCGCCGCACACGTAGGCGGCGGCGATCTCGCCCTGGCTGTGCCCCACCACCGCGGACGGTTCCACGCCCCAGGAGCGCCACAGGGCAGCCATGGACACCATCACGGAGAACAGCGCGGGCTGCACCACGTCCACCCGGTCGAACGTCGGCGCCCCTTCCGCACCGCGGATCACGTCGAGCAGCGACCAGTCGACCCATTCGTCGAGGGCGGCCGCGCACGCGTCGAGGCTCCGCGCGAAGACCGGGAAGGTGTCGTACAGCTGTCGGCCCATGCCGATCCACTGCGAACCCTGACCGGGGAACATGAAGGCGACGTTGCCGAGGTTGCCCGCGCTGCCGCTCACCACCGCGGCGGACTCCGCGCCGCCGCTCAGCGCCGCCAGGCCGCCGAGCAACTCGTCCCGGCCGCGGCCCAGGACCACCGCGCGGTGCTCGAAGCGCGAGCGGGCCGACGCCAGCGACCAGCCGATGCCGGCGATGTCGGCCTGCGGGTCGGCGGCGACGAAGTCGCGCAGCTTGCCGGCCTGTTGCCGCAGGGCGGCGGCCGTCTTGCCCGACACCACCCACGGCACGAGGCCGTCGGCGGTGCCTGCCTCGGGGGACGACGTGTGCTCGTCCTCCGCCTCCGGCGGCGCCTCCTCCAGGATCACGTGCGCGTTGGTGCCGCTGACCCCGAACGAGGACACCCCGGCGCGCCGCGGACCGTTCCCGCTGGTCCACTCACGCCCCTCCACCAGGAGTTCGACGTCACCGGACGACCAGTCCACGTGCTGCGATGGGGTGTTCACGTGCAGCGTCTTCGGCAGGTACTTGTGGCGCATGGCCATCACGGACTTGATGACTCCGCCGACCCCGGCGGCGGCCATCGCGTGACCGATGTTCGACTTCAGGGAGCCGAGCCACAGCGGCCTGCCCTCGGTCCTGCCCTGCCCGTAGGTCGCCAGGAGGGCGTTCGCCTCGATGGGGTCGCCCAGCTTGGTTCCGGTGCCGTGGGCCTCGACCAGGTCCACCTCGGAGGCCGGGACACCCGCGTTGGCCAGCGCCTTGCGGATCACCTTCTCCTGGGCGCGGCCGTTGGGCGCGGTGAGGCCGTTGCTGGCCCCGTCCTGGTTCACCGCGGAACCGCGCAGGACCGCGAGCACCGGGTGGCCGTTGCGGCGGGCGTCGGACAGCCGCTCGAGGAGCAGTACGCCCACTCCCTCGGCCCAGCCGGTCCCGTCGGCCCCGTCGGCGAAGGCCTTGCAGCGGGCATCGGCCGACAGGGCACCCTGCTTGGAGAACTCCACGAACAGCGCGGGCGTCGGCATCACCGAAGCACCGCCCGCAAGGGCCATCGAGCACTCGCCGGAACGCAGCGCCTGCTCCGCCATGTGCAGGGCCACCAGGGACGACGAGCACGCCGTGTCCACCGACACCGCGGGCCCGGTGAGCCCCATCTCGTAGGCCACCCGGCCGGAGGCGACGCTCAGCGCGCTGCCGTACAGGAGGTAGCCCTCCAGGTCCTTCTGGCCGCCCTCCAGGAAGCGCCAGCCGTACTCGGTGGAGCTCACCCCGGAGAAGACGCCGATCTCGGACCCTCGCACGTCGGCGGGGACGATGCCCGCCCGCTCGAAGGCCTCCCACGACGTTTCGAGGAGCAGCCGGTGGTGCGGGTCGACGGCAAGGGCCTCGCGCGGGCTGATGCCAAAGAAGCCCGCGTCGAAACCGGCCACGTCGCTCAGGAAGCCTCCGTGACGCGTGTACGAGCTGCCGGGGGCGTCGGGGTCCGGGTCGTACACGTCCCGCCACCCGCGGTCCGTCGGGAACTCCTCCACGACGTCACGCCCTTCACGGAGCATGTCCCACAGTTCCTCGGGCGTGGACACGCCTCCGGGGTAGCGGCAGGCCATGGACACCACGGCGATGGGCTCGCCGCTGCCTGCCTTCAGGGCGTCGTTCTCCTGCCGGAGACGGTCGCGCTCCTCGAGGAGTGTGCGGAGCGCCCGTTGGACCCGGTCCGCGCCGTCCGCTGTGCGATCCGCGGAGTTGGTCATGTCATTTACCTCTTCTCGTCAAGGGCCAGACCGACCAGTGCTTCCAAGTCCAGGTCCGACAGTTCGTCCGCACCGGTGCCCGCGTCCGCCGCCGGCCCGCTCGCGTCGGCGACGTCCGCCGGGGCGGCGCAGGCCAGGACCAGGTCCAGGACGCCCGCGCTGCGCAGGCTGTCGATCGAGACGGTGCGCAGTACTTCCCGGATCTCCCGCTCCGCCGCCTCGTCATCGGCCGGGGCCGCGTCCGGTGCCGGACGCAGCAGGCCGTAGAGGTACTCGCCCAGCTCGCGCGGGGTCGGATAGCTGAAGACGAGGGTGGATGGCAGCCGCAGGCCGGTCGATGAAGCCAGGCGGTTGCACAGTTCGACCGAGGTCAGCGAGTCGAATCCCAGCTGCGTGAACTGCAGGTCGACGTCGACGGCCGCCCCGGACGCATGTCCGAGCACGACGGCCACCTGATCGCGGACCCAGTCCCGTACGGCTGCCTCCGCCTCGTCCGCGGGCAGCGTGGCAAGACGGGCGGACAGGTCGAGAGCGCCGCCTTCCTTGGCCGTACCCGCCTTGCCGCGGCGCGGCCTGCCGCCCTCGACGAGGTCGCGCAGGACGAGCGGCAGCTCTTCGGCGGCCTTGTTGCGCAGCGTGGCGATGTCCACCCGCGCCGGGATGAGGACCGGCTTGTCGCTCGCGATCGCCGAGTCGAACATGGCGAGCGCGTCGGGCGTCGGCATCGCGGCGACGCCCATCCGCCGCATCCGCGAGAGGTCGGCCTGGTCGAGTCCCTCGGTCATGCCGCTGCTCTGCTCCCACCAGCCCCAGCACAGCGCGGTGCCGGGCAGGCCCGAAGCCTTGCGGTGCGCGGCCAGGCCGTCCAGGAAGACGTTCGCCGCCGCGTAGTTGGCCTGTCCTCCGGTGCCGAGCGTGCCCGCGAGCGCGGAGAACTCGATGAACGCGGAGAGCGGGTAGTCCTTGGTCAGCTCGTGCAGGTTGATGGCACCGCCCGCCTTGGCACGCAGCACGTGGTCGATGCTCTCCGGGGTCAGCGCGTCGATGACGCCGTCCGCGAGGACGCCCGCCGCGTGCACGACCGCCGTCAGCGGGTACTGCCCGGGCATGTCCGCGAGCAGGTCCGCCACGGCGGCCCGGTCGGCGACGTCGCACGCCACGACCCGGACGGCGGCGCCCGCCGCCTCCAGCTCCGTGACCAGCTCGGGAACCCCGTCGGCGGCAACTCCCCGACGGCTGGCCAGCATCAGGCTCCGTACGCCGTGCTCGGCGACGAGATGCCGGGCCACCAGCGAACCGACTCCGCCGGTGCCGCCGGTCACGAGCACGGTGCCGCCACCGAAGCCGTTGCCGAGCTCCAGGACCAGCTTGCCGACGTGGCGGCCCTGGCTCATCTCGCGGAACGTCTTGCGGGCATCGCGGATGTGCCGGACGGAGACCGGGGTCAGCTGTACGCGCCCGTCGGCGAACAGCTCCATGACGTCGCGAAACATCTCGTGGATCGCCTCGGGGCCCGCCTCGAAGACGTCGATGGCCTCGTAGTCGACTCCGGGGTGACCGGCCGCCACCTGCGCGGCATCGCGGATGTCCGTCTTCCCCATCTCGATGAACTTGCCGCCCTCGGGCAGCAGCGTCAGCGAGGCGTCGACGAATTGGTGCGCCAGGGAGTTCAGTACGACGTCGACGCCCTGACCATCCGTGGCGTCCAGGAACTTCTGGGCGAACTCCAGGTCGCGCGACGAGGACAGGTGCGCGTCGTCGAGGCCGAGGCCGCGCAGGGCGGCCCACTTGGCCGGGCTCGCGGTCGCGTAGATCTCGGCCCCGATGCCCTTCGCCATCTGGACGGCGGCCATTCCGACGCCGCCCGCCGCGGCGTGGATGAGGATGCGCTGCCCCTTCTTGAGCTTCGTGACATGGAAGAGCGCGTAGTACGCGGTGAGGAAGGTGGTCGGCATGGACGCCGCCTCGGCGTAGCTCCACCCGTCGGGGATGGGCATGAGCAGGCGGTGGTCCGCCAGGGCCACACGGCCGAAGGAGCCGGTGAAGATGCCGGTCACGCGGTCGCCCGCCGAAAGGTTCGTCACGTCGTCCGCCACTTCGACGACGACGCCGGCGCCCTCGCTGCCGATCCCGGTGTCGATGGCTGTCCTGTCCACAAGGCCCAGGGCGATCGTCACGTCACGGAAGTTGAGCCCCGCGGCCTCGACGGCGATCCGGACCTGCCCGGCGGCCAGGGGCTCCTCCACCTCGGGGCACGGCACCCAGGTCAGGTTCTGCAGGGTCCCCTTGCTCGGGATGCCGAGACGGTGGGCGCCTTCGCCGTGCGGCTCGATCTGCTGGTCGTCGGGTGCGACCGGCGTCATGCGGGGGACGAGGTACGCGCCGCCGCGCACCGCCAGCTGGTCCTCGCCGACGGCCACCGCATCCGGGACGCGTGCCAGGGACGCGTCCTCGTCGTCGATGTCGACGATGCGGAACCTGCCGGGGTGCTCCGTCTGCGCGGACCGGATCAGGCCCCACACGGAGGCGCCGGGAAGGCTTTCGACGCCCTCCCCCGCCGTGGCGGCGAGGGCCTGGCGGGTCAGCACCACCAGCGTGGAACCGGCGAGCGGCTCCTCGGCGATGAACCGCTGGACCAGGTCGAGCACGAGCTTGTCGGCGTTGGCGACCGCGGTGAGCAGGTCGGATTCGGCGGCGGTGCCGGCGCCGGCGCCGGTGAAGTCGTCCAGGCAGAGGACGACGTGGCGGGGTGCCTCTCCCGCGAGGATCTCTTCCAGGGTCTCGTGGAACAGGGCATTCTCGTCGCCCGTCCCGGAGAGCCGCGAGGCCAGGCCGCTCTTCGTACCGAGAACGCCCCACTTCCCGCGATAGGTCTCCGGCTTGCCCTGCTTGCTCTGCTCGACCGGCCGCCAACCCAGTTCGTAGAGCGTCCGGCCCTGTTCGCCACCCGCCGGGCGCACCTGCTCCGCGCTGACCGGCCGGAACGTCAACGCCTCGATGTGCGCGACCCTGCGGCCGTGCTCGTCGGCGATCGTCAGGGAGACGACGCCTTCGCCGGCCGGGGAAATCCGCACCTTCACGCTCGGACCGCACTCCCCGACCAGGTGCACCTTGGCCCAGGAGAACGGCATCCAGCCCTGGTCACCGGTCACCTCGATGACGCCGCCGGCCGCCACCGCGTGCAGCACGGAGTCGATCAGCGCCGGATGCATGCCGAACCCGGCGCGGGCCGAGCCCTCGGAAGCCTCGGGAAGAGTGGCGAGGGCGTAGAGGTCGTCACCCTGCTGCCAGACCTCGCGCAGCCCCTGGAACGTCGGGCCGTAGTCGAACCCGGAGTCCGCGAGCGACTCGTACAGGCCCTCGATGTCGATGGCGAGCTGCTTCGCCCCGGCCGGCGGCCATACGGCGAGCGGTCCCGCGTCGGCGGTCTGTGCGGTGTCCGCCGCCGGTGACAGGTTGCCCATCGCGTGCCGGGTCCAGCCGCCCAACGTCGGGCCGTCGTCACCGGGACGCGAGTACACGTCCAGGGAGCGGCGTCCCGCCTCGTCCGCCGCACCGACGACGACCCGTACCTGTACGTCGCCCGAGTCGGGGATGATCAGGGGCACTTCCAAGGCGAGTTCCTCGACCACGGCAGACCCGACGAAGTCGCCCACCGACAGCGCCAGATCCATGTACGCCGTCGCCGGTACGACGACCGCACCGAACACGGCGTGATCGGCGAGCCACTCGTGTGTACGCAGGGACCACAGGTCCGTGAAGACCACCTCACCGGAGCCCGGGTGGTCCACCGCGGCACCCAGCAGCGGATGGTCCGAGGCCGACAGACCGGCGGACGCGACGTCCGCCGACTCCATCTCGGCGAGGAAGTCCAGCCAGTAGTTCCGGCGCTGGAAGGCGTAGGTGGGGAGGTCGACCTGGCGGCGCTTACCGAAGAGGGCGTCCCAGTCCACGGCGGCGCCC
>NZ_JBWLKL010000058.1:0-32483 GCF_059026065.1 Streptomyces sp. A18 | reverse complement strand
GTCCTCGCGGTCGTACGCGGCAGCGCCATCAACCAGGACGGCGCGAGCAACGGGCTCACCGCACCCAACGGCCCCTCACAGGAGCGCGTCATCCGCTCCGCGCTGACCAGCGCGGGCCTCGGCTCGGCCGAGGTCGACGCGGTCGAGGCGCACGGCACCGGCACCCGCCTCGGCGACCCCATCGAGGCCCAGGCCCTGCTCGCCACCTACGGCAGGAACCGGCCCGCCGAACGCCCCCTGTATCTCGGCTCTCTGAAGTCCAACATCGGGCACTCCGTGGCGGCCGCCGGTGTCGGCGGCGTCATCAAGATGATCCAGGCCATCCGCCACGGCGAACTCCCCAGAACCCTGCACGTGGACCGGCCCACCGACCACGTCGACTGGGACGCGGGCGCCGTGGAACTGCTCACCGAGGCCCGCGCCTGGCCCGACACCGAAGGCCGCCCGCGCCGCGCCGGCATCTCCGCGTTCGGCGTCAGCGGCACCAACGCCCACGTCATCGTCGAAGAGGCCCCGGCCGAGGAACCCACCGACGATCACAGTGGGCCGGCCGCCCCCGCCCAGCCGGTACGGGTCCTTCCCGCGCTGCCCTGGCTCGTCTCCGGCAAGGACGAGGCGGCCCTGCGCGCCCAGGCGGCCCGGCTCGCGACGTACCTGGAGGGCGCGGGCGCCGGTGCGGCGGAGCTCGACGTGGCGTTCACCCTGGCGACCCGGCGTACCGCCTTCGACCACCGCGCCGCCGTCACCGGCCGTGACCCCGGCGAACTCCTCGCCGGGCTGCGGGCCTTCGCCGCCGGCCATGTCCACCCGGCCGTCATCACCGGCACCCGCACTCCCGGCAAGACGGCCTTCCTCTACACCGGACAAGGGGCCCAACGCCTCGGTATGGGACGAGAGTTGTATGTCTCCCACCCCGAGTTCAAGGAGGCGTTCGACACGGTCGCGGCCGCCCTCGACCCGCATCTGACCCGGCCCCTTGCGGACGTCATCGCCACCGGCGAGGGCCTGGACCGTACGGAGTTCACCCAGCCCGCGCTCTTCGCCGTCGAGGTGGCGCTGTCCCGGCTGCTCGAATCCTGGGGCATACGCCCGGACTTCGTGGCCGGACACTCGATCGGCGAGCTGGCCGCCGCCCACGTCGCCGGCGTCTGGTCCCTCACCGACGCCGCCCGCCTGGTGGCCGCGCGCGGCCGGCTCATGCAGGCCCTGCCGGAAGGCGGCGCGATGGTCGCCGTCCAGGCCGCCGAGGACGAGGTCGCCGCCTCGCTGCGCAGCCACGGCGGTGCCGTCTGCATCGCCGCGATCAACAGCCCGACCTCCGTGGTGGTCGCGGGGGACGAGAGCGCCGTCGAGGCCGTGGCCGCGCACTGGCAGGAGCGCTCCATCTCCACCAAGCGCCTCACCGTCAGCCACGCCTTCCACTCACCGCACATGGACGGCATGCTCGACTCCTACCGCGCTGTCGCCGCCGACATCGCCTACCAGAGCCCGCGCATCCCCCTCGTCTCCACCGTGACCGGCAGGACGGCGACCCACGCGCAGCTGTCGTCCCCGGACTACTGGGTCGCACAGGTCCGCGAGTCCGTGAAGTTCCTGCACGCCGTGCGCACCCTGGAGGAGCAGGGCGTCACCGCGTACTTCGAGGTCGGTCCCGATGCCGTGCTCGCCGGTCTCGTGAGCGCCTCCGTGCAGGCCCCGGACGCGGTCCTCAGCGTCCCCGCCGCACGCCGCGACCGCGCCGAGCCCGAGGCGCTCCTGCAGGCCGTCGCCGCGCTGCACACCCGGGGAGTGCCGGTCGACTGGGCGGCCTGCTTCAGCGGCACCGGGGCCGCGGCCACCGATCTGCCCGGCTACGCCTTCCAGCGCGAGCGGTACTGGCTCGCCCCCGACGGCGCCGTGGCCGACGCCGCCGGACTCGGGCTGCGGCCCGGCGGCCATCCGCTGCTCGGTGCGCAGGTCGAACTCCCGGACGCCGACGGCGCGTTGTGCACCGCCCGCGTCTCGACCCGCAGCCACCCGTGGCTCGCCGGGCACACCCTGCACGGCGTCCCCGTGCTGCCCACCGCCGCACTCGTGGAGCTGGCCGTCGCGTCCGGCGACGCACTCGGCACCGGCGCTCTGGCCAGGCTCACCGTGCACACACCGCCCGCGCTGCCCGCCGACGCGCCCCTCCAGCTGCGCCTCACCGTCGGCGCACCCGACGCCCGCGGCACCCGCCCGTTCACCTTGCACGGCCGCCCCGACGGCGCCGACGTGCCCTGGACGACGCACGCCGACGGCACCCTCACCGCCGCCGTCATGGCCCCCGCCACCATGGCCGCCTGGCCGCCCCTGGAGGCGGCCGAACTCCCGCTGGACACGGCGCACCAGGAACGCGGCATCGTCGCGGCCTGGCACGGCGCCGACACGGTCTACGCGGAGGTCGAACTCCCCGAGGACCAGCACACGGCCACCTCCGGCTTCGGCCTGCACCCGAACCTCCTCGACACCGCGCTGCGTGCCGCGTCGTTGCTCGACGCGGCACGGACCGAGGCCCCGGAGGACTCCGGTGAGGTGTTCACCGACGCCGTACGAGACGGTTTCGAGCTGTATGCCACCGGGGCCACGGCCCTGCGGGTGCGCGCCGTCCGTACCGCCGATGGGTCCTTGTCCGTCGACCTGGCCGACCGGGCCGGACAGCCGGTGGCCGCCCTGCGCGGTGTGACGCGACGGCCCGCGACCGCCGCCGAACTCGTCGCGGGGCGCGCCCGGGACGAAATGTTCCACCTGGCCTGGGAGCCGGTCGAGATGCCCGCGGCGGAGCGGCCCCTCGACTGGGCGGTCCTGGGTGCGGAGCCGGACCAGGAGAGGGCAGACACCGGCGGGACCGCCGCGCTGCACCATGTGACCCGCAGGGCCCTGGAACTCGCGCAGCGCCGGTCCGACGACGGACCTGCCGACAACACGCCCCTGGTGATCCGCACCCGGGGCGCGGTGGCCACCGCGGCGGGCGAGGACGTCACCGACCTGGCGTCCGCCGCCGCCTGGGGCCTGCTGCGCTCGGCGCAGTCCGAGACGCCCGGCCGGTTCGTCCTGGTCGACACCGACGACGCCACGGCGGACACGGAACTCGCCGCCCTGCTCGGCGCCGTGGTCGCATCCGGCGAGCCACAGGCGGCCATCCGCGACGGCCGGATACTCCTCCCGCGCCTGCGGCGCACCCCGCCCGCCGCGCCCACGGCACCCTCCGGCGCCTGGAACCCGGACGGCACCGTCCTCATCACCGGTGGCACCGGCAGCCTCGGCGCCCTGTTCGCCCGCCACCTGGTGAAGCGGCACGGCGTACGGCGGCTGCTGCTGCTCAGCCGAAGCGGACCCGAGGCACCCGGCGCCGCCGAACTTGTCGCGGAGCTGGCCGAGTCGGGAGCCGAGGCCACCGTGGTGGCCTGCGACGCCGCGGACCGGGACGCGCTCGCAGAGGCCCTCGCGGCCGTCCCCGCCGAGCACCCACTCACCGGGGTCGTGCACACCGCGGGCCTCATCGACGACGGCCTGGTCGCCGACCTCGACCCCGAGCGGCTGGCCGCCGTACTGCGGCCCAAGGCGGATGCCGCCCGGCATCTGCACGAGCTGACCCGGGACGAGAACCTGGCCGCGTTCGTGCTGTTCTCCTCCATCGCTGCGCTCATCGGCGGCGCGGGACAGGCGAACTACGCGGCCGCCAACGCCTACCTCGACGGCCTGGCCGCACACCGGGCCGCCCATGGCCTGCCCGCCACCTCGGCGGCCTGGGGCATCTGGCGGCAGACCGGCGGCATCGCGGGCAACCTGGCCGCCGCCGACCTCGCGCGGATCGCCCGCGCGGGGTTCCTGCCGGTCACCGAGGACCGGGGCCCCGCGCTCCTCGACCTCGCCCTGGCCGACCCGCACCCGGTGCCCGTCCTCACCGGACTCGACCTGGCTGCCATGCGGGAGCAACCCGCCCAGGTGGCGACCGTGCTCACCGGCCTGGTCCGGCGCCCCGTGCGGCGCACCGCGAGCAACTCCGCGGTGGCCGCGGGCGATCTGGCCGACCGGATCGCCGACCTCGACGAGGCCGAACAGCACCGCCTCGTCCTGGAGTTCGTGGCCACCCAGACCGCTGGGGTGCTCGGCCACGCAGACCCGGACGCCGTCAGCCCCGAACGGCCCTTCTCACATCTGGGCTTCGACTCGCTGACCTCGGTCGAGCTGCGCAACCGGCTGGCCGGCGGGCTCGGAGTGCGGCTGCCCGCCACTGCCGTCTTCGACCACCCGACCCCGGAGCGGATGGCGGCCCATCTGCGGGAGGCCCTGCTCGGCCCCGACCGGGAAGAACCGGCCCGGGACGAGGTCGACTTCGCGGCCGAGATCGTCCTCGACGACGACATTGTCCCGGCCGCCGAGACCGTGCGGTTCGCCGCCGACCCCGGCGAGATCCTCCTGACCGGAGCCACCGGGTTCCTCGGCGCGTTCCTGCTGCGCGACCTGCTGCGCGAGACGAGCGGCACCGTGCACTGCCTGGTGCGCGCCACGGACGCGGCCGACGGGCTGCGGCGTATCCGCGAGAACCTGCGCTGGTACGAGCTGGCCGACACAGTCGACGTGAGCCGCCTGCGGGTGGTCGTCGGCGACCTCTCGGAGCCCCGACTCGGCCTGGCGGAGGGCGATTTCGACCAGCTGGCCCGCACCGTGGACGCCGTCTACCACGCCGGTGCCACCGTGCACTGGCTGCACCCCTACAGCACTCTGAAGGCGGGCAACGTCGGCGGTACCCAGGAGATCCTGCGCCTCGCGGCCCGGCACCGCACCGTCCCCGTGCACTACCTCTCCACGACGGGTGTCTTCGCGGGCGAACTGGCCGGCGGCGTCCCCCTGAAGGTGGACGATCCCACCGGCCCCGCCGAGGCGCTGCCCAGCGGCTATCTGCAGAGCAAATGGGTGGCCGAGCAGATCGTCTCCGTCGCGAGGGAGCGCGGACTGCCCGTGTCGGTGCACCGGATCGACGTGATCTCCGGGGACCAGGTCAACGGCGCCTGCCAGACACGCGACTTCGTCTGGCTCAGCCTGCGCGGTCTGATCCAGGCGGGCGCGGTGCCGCGCGGCCTGGTCGGCCGGGTGCACCTGACGCCGGTCGACTACGTCAGCGCCGCCGTCGTCGCCCTGTCCCGGCGGCCGGAGTCGGCCGACGGCACCTTCCACCTGTTCAACCAGAGCCATCTGAGCTTCGCCGAGTTCATCGGCGAACTCCGGTCCCTGGGCTACGAGTTGACCGAGCGCGACTGGGAGACCTGGAGGAGCGGAGTCAAGTCCGACCCGGACAACGTGATGCTGCCGCTCCTCGAGGCCTTCGAAATGATGGCCCACGGCAACGAGACGTTCTACCCGCCCGTGGACACCCACATCGCCGAACGGGCCCTCGCCGACTCCGGCATGGGCATCGCCTGCCCCGAGATGACGCCCGAGCTGTTCAGGCGGTACGTCGCCTTCTTCGTCCGGGCCGGCTACTTCCCGACGCCGCCCGCGGCCCCGGCCCTGCCGACCCCGTCCCAGTGAGCCCGTAGCCCGTACGACATACGCGGCCGGTCCCGCCCCGCGAGGGCCGGGACCGGCCGCGGGATTGGACCCACCATGGTGACGACCGACGACCGGGCACAGCGCCCGCCGAGCCCTTCGAGCCCCGACAGCACCTGGTTCCGCCGCTACGACAACACCGAGGCGGACGGCGGCACCGCCCCCCGCGTGTTCTGCTTCCCGCACGCGGGGGGCGCCGCCAGCGCCTATCTGCCGCTGTCCCGGGCGCTCGCGCCCCGCGTGGACGCGGTCGCCGTCCAGTACCCCGCCCGCCAGGACCGCCATCGCGAGCCCGCCGCGACCTCACTCACGGACCTGGCCGCGACCATCGCGGAGCGCCTCGCCCAGAGCCTGGGCGACGACCGGCCGTACGCCCTGTTCGGACACAGCATGGGCGCGTTGCTCGCCCACGAGACGGCTCACCACCTGGGCCGCCTCGAAGCCCCCGCTCCCGCGCACCTGTTCCTCTCCGGCCGCGGCGCACCGGTGGAGGGCCCGTGGCCGAGCGACCAGATCGAGGGCGACGAAGCGCTGCTCGCGGAGATACGCCGGCTCGGCGGCACCGGCGGCGGAGTCCTGGAGGCGCCGGAGCTCCTGGAGATGGTCCTGCCGGCACTGCGCGCCGACTACCGGGCCCTGTCCACGTACCGCTGGATTCCGGGGCCCCTCCTGGACACCCCGATCACCGTCCTGGTGGGCACGGACGACCCGGTCGTGCCGCAGGAGGCCGCGGCGGGCTGGCTCGAGTACACGACGAAGCCGGGGAAGCTGCATGTCTACCCCGGCGGACACTTCTATCTGGACACCCACACGGCCCCGGTGGCGGACCTGATCGCGACGACGCTCAGCACGTGAGAAGCCGGAGGCGGGGCGCAGGGCGCCCCGCCTCCAACAGCCCTCAGCCAGCGGTACGTTGCCACGTGCGCGGCCCCGCGAAGAACCCGGCAGACCGCTCCGGTCGACGCCACGGGGCCACGGCGCGGTCGGCGTCGGAGTCCTCCTCCGGCGCCCCTTCCGCGGCGGCCGCGGTCGCCAGCAGCACCGCCGTGAGCGCCGCCAGTTCGGCGTCGTCGGGGCTGCCCCGCTCGACCCGGATCAGACCGCCTGTGCCTTGGCTCTCAGCCATCCCGCACACTCCCTTCGTCGTACTCCACACCGGGCGCTCCGCCCGGCGGAGCCTCACTGCGGCGGATTGCCGTGCTTGCGGCGCGGCAGGTCCGCGTCCTTGGCGCGGAGCATGGCGAGCGAGCGGGCGAGCACGGAACGGGTCTCGCGCGGGTCGATGACGTCGTCGACGAGCCCGCGCTCGGCCGCGTAGTAGGGGTGCACCAGCTCGGTCCGGTACTCCTCGATCTTCTGCCGCCGTACCGCATCGGGATCGGCCGCCGTGCTGATCTCCCGGCGGAAGACCACGTTCGCCGCGCCCTCCGCGCCCATCACGGCGATTTCGTTGGACGGCCACGCGAGCGCGATGTCCGCGCCGATGGAACGCGAGTCCATGACGATGTACGCGCCGCCGTACGCCTTGCGGAGTACGAGCGAGATCCTCGGCACGGTGGCGTTGCAGTAGGCGTACAGGAGCTTCGCGCCGCGCCGGATGATGCCGTCGTGCTCCTGGTCCACGCCGGGCAGGAAGCCCGGCACGTCCACGAGCGTGACCAGGGGGATGTTGAAGGAGTCGCAGAACTGCACGAACCGCGCGCCCTTTTCGCTGGCCTTGATGTCCAGGACCCCGGCCGTCACCAACGGCTGGTTGGCGACGACGCCCACCACCTGCCCGTCGATGCGGGCGAGGCAGCACACGAGGTTGGCCGCCCAGGTGGCGTGCACCTCCATCAAGTCGCCCTCGTCGACGAGCTCCTCGATGACCTTGCGGACGTCGTAGGAGCGGCCTGCGTCTTCGGGGACCAGGTCGAGCAGGGCGTCCCCCGGGCGGTCGGCGGGGTCGTCGGCGCGGCCGATGGGCGGCAGTTCGCGGTTGTTGGAAGGCAGCATCGACAGCAGATACCGCACCTCGGCGATGCAGCTCTCCTCGTCGTCGTACGCGAAGTGCGCGACGCCCGACGTCTGCGCGTGCACATCGGCGCCGCCCAGACCGTTCTGGCTGATTTCCTCGCCGGTCACGGCCTTCACCACGTCGGGCCCGGTGATGAACATCTGCGAGGTGTCGCGGACCATGAACACGAAGTCCGTCAGGGCGGGGCTGTACGCTGCGCCGCCCGCGCACGGGCCGAGCATCACGCTGATCTGCGGGATGACACCGGACGCCTTGGTGTTGCGCTGGAAGATCCCGCCGTACCCGGCGAGCGCGCTGACACCCTCCTGGATGCGGGCGCCCGCACCGTCGTTGAGGGAGACCAGCGGCACACCGGCCGCGATGGCCATGTCCATGATCTTGTGGATCTTCGTGGCGTGCGCCTCGCCGAGCGCGCCGCCGAAGATCCGGAAGTCATGCGCGTAGACGAAGACCGTACGGCCCGCCACCGTGCCCCAGCCGGTGATCACACCGTCCGTGTACGGCTTCTTGTTCTCCAGGCCGAAGCCGGTCGCCCGGTGCCGGCGGAACCGCTCGACCTCGGTGAAACTGCCCTCGTCCAGGAGCAGTTCGATCCGCTCGCGGGCGGTCAGCTTGCCCTTGGCGTGCTGGCGCTCGGTGGCCTTGGGGTCCGTCCCGTTGCGGGCCTGCTCCTTGAGGGCTTGCAGTTCCTGCAGCCGCCCGTGGCCCTCGCGTTCCGCTGCGTCCGTGGGTGACTCGAAAGTCAGCACCTTTTCCCACCCTCCGTTACGACTTACGCCGAACGTAACCGAGGCCGATTGGGGCACCGCCACCGCCGGGTAATGAGGGACTCACTCCCCTACGGACCGTGCACGTGCCCGGATTAACGGCCAGTGAGCGGCCATTGACATGGCATCAGAGAGCCTGGGCGGACACGACTACGAGAACGCAGGCGCAGCGGTCGCTTTGTGCCGCGGGCCGCCGACGGCCGACAAGGGGCGACCATGACTTCGGACTCCACCCGACCCACCACCGCGCAACTGGCCGAGCCGTACCTGGGCGCGGTGCTCGCCACCGCGGGCCTCGGCGCCGAGTATGTGCGCGCCGAGGGAAACACGCTGTACCGGCGCGGCGCGGACGGCGGCGAGAGCCCGGTGACGGACTTCGCGGGCGGCTACGGGTCCCTGATGCTCGGCCACCACCACCCGGAGATCACCGCGTACGCCAAGAAGCTCCTCGACGACGCGGTGCCGGTGCACGCCCAGTTCTCGGTGCGGCACGACGCCAACCTCCTGGCCGTCGAGCTCAACCGCATCCTGCGGCGTGAACTCGGCACCGACGAGAGCTACTTCGCCATCTTCGCCAACTCCGGGGCCGAGGCCAACGAGGCGGCCGTCAAGCACGCCGAACTGGTCCGGGTCCAGCGCCTGGACGCCGTCACCGCCGAAGTGGCGGCCGAACTCGCGTCCGTACGCGAGGCACTGACGGCGGGCGAGGCGACGGTGCCCGAGAAGATCTGGCAGGAGCTCGGCCTGCCCGCGCCGGACGCGGCCGCCCCCGCCGATACCGCCCTGGTCGAGGCGCTCACCCGGCGAAACGCCGAACGGGCCGTGCGGCCACCGGTGTTCCTCGCCCCCGAGGGCTCCTTCCACGGCAAGCTGGTCGGCAGCGTCCAGCTCACGCACAACGACGGCTACCGCACCCCGTTCAAGGCGCTCGCCGCGCAGGCCAGGTTTGTGCCCTTCGACCGGCCGGGTGAGCTGCGCCGCACCGTCGAGCGGGAGCGCACGGTGCTGCACGGCCTCGCGGTGCGCGGCGGCGTGGTCCGTGCCACCGTCCACCAGGCGCCGGTGTTCTGCGCGCTGATCCTGGAGCCGATCCAGGGCGAGGGCGGCATCGTCGAACTGCCCGAGGCCTTCGCCCGGGAGGTGCGGGAGGTCTGTGAGAGCGAGGGCATCGCGCTGATCGTCGACGAGATCCAGAGCGGCATGGGCCGCACCGGTGACTTCCTCGCCAGCACCCGACTCGGCCTGCGCGGCGACTACTACACCCTGGCCAAGAGTCTGGGCGGCGGCCTCGCCAAGATCTCCGTGATGCTGGTGCGCGAGGCTCACTACCGCGGCGAGTTCGAGCTGGTGCACAGCTCCACCTTCGCCAAGGACGCCTTCTCCAGTCTGATCGCGCTCAAGGTCCTCGAACTCCTCGAGGCGGACGACGGCGCCGGCTACCGGCGGGCCGCCGAGCGCGGCGCATGCCTCAGGTCCGCCCTGGAGGCGGTCCGCCGCGACCACCCGGGCGTGGTCAAGGAGGTCCGTGGCCGCGGCCTGATGCTGGGTCTCGAGTTCCACGACCAGTCCGACGCCCCGGACCCCGGCGTACAAGAGGCCGCTCGCCAGGGCCTGTTCGGGTACTTCGCTGCGGGGCACCTCCTCAACGCCCATGGCATCCGCACCTTCCCGACCGCCAGCGCCACGCACACGCTGCGGTTCGAGCCCTCGGTGTACCTCACGGACGACGAGATCCGCCGTCTCGAAGAGGCCCTGAGGGACACCTGCGACATCATCGACGGCGGCTACCGCAGGCCACTTGAGGTGCAGGCGCCGGTGGCCTGAGCGAGAACGCCGCACGCGGCCGTGGACGAAGTGCGAACACTTCGTCCACGGCCGCGTGCGGCGTTCTCGGCGGCCGGTCGGCTCGCCGGAAGATGTCAGGTGCGCAGCATCTCGGCGATCAGAAAGGCCAGTTCCATGGACTGCTGCGGGTTGAGGCGTGGATCGCAGTACGTCTCGTAGCGGCCGGCGAGATCCAGGTCGTCGATGGCCTGCGCGCCGCCCACGCACTCGGTGACGTCGTCCCCGGTCAGCTCGACATGCAGGCCGCCCGGGTGGCTGCCGAGGCCGCGGTGCACCTCGAAGAAGCCCCGCACCTCGTCGGTGATCCGGTCGAAATGGCGGGTCTTGTAACCGCTCTCCGCCTCATAGGTGTTGCCGTGCATCGGGTCGCACTGCCAGACCACCTGGTGGCCACTGGCCTCGACCCGCTCCACGATCGGCGGCAGCATGTCGCGGACCTTGTCGCTGCCCATCCTGCTGATCAGGGTGATCCGGCCGGGCTTGCCGTGCGGATCGAGCCGCTCCACGTACTCCGCGGCCTGGTGCGGCGTGGTGGACGGGCCGATCTTCAGGCCGATCGGGTTGGCGAGGAGCGTGGCGAGCGCGATGTGCGCACCGTCGAGCTGCCGGGTCCGGTCGCCGATCCACAGGAAATGCCCCGACAGACCGTAGAGCCGGGAGGAGCCGTCCTCGCGCGGAATGTGCCGCAGGAGGCCGCGCTCGTACTCGAGCAGGAGCGCCTCGTGGGCGGACCACAGCTCCGTCGAGTGCAGGGCACGGTGGTCGACGCGGCAGGCCGACATGAAGTCGAGGCCGCGGTCGATCTCGTCGGCCAGCGCCTCGTAGCCCTCGCCGACCGGCGACGAGCGCACGAAGTCGCGATTCCACTCGTGCACGCGGCGCAGGTCGGTGAAGCCTGAACCGGCGTATGCGCGTGTCAGGTTCAGGGCCGCGGCCGAGTGGGCGTAGGCCTGGAGCATCCGTGACGGGTCGGCCTCGCGTGCGGCGGGCACCGGATCGAAACCGTTGACGATATCGCCCCGGTAGACGGGCAGGCCGAGCGCGTCGGTGGGGTTCGAGCGCGGCTTGGCATACTGCCCCGCGATCCGCCCCACTTTGACGACCGGCATGCTCACCGCGTACGTCAGAACCACCGCCATCTGCACGATCGTGCGTAGGTTGGCGGTGATGTGGTTCTCGGTGTTGCCTGCGAACGTCTCGGCGCAGTCGCCGCCCTGCAGGAGAAACGCCCGCCCTTGCGCCACCTCCGCCAGGCGCTCCTGCAGCAGGTCGACCTCTTGCGGCACTACCAGGGGCGGCAGGTTCTCCAGAGTGGTCACGGCGGAGAGCGCCGCGACCGGGTCGGGCCACGCGGGCTGTTGCGCGGCGGGTCGGGCCAGGGCCTGGGCGACCAGGGCCTCGGCAGAGTCGGCGCCAGCCGGTCGGGACCCGGCGGGCCAGGGCTGGGGTGTCATTATCGGCTGCACACCCACCACGCTAGGGACGCTCCGCCACCGGCCGGTCATCGGCCGATCACTAGGGCCTACCCCGGCGCGGCTCCTGCCGCGGGCGCACGGTCGAATCGGAAGTACTGCCGGTAGAGGGCGAGTTGGCTCTCCAGCATCGAGGCGCCGTAGTGCACCGGAAGGCCGCGGTCGGCGGCGGTCCGAAGAAGTGCCGTCACCCGGGGCTTCATCACGATGTCGGCGACCAGGGTGCCGGGGGCGAGCGTGCCGGGGTCGAACGGCAGCGGGTCGCCAGGGCGCAGGCCGAGCGGGGTCGCGTTGACGACGATGTCCGCGCCGTCCGTGACCGGCCGGATGGCGCACCCGGTCCGCCCCGGCCAGCGGGCCTCCAGGCGCGCGGCGAGCGCGGCGGTGCGGGCCGGGTCCAGATCGCACAGGACCACGTGCGCCGCGCCGGCCATGAGCAGGGCCGGGGCGATGGCACAGCCCGCGCCGCCCGTGCCCACGAGGGTGACACGGGCCCCGGCCGCCCGGTGCCCCGCGGCTTCGAGGCCGGCGACGAAACCCGCTCCGTCGAAGTTGTCGGCGTGCCAGCGGCCGTCGCTCTCGCGGCGCAACGCGTTGGCGCTGCCGGAGAGTTCGGCCGCCGGACTGACCCGGTCGGCGAAGCGCAGGACGGCCGCCTTGTGCGGCACCGTCACCAGCAGACCATCCAGATTGCCGAACGCCCGAAGGCCGTGCACGGCCTCGTCGAGCCGGCCCACCGGCACGTGTACGGGCACGAGGACGGCGTCCAGGTCCAGGTCGGCCAGGAGCGGGTTGACCAGGGCGGGCGCCTGCACCTGGCCGACCGGGTCGCCGATCACGGCGTAGAGCCGGGTGGCGCCGCCGATGGCGGGGCGGCGGATGCAGACGGGGTGCGAGCCGGTGTCCATGGTGTCCTTCCGGGCGGCGCCGCGTTCGCCCACGGGCAGGGAGTGGCCGGGACGCGTCGCCACTCGTCGACGGCGCGTGTCAACGGGCGCTTTCTCACGGGTAATTGACCGTGCCGGAATGCTAGCCACGGTCCACCGCCGACGATGTCTCTCACACCTCTCAGGCGTAAAGACAGGGGAGGTTTAGGGGGGCGGTAAGGAGAGCGCAGGACCGGAATACCTCGCTAAAGTCCGAAGGCACCCTCAGAAGTGGCAGGCGCGATATTCCCGACGAGGAGGACCCCGCCATGTTCGATGTCGCCGCGTATGTCGACCACTTGGGATACGAGGGTCCGCTCGAACCCACCCTCGACACCCTTCGGGAACTCCACCGCAGGCATCTCGAATCGCTGCCCTTCGACAACTCCCTGCACATTCACAAGGGGTTCGCGGTGTGGGACGAGGTGGAGACGGCCCCCGACGTGCTGTTCGAGCGGCTGATCGCCAGGCGGCGCGGCGGTGTCTGTCACGAGCTGACCGGCCTGTTCCGAGTCCTGCTGCGGCGCCTTGGCTACGACGTCATCATTCTGTCCGCGGGGATACGCGGCGCGGGCGACCGGTACGGACCCGACCTGGAGCACATGCTGAGCGGCGTGCGGATCGACGGCGGCCTCTACCTCGCGGACGTCGGGTTCGTCGGCACGTCCTTCATCGAACCGCTGAAGGTCGCCGCGCAGGAGCAGGCGCATAACGGCTTCCGTTTCAAGGTGGTCGACGAGAACGGCTACAAGGTCGTCCTGCGGCGCGGCGCCGCAGGTCGCTGGCAGGGCGTCTACCGCTTCCTGCCGAGGCCACGCCGTCTCACCGACTGGCGGGGCTTCTCCGGCGCCGTCGAAGCGGACCTGGAGGGCGCCTGGGAGGCGGGCGAGCGGCTCATGGCCGGGACCAGGGTGCAGGCACGCACCGGCGCCGAAGGACAGCAGATCCTGATCGGCCGTCGCTATGTGGAGTCCCGGCGCGGAGTGGAGAAGATCCGCCCGATCGTCGACCAGAGCGAATTCGACGACCTGGTACGGGAGATGGCGCGCCGACCGGTGTGACGGCCGCGGAGTCCGCGCGCGAGCCGATGGGCAACGGCCGGATTTCCCACCCCCGCCGGCCCCCCACGGTGCCACCGGCACCCCATTGCCAACCCCCCGCAATTGCCCCGGAAAGGAACTCCGCCACGGGAATCAGGGAATCCTGAGGCCCGGAAGACAGCGGAAAGACAGCGGTACGAAGAGCGTGCCGTGGAAAGGGAGCCATGACGCACCTGGGGATCGATGTCGGCGGAACCAAGGTCGCCCTGCGCACCCGGGGCGCGGCGGGAACGGACACCGATTCCGTCTTCCGCTGGCCGGCCGCGCGCACCGTCGAGGCCGACCTGGCGGCGCTGGCCAAAGGCGTCAGGACCCTGGTGGACACCGGCCCCGGCACCGTCGAGGCGGTCGGCGTCGCGATGCCCGCGACCCTCGACGCGCAGGGCCGTGTCGTGACCTGGCCCTCCCGCCCCTTCTGGCAAGGCGTGGATCTGCCCGGCGAGTTGGCTCGCCTGATACCCGACACCAGGGTCAGCTGCGCTGATGACGGCGACCTCGCCGCGCTCGCCGAGGCGGACGCGGCCAACTGCGCTGACCTGGTCTACCTCGGCGTCGGCACCGGTATCGGCGGTGGCATCGTCCTGGACGGCCACCTCGTGCCGGGCATCGGCCGAGGCTCCTGCGAGGTGGGGCACACGATCGTGGACCGCTCGGGGGAGCGGTGCGACTGCGGCCGCCGCGGCTGTCTGCAGGCGGTCGCCTCCGGGCCCGCGACCCTGCGCCGCGCCGCCCGGCTGCGGGGCGAGCCCGTGGAGTTCGCCGCATTGAAGGGGGGCGTCGCGGCGGCGGAGCCGTGGGCGCACACCGCCGTCGACGAGACCTGTGCGGCGCTCGCGGCGGCTGCGGTGTCCCTCGCCGAACTGGTGCGCCCGCAGCAGGTGGTGGTGGGCGGCGGCTTCGCCGCGGGCCTCGACGGCCTGGTCGGCTCGGTGGCCGCGCACGCCGAGCGCCTCGCCCGCCCCGGAGTGCCGGCACCCCAGGTGCGCGGGGCCCGCCTCGGCGGCCTGTCATCGCTGAGCGGCGCCCTCCTCCTCGCCCGTACCTCCGGGCCGTGACGCCGCCCGCCGTTACTCCCTTGCCACGTGCCGACGTCGTCTGCCGTATCCAACTCAGGAGGGCCTCACCATGAGCGCCAAAGTCGCGGTCATCTACTACTCGGCCACCGGCCATGTCCACCAGCTCGCCCAGGCGGTCGCCGAGGGCGCGGAGAAGGCGGGCGCCGAGGTCCGGCTGCGCCGTATCGCCGAACTCGCCCCGGACGAGGCGATAGACGCCAATCCGGCTTGGCGCGAGCACCTGGAGGCCACCAAGGACATCGAGGTCGCCACCCTCGACGACCTGAGTTACGCCGACGCCTACGCGCTCGGCTCGCCGACCCGCTTTGGCAACATCGCCTCCCAGCTGAAGCAGTTCATCGACACCACCAGCGGCCTGTGGATGCGGGGGGTGATGGCGGACAAGCCCGCCACCGGCTTCACCGGCGCCGCCAACGCCCATGGCGGCAACGAGTCGACGCTCCTCGCGCTGTACCAGACCTTCATCCACTGGGGCTCGATCATCGTCGCGCCGGGCTACACGGACCAGTCCGTCTTCTCCGCGGGCGGCAACCCTTACGGCACCTCCCACTTCGGCAACGACGCCGTGTCCGACAAGACCCTCACCGCCGCCCGGTACCAGGGCGAGCGCCTGGCCACCGTCGCCGCCCGGCTGCGAGCCGGCGCCGAATGACGTACGGCGCGGGCCCGCGACTCTCGCCGGGCCGCTCTCCCGCGCCGCACGCCGTGCTGCGGATCTCGCTGCCGTCCGCCTTCGGCCCGGCCGTCAGATGCCGATGCTCTGGTTGTGCTGGAACAGGTTGTCCGGGTCGAACCGGCGCTTGACCTGCTGCAGCCGCGCGTAGTTGCTCCCGTAGTACGCCTTCGGCCAGGTGTCGAGACGGGGGTCGGGGAAGTTGACGTACGCCCCGCCGGTGGAGACCGGCTCGATGATCCGGGACCCCTTGTCCACCCATGCCTCGATGGCAGCCTCCTCATCGGCGGGCGGCGTCGGGTTCTGCGTCATCGCGGCGAACCCGTTCATGAACTGGGCGGAGCGGTGCCAGTAGGCGGTCTCGCCGCGTCCGACCTCGTTCGCCTTGCCGCCGGTGGCGGTGAAGCTGAGGAAGCGGGTCTGCCCGGCGTACCGGTCGGATTCGAAGGCCGCGAGGGCGTCCGAGAGAACCGTGCCCTCGATGGCGCGGTCGTAGACCCGGGTCCGCTCGCGAAGGAGTCCGTTGCGCGGCTGCTTCGCGTCGGGGTTCTGGCCGACGAGATGGCACTCGCGCACGGTCATCTGCCCGCAGCCGTAGATCCGCTGCTGGACGTCGCTGTAGTCGAGCTCAGTGACGGACTTGCTGACCGGCTGCGTACCGGCCTGTGAGGCAAGGGCGTCGAGCCCCTCCTCGATCTCGCTCTGCGGGCCCCAGTAGGCGCCGGTGAGCATGATGGTCGGCGTCTTGCCGGGGGCGGCGTCGGGCAGCGCCACGAGCAGCGCGGAGCCGAGGTTGCGGGAGCCGCAGATGCTCCACTTCTGCCAGGCCTCGACCACCTCCTTCGCCTTGTCCCAGGACCACACGGTGTCGAAGAAGACACCGCGGGGCTGATTGATCGGGGTGACCTCGAAGTCGAGGACGATGCCGAAGTTGCCGCCGCCACCGCCGCGCAGCGCCCAGAACAGGTCGGGCTCCTGGGTGGCCGAGGTGTGCACGAGGCGGCCGTCGGCCAGCATGACCTTGGCCGAGACGAGCCGGTCGGCGCCCAGGCCGTACTTGCGCGTCTGGTGGCCGATGCCGCCGCCCGATATGAAGCCGCCCGGGCACACGGTCGAGCAGGTGCCGGTGACGAGCTGCTTGTTGTGCGGCTTCAGCACCTGGATCGCGTCGATGGACATCGCGCCGGGGCCCATGTGTACCGTCGCGCCGTCGACCGTGGCCTGGTTGATCCGGGACACGTCGACGATCAGGCCCTGGCCCGTGGACCAGCCGGCGAGGTTGTGGCCGCCGCTGCGGGTGCGCAGGGATATCCCGTTGTCCTGCACGAACTGCAGGCACGCCCGTACGTCGTCGGCGCTCTCGCAGTAGGCGACACCCTGCGGGTTGAGCACACTGAACTCGCCCATGTAGACGGTCTTGGCGTACTGGTACGTGGCGTCGGAGGGCCGTATCAGGTCCCCGGTGAGGCGTCCTTTGAGCGCATCCCAGTCGGCGGCCGCCCCGGCTCCGCTCGCGGACGAGGCGAAGGCACCGGTGGTCAGTGCTCCGGCGGCGCCGGCCAGAGCAAGGCCACCCGCCGACTTGAGCACAGATCTTCTGCTGGGCATCACGTGCGTTCCCTTCGGAGAAATGGGTACAGGCGCAGCGGTGTCGGCCGCCGTACCCACCAACTGGATCGGTCGCCGTGAACGTCCCGTCGGGGCAAGGAAGGTGAGACTCTTCGTGGTTACTTCCGGAGGTCGGCGTTCCGGGCCTGCAACCGGTCGCGGCACAGCGGAAGCGGGGTCTGGCCGCCTGTCGGGACGACAGACCGCGGGACCCCGCTTCTCGTGTGTGCCCGGCGCTGGCCGGGCGGATCGACGTTCGGGCTCAGGGAATCACGATGTGCGGCTGAGCAGCCGGCTCCTCGGTTTCGGTCGGCGCCTGCGGCGCGCCCGACTCCGGCTTGCCCCGCAGCAGTACGAGGGCGACCAGCAGGGCGGCGAGGACAAACCCCGCGGCCACGAGGAAGGCCGAGTGATAGGCGCCGAGCAGCGCGTCCTTGGTGACTTCACCGCCGTTGGAGAGGCTGTTCGTACGGGAGGTGACGACCGCGCTCAGGACGGTGAGGCCGATGGCGCCGCCGATCTGCTGTGAGGTGTTGAACAGGCCGGAGGCGATCCCGGACTCGCTGGGCGCGACGGCGGACATACCGAGCCCCATCATGGCGGGCGCGGCCAGACCGAAGCCGATACCCATCACGAGGCTCGCGGGCAGGAAGTCCACCACATACGTGCCGTCCGTGCGGCTGAACGAAAGGAGCACGAACGCCGCCGTGACCAGGATGAGCCCCAGGAACAGCATCGTGCGCTGGCCGAACTGCATGATCAGCCGGGCCGAGAAGCCGAGCGAGATCACGGCGATGACCACGGCGATCGGCATGAAGCCCAGGCCCGTCTGGATGGCGCTGTACCCGAGCACCTGCTGCAGGTAGAGCGTGCCGAAGAACAGCAGGCCGAACATGCCGGCGATGATCATGAACTGCACGATGTTCGCCGCGGTCAGGCTCCGCGAGCGGAACAGGCGCAGCGGCAGCAGCGGCTTGGCCGCGGTGGCCTGCCGGACGAGGAAGCCGCCGAGCAGGGCGATGGAGGCCACGCCGAGCACCAGGGTCTGCAGCGAGAGCCAGCCGACCTTCTCGGCGTCCACGATCGTGTAGACGAGCAGCATCATGCCGGCCGTGACCAGGGCAGCGCCCAGGAAGTCGGTGCCCTTGCCGAGGCCGGGGGCGTCGTCCTTCTCGATCGTGCGCAGGCCGATCAGGATGACGACGGCGCCGATCGGCGCGTTGATGAAGAAGATCCAGTTCCAGCTGAGCAGGTCGGTCAGGACACCACCGAGCAGCGGGCCGATGGCGCCGCCGCCCGCGGAGGCGAAGCTGTAGGCGCCGATGGCCTGAGCCTGCTTGCGCGAGTCGGTGAACTGGGTCGCGACCATGCCGAGGATGCAGGCCGAGGCGATGGCCCCGCCGACGCCCTGGAGGAACCGGAACCCGATCAGCGTGCCTTCGCTGGTCGCGAATCCGCAGAGCAGCGAGGCCAGGCTGAACAGCGCGATACCGGTGAGGAAGACGCTCCTGCGGCCGAGCAGGTCACCCAGGCGTCCGGCGAGCATCAGCAGGCCGCCGAAGGGGATGACGTAGGCGTTGACGACCCAGACGAGGTTCTCCGAGGAGAAGCCGAGCCCGCTCTGGACGGTCGGAAGAGCGACATTGACGATGTTCTGGTCGATGACGATCATCATCTGCCCGATGCAGAGCACGACGATCGTCAACCAAGGTGATGTGGCTTTGCGCTGGGCAGGCTGGCCCATCTCGGTTCGCCTCCAAAGGTGCATTGTTTGTTACAGCAGTCATGATGCGTTCCCGTGGGCGACTGTGGAAGAGGGCACTTTGGTGTGTCACGGGAACACCGGTGTGACAGTGGCGTGATCAAGGGTGGCGCGGCACGGGTGTGAGGTCCCGCGCCCCGGTGAGTGTCTCTTGCATTTCCTGCGGGTGCGCGGAACCCAGGTCGGTCGATTCCGTTGCATGCGATCAATGAAACAGTAGAGACAATCCCCTACCAGTACCCCTAACTAGTCCCTCACTTTGAGCCCGAGTGCATTTCGGCAGTCAATCAATTGCTTATGCGCCACGCTGATTATTACGATCGCTGGCAGATTTCTGTCGTTCACGTGCCGACCGAGCTGACCGAGGTGGATTGCTGTGGCACAAGACTGGTTGTTGCTCCGCCTGTATGGCGCCCCGGGTACACCGCCGGTCCTGCCCGCCGTCATGCCGCGGCTCGCGCAGCACCTTCGGTCGGCCGATCCGGACGCCTTCTTCTTCTTCGTCCGCGCCGGCGGCCCCGGCGGCCCCTCGATCGAACTGTGGCTGGATACCGAACCCGAGGCGCACCGCGAGGTGACGGAGCGGCTGCACGCCGAACTGTCCGGCGGCTGGCGGCTCAGCGCCGAGCGGGACATCACACGGCCGGTCCGTCATCCGCACGAGAGCGAGCGGGACGTACAGGACGAACTGGCCGCGGTGTCCAGCGAGTTCGCGCTCGCGCAGCTGATGCACGGCGAGCCGGAGCCGGACGAGGCGTTCCGCCTCGGCGTGGCCCATCTGCGGGGGGTGACCACGCTCCTGCCGGAATCCGACCGGCGGGACTTCCTCTTCCTGTGCTGGCAGCACTGGTCGGCCGGGCTCACACCGAGCAGCCGCGTGGAACTGTCGGCAGAGGCGGGCCTGCGCGCCTCGACGGTGCCGCAGGAGCAGTCCGTGGCACAGCAGTTGTATCTGTACGGCACCCGGCAGGCGATCGACCGGCAGCGGCCCGGGACCGTACTGCCCGAGCGGTACCTGATCTTCAGCCAGGCCGGCGCCACCCACGACCGGCTCGGTATCCCGCCCACCTGGAGCGCGGCCGCCGCACTCACCGTGCGCAACGAACTCGCCGGGCGGTCGCAGCAGCAGGCCCCCGCCGAGACCGCGATGTCGGGCAGGCGGATATGACCGCCGAGGCCGCGCCGGTGGGCGCGGAAGCCTTCGGGCGGGTCGATGTCGACCTCGGGGAGCGCTCGTACGCCGTGCACATCGGGCCCGGCGTCCGCCATCTCGTCGCGCAGAAGGTGGCCCAACTCGGCGCCGCCCGCGCGGTGGTGGTCTCCGCCAGGCCCGCCGACTGGATTCCGGCACCCGGCATCCCGTACCGCCTCGTCGAGGCCCGCGACGGCGAGGAGGACAAGACCCTCGCCACCGTCGCCGAGCTGTGCAGCCACTTCGCCGAGGCCGGTCTGAACCGGGGCGATGTCGTGATCTCCTGTGGCGGCGGCACCACCACCGACACCGTCGGACTCGCCGCATCGCTGTACCACCGGGGCATCGCGGTCATCCACCTGCCGACGTCGCTGCTCGCGCAAGTGGATGCCAGCACCGGCGGGAAGACCGCGGTGAACCTGCCCCGGGGCAAGAACCTGGTCGGCGCGTACTGGCAGCCCAAAGCGGTGTTCTGCGACACCGACTACCTGCGGACGCTGCCCGAGCGGGAGTTGACGAGCGGCTACGGCGAGATCGCACGCTGCCACTTCATCGGCGCCGGTGACCTGCGCCACCGCTCCACCGTCGAGCAGATCACGGCCAGCGTGCGCCGCAAGGCGCAGATCGTCGCGGCCGACGAACGCGACACGGGCCTGCGGCACTTGCTCAACTACGGCCACACCCTCGGGCACGCCCTGGAGCGCGCGACGGACTTCGCGCTCCGGCACGGCGAGGCAGTGGCCATCGGTACGGTCTTCGCCGGCCGCCTCGCCGGTGCGCTCGGCCGGATCGACCGGGCCCGCATCGACGAACACCTCGACGTCGTCCGGCACTACGGGCTGCCGTGGCGGCTGCCCCGCACCGTGGACGCCGACGCCCTGGTCGGCCTGATGCGCCTGGACAAGAAGGCGATCGGTGACCTGGCCTTCGTACTCGACGGCCCGGACGGCGCGGAGTTGGTGCACAACGTTCCCGAGGCCGTGGTGAAGGAGTGCCTCGCGCAGATGGAACGGGACTGACGAAAACCCCTAGGACCCGGTGAGGTGGAGCATGGACCGGGCCGCGAGCCGGTAGCCGTAGGTGCCGAATCCGACCACCACACCCTGGGCGAGCGGCGCGAGGATCGACTCGTGCCGGAACTGCTCCCGTGCCCAGATATTGGATATGTGTACCTCCACCCAGGGCCGGGGATAAGCGGCGAGCGCGTCGCGCAGGCTCCAGCCGGCCATCATGAGGGCGCCCGGATTGAGAATGGCACCGACCGTGTCGGGGTTCTCGTTGACGGTACGGACCAGGCCCGCCTCCGCGTCGTCCTGGACGCTGGTGACCGTCCAGCCGTGGCCCGCGACCTCCTCCGCCACCGCCTTCTCGACGTCGGCCAGCGTGTCCGTGCCGTAGATCTCCGGCTCGCGCCGGCCCAGGATGCCGAGGTTGGGGCCGTTCAGGAGCAGTAGCTGAGGCATGGCAATCACCCTCCGATTCGACATTGCTCCTGCTATTCCTAGCAGTAGATATCGGGGCGGCGTAACTGAGGAAGTTCAGAAGCGAGTCAGGGGGCATTTAGGGGGTGGGGGCCCGAAGAGCGAGACGGTAACGTCGAGTCAGGTGCGGTCGACGGTTCACGAAACTTCTCGATCGACATTCTGACAGTCCGGACGCATTCCCAGTGAGTGGAAGGATACGCGCCGTGGGTGTTTCCCGAGAGGTTGCGGAATTCCCGGTTTGGCCGCAATTCGATGATGCCGAGCGCGCCGGTCTCGCGCGCGCCCTCGACCAGGGCCAGTGGTGGCGCATGGGCGGCGACGAAGTCACCCAGTTCGAGAACGAGTTCGCGGCCTACCACGGCGCCGAGCACGCGCTGGCCGTCACCAACGGCACCCACGCCCTCGAACTCGCCCTGCAGATACTCGGAGTCGGACCGGGCACCGAGGTCATCGTGCCCGCCTTCACCTTCATCTCCTCCTCCCAGGCGGCACAGCGCCTCGGCGCCGTCGCGGTGCCGGTCGACGTCGACCCGGACACGTACTGCATCTCCCCGTCCGCGGTCGAGCACGCGATCACCCCCAAGACGGCCGCGATCATGCCGGTGCACATGGCGGGACACTTCTCCGACATGGACGCCCTCGGCAAACTCTCCGCCGACAGCGGTGTGCCGCTGATCCAGGACGCCGCCCACGCGCACGGCGCGCGGTGGCGCGGCCGCAGCGCCGCCGAGTTCGGTTCGGTCGCGGCGTTCAGCTTCCAGAACGGCAAGCTGATGACCGCGGGCGAGGGCGGCGCCGTGACCTTCCCCGAACGGGAGCAGTACGACGAGGCGTTCGTGCGGCACAGCTGTGGCAGGCCTCCGGGCGACCGCGGCTACTTCCACGCCACCTCGGGCTCCAACTTCCGTATGAACGAGTTCACCGCCGCGGTCCTGCGGGCCCAACTCGGCCGTCTCGACAGCCAGATAGCGCTCCGCGAGGAGCGGGCGCCGCTGCTTTCGCGCCTCGTCAACGAGATCGACGGAGTGGTGGCGCAGAGTCGCGACGAGCGCTGCGACCGCAACCCGCACTACATGATGATGTTCCGCGTTCCCGGCATCACCGAGGAGCGCCGGAACAAGCTGGTGGACGCCCTCGTCGAGCGCGGCGTGCCGGCGTTCGCCGCCTTCCGCGCGATCTACCGCTGCCCCGGATTCTGGGAGACCGGCGCCCCCGACCTGTCGGTGGACGAACTGGCCGCCCGCTGCCCCCACACCGAGGCCATCTACACCGACACCGTCTGGCTGCACCACCGCACACTTCTCGGCACCGAGAGCCAGATGCACCAGATCGCGGAGGCCCTCGCCAAGACCCTGGCCACGCTGTGAGTGCCCGCGACGGTACGACACCGCTGCGCGTCGCGGTCATCGGCACCGGCTGGGCCGCCCGGGAGATCTGGCTGCCGCGGCTCAGGAACCACCCCGGGTTCACCGTCACCGCCCTGGTCGACCCGGAACCCGCCGCACGCGCGGCCGCGAACGACGGTGGACAACTCGAGTTCGACACCGCCGCCGACCTCCCGCCGCAGGCGGTCGACCTCGCCGTGGTCGCGGCCCCGAACCATCTGCACGCCACGCTGGCCGAAACGCTCCTCGACGCCGGCATCCCCACCTTCGTGGAGAAGCCGGTCTGCCTCAACTCGGCCGAGGCGCAGCGGCTCACCGCGGCCGAGGCCGCCGGCGACACGGTGCTCCTGGCGGGCAGCGCGGCCCGGTACCGCGCCGATGTGCGCACCCTCACCGACCAAGCGGACAGCGTCGGCGAGATCCGGCACATCTCCCTGAGCTGGGTACGGGCGCGCGGTATCCCGAACGGCGTCGGCTGGTTCACGCACCGTCAGTTCTCCGGCGGCGGCGCCCTGGTCGACCTGGGCTGGCACCTGCTCGACGTCGGCGCCCCGCTGCTCGGCGACGCGCCCTTCACACAGATCGTCGGCGCCGTGTCGAACGACTTCATCAACGACTCCTCCGCACAGGCCAAATGGCGCCGCGACAAGTCGGCGGGCACCGCCAACGACGTCGAGGACACCGCCCGGGGCTTCCTGCTCACGCAAGACGGTCCCTCGGTGTCCCTGACGGCGCGCTGGGCCTCGCACCAGCCCCGTGACATCACCACGATCGTGGTGGAGGGCAGCACCGGCACCCTCACCCTGACCTGCACCTTCGGCTTCAGCCCCAACAGGCAGGAGCGGTCGGGCCTGACGCTGACCCGCAAGGGCGAGCAGACGCCGATCCCGATCCCGCACGAGCCGGTCGGAGCCGAGTACGACCGGCTGCTCGACGGACTTTCCAAGGTATGGGCGGACCCCGCGTCGCGCGGGGTGGCGATGCGTGAGACCAGCCGCAACATCGACGCCATCGAGCGGCTCTACGCCTCGGCTTCGGCGCGCCCGCGCCGCACGACGAAGCCCACACCGGTGGTGGACCTGCCCGCACGGACCGGGGCACGGGCCGCACGGACCGGCGCGGACTCCGCCCCTGCCGGGCTCGGCCGCACCCTTCCGGTGCGGGCGGTCGTCTTCGACCTCGACGGTGTCCTGGTCGACAGCTTCGGCGTGATGCGCAAGGCGTTCACACACGCCTACCGCGAGGTGGTCGGCGCGGACGAGCCGCCGTTCGATGAGTACAACCGGCACCTCGGCCGCTACTTCCCGGACATCATGCGGATCATGGACCTGCCGCTTGAGATGGAGGAGCCCTTCGTCCGCGAGAGCACTCGCCTCGCCGGCGAGATCCCCCTCTTCCCCGGTGTGCACGCCCTCCTCGAACTGCTGCGTGAGCGCGGCATCGTGACGGCCGTGGCGACCGGCAAGGCGGGCTGGCGGGCGCGGGAGCTCCTGGAGCGCCTCGGCGTACTGCACCTGCTCGACCACGTCATCGGGTCCGACGAGGTGACCCGCGCCAAACCCGCCCCGGACATCGTCCTGCGCGCCCTGCACCTGCTCGGCGTCGCCTCCGGCGAGGCGGTGATGGTCGGTGACGCGGTGACCGACATCGCCGCGGCCAAGGGCGCGGGGGTGACCGCGATCGCCGCCCTGTGGGGCGAGACGGACGAGCCGACGCTCGTCGCCGCCGCACCGGACCACGTGCTGCGCGAGCCGGACGACCTGGCCCTGCTGTGCCGGCCGGTGGCCGCGGAGGCCGTGGCCCTGGGTCGCGGCTGAGCCACCCGGGCCACCCGCACCCGCCGGCCGACCGGCGGGTGCGAGCCGTACGGAGATCTCTGACCCCGCAGAAACAAACCTGACCCTGGGCGGAAGAAGCATGACGCCGTACGCAAGAACCAAGACGCTTTACGAAGGGCTCTGAACAACCGCCCGATGAGTGTGCCATCGGCCGGTAACGCCGCGCTCTTTTCGGGCCGGTGGCTGTTGAAACTTCCCCCTGTCGCTCCGTACTTTCGCAACAGAGCCTCGGGTCAGCGATGGGGGATTCTGTGCGGTTGTTCGAGCGGGAAATTCAGGGAAAAATGCTCCAGTCACTGGTCGGCGCATGTGTGACCGGACGGGGAAACACGGTCCTGATCGAGGGGGTCGCAGGCAGCGGCAGGACGGCCCTCCTCACGGCGGCGGCCGAGGACGCCGAGGAGGCCGGACTTCAGGTCATGCGGGCCACCTGTTCGCCGATGGAGACCGACCTCGAAGGCAGCGTCCTCGACCAGCTCCTTCACAGCGTTCCGGACAGCGGCGCACTGGCCGAGACCGAGGTGCCGGGCCGCAATGAATTCTGCCGCGAGATCCTGCGACGGTCCCTGACCCGGCCGCTGCTCGTCGCGGTCGACGACCTCCACTGCGCCGACCCGGCCTCCGTGCGGTGCCTGCTCTATCTGGCCCGCCGCATCGCGGCATCCCGGGTGCTCCTCGTGGTCACCCGGCGGCGCGACGACACCCCGGCGTCCGGGTCCGGCGCCGAACTGTTCGGCGAACCGGTGGCCCAGCGGCTCGACGTCGACCTGCTCTCCGTGACGGGCACGGCGCAGCTGCTCGCCGAACGGCTCGGCAGCCATCTGGCCACGCCCGCGCTCGCCGCCGAGATGCACCGGATCAGCGGGGGCAACCCGCTGCTTCTCGACGCCCTGGCCGCCGACCACCGGCGCCACGAGCGGGCTGCGGCCGATGACCCTCGCGGCCCCGTCGACGAGGCCGCGGGCAGCCACCCCGACAGCGGCGACATGGACGCCACCGGCGCGGACTACGTCGACCCGCACGGCTACGGCGCCGCCCTGGTCGCCATGGTGCGGCGCGGCGACCCGGCCGCCCTGGCAACCGTGCGGGCCCTCGCCGTGCTCGGCGCCCGCAGCACCCCTCAGCGCCTCGCCCGGCTCGCCGGACTCGACCGCAACACCGGGGCCGCGGCGGTCGAGCGGACGATGATCGCGATGACGGCGGCCGGTGTGCTCCGGGACGGCGGGTTCCCGCACCCGGCGGTCCGTACCGCCGTCCTGGACACCGTGACCGGGGTCGAACGCACGGACCTCAACCAGCGCGCGGCCGGACTCCTGCACGGCCTCGGCGAGCCCGCCACGGCCGTGGCCCGCCACCTCTTGGAGGCCCAGCGGTGCGAGGCGCCCTGGACGGTGCCCGTAGTCGTCGAGGCGGCCGAGCAGGAGCTGCTCGCCGAGCGCAACAGGCGCGCCGCGCAATACCTGGAACTGGCCCTGGAGTGCGCCGTGCAGCCGCAGGTCCGGGCCGCCGTCCTCGAGCGGCTCACCGAGGCCGAGTGGCGCCGCAGCCCCTCGGCCGCGGTCCGGCACCTGCCCGCCCTCGTTGCCGCCGCCCGAGCCGGACATCTCGCCCCCGAGGCGCTGCCCGGCCTGGTGCGGCGACTCCTCTGGCACGGCAGGCAGAACGAGGCCGCGGCCGTGACCGACCGGCTGCGCGAGGCCGCGGCAGCGGACCAGACGCTGGCCGACGCGGCCCGCGACCTCGACTCCTGGCTGGTCTTCTCGCACCCGGAGTTCGGCCACCGCAGCGCACCACCGGCACCGGCGCGCCCGGTCTCCGGCGCCCCGCAGGGCGTCCGCGGCGCCCCCGCTCCGAGTGGCGGTGACCCCTGGCTCGGCACGGCCGCGTCCCTGTGCGAGGCCCTCGCCGCCGGCCGCGGCGGTGACCGGGCAGGCCGCCTCGTGCAGTCCCTGCGCAGCCTGCGCCCGCGCGGGAACACCGCCTGGGGCCAGGAGACCGCGTCCCTCGCCCTGCTCGGGCTGCTCGACCTCGACCTCCCCGACGTCGTTCTCGAACAGTGCGCGGCACTGACCGCCGACGGCACCGTCGACCAGGCGCCGACCTGGCATGCCCTGCTCGCGGCCGTCCGCGCCGCGGCGCTCCTGCGCCGCGGCGAGCTGACCGGTGCCCTCGACGGGGCCCGCCAGGCGCTGACGCTGCTGCCCGCACACGCCTGGGGCGTGGCCGTCGGCTTCCCGACGGCCACCCTCGTCACCGCGGCGGTCCGCTCCGGCAACCTCGACGAGGCCGCCCGCCACCTGGCGTTCGCACCGCCCGACGCCATGTACCGCAGCCGCTTCGGGCTCCACTACCTGCACGCCCGCGGCCAGTTCCACCTCGCAGGCGAGCGCGGCTACGCGGGCCTCGCCGACTTCCTCGCCTGCGGCGACCTGGCCAGGGCGCACGGCCTCGACGCCGCCGCGCCGGTGCCCTGGCGGACCAGCGCGGCCGAGGCCTGGCTGCAGCTGGGCAACGACGTCAAGGCCCGCCGTCTCGTACGGGAACAGCTGTCGCGCTCCGACGCGGCCGGCGGCTGCGGCCGCGGCCGGTCACTGCGCACACTCGCCGCGGTCAGCACCCCCGATCGCCGCCCCCAACTGCTGCTGGAAGCCGTCGAGTTGTTCGAGGAGAGCGGCGACCGGTACGAGCAGGCACAACTCCTTGCCGACCTCGGCCGGGCCTACTCGGCGCTCGGCGACAGCCGCCGGGCCCGGCCCACGCTGCGGCGCGCCCGGCACCTGGCCCAACTCTGCGGGGCGGAGCCGCTGTGCAAGGAACTGCTCGCGATCCAGGGCGCGGCCGATACGCCCACGCCGCCCGAGGACGACACCTGGCGGCTGACCGAATCGGAGCGGCGCGTGGCGCACCTGGCCGTGCTCGGCTACACGAACAGGGAGATCGCCGCGAAGCTCTACGTCACCTCGAGCACCGTCGAACAGCACCTGACCCGGGTCTACCGGAAGCTGCGCGTCAAGCGGCGCAAGGACCTGCCGGCCGACCTCGGCACCACGCCCCTGCGCCGCGGCGCAGGGCGCCTTCAGCCGACCCCGGCGAGGCGCTCGGCGTCGTAGTCACGCCGGGCGGTCGTGATGGTCGACCGGTGCCGGTCGGCCCAGTCCGTGAGCGACAGCAGCGACTTATGGAGCTCCTGCGCGATGTCCGTGAGCGTGTACTCCACCTTGGGGGGCACGGTGGCGTAGACCTTGCGGGTCAAAAGGCCGTCCCGCTCCAGATTCCGCAGGGTCAGGGTCAGCATGCGCCTGCTGATCCCCTCGATGGAACGCTCGAGTTCGGTGAAGCGCACCGGGCCGCGCGCGGCGGCGACGATGATCAGAATGCTCCACTTCCCCGCGACGCGGTCCAGGACCTCACGCACCGGGCACGCCTCGATCTCGATCTCGCTCGATGCCCCGGTTCCCGACTGCGGCATGGCACGACTCCTTCCCGTCTCCCTCAGGGTGCCCCACCAGTGCGCCCTGTTACAAGACGTGCCCCGAGTTCGCACCCACGGCACCCGGACACCGCCGCCCTGAAAAACGTTGGTCGCATTCCCTGTGCGGACGTGCACGGAAGAGCGCCAAAGGGCCTCCTGAACCCAGGGAGGTCATAGGGGGATTGTTAGGGGAACCGCCTGTCCGAATTTAAGCGAAGCTGAGACCCGCATGTTTTTGCATGTGTATCTCCCCTTGCCTAGGAGTGATTCCGGATGCTGCGCACTGAACTTATTCGGCCACTGCCTGAAATGCTGATCGAGCACGCTTCCCGATTTGCCGGGAAGACGGCCTTCGCCGATGCACGTCGCAGCGTGAGCTACTCCGAACTCGAACTCCGAACGCGCCGTATCGCCGGACATCTGGCCGGGCTTCGCGTGCGCCCCGGCGACCGGGCCGCGATCTATCTGGGCAACTGCGTGGAGACCGTCGAGAGCTATCTGGCCATCACCCGGGCGAACGCCATCGGCGTGCCCCTCAACCCGCATTCCACCGATGCCGAACTCGAGTACTTCCTCGCCGACAGCGGGGCCCGGGTCGTGATCACCGACCCCGCCCACGCCGAGCAGGTGACACGCGTGGTGGGGGACGCGCAGTACCCGCGCGTCGTCGTCACCGGCGTACAGTCGGCGCCCGCCGCGACGGTGGCCTTCGAGGCCCTGGCCGGCACCGAGCCGGAAGCCGCGGCCGGTGACGACCTGGACCTCGACGAGGTCGCGTGGATGCTCTACACCTCCGGCACCACGGGCAAGCCCAAGGGCGTCCTCTCCACCCAGCGCAACGGCCTGTGGGCGGTGGCCGCCTGCTACGTCCCAGTGCCCGAACTGACCCCCGACGACCGGGTGTTGTGGCCGTTGCCGCTGTTCCACAGCCTGTCGCACATCGCCTGCGTCCTCGCGGTGACCGCGGTCGGCGCCACCGCGCGGATCACCGATGGCTACTCCGCCGACGAGATCCTGTCGGTCCTGCGGGAGGAGTCGCCGACGTTCCTCGCCGGCGTGCCGACCATGTACCACCACCTCGTCCAGGCCGCGCAGCAACAGGGCGTGCGCACCGGGGACCTGCGCATCGGCCTGGTCGGCGGCGCGGTCACGACCCAGTCGCTGCGCTCCTCCTTCGAGGAGACCTTCGGGGTGCCGCTCCTCGACGCCTACGGCTCCACGGAGACCAGCGGCTCCATCACCATCAACTGGCCCACGGGCGCCCGCGTCGAGGGCTCCTGCGGACTGCCGGTGCCCGGCCTCAACGTACGCATCGTCGACCCCGAGACCGGACAGGACGTCCCGACCGGCCAGGAGGGCGAGGTCTGGGTCAGCGGCCCGAGCGTGATGGTCGGCTACCACAACCGGCCGGAGGAGACGGCCGCCGCCCTGCGCGACGGCTGGTACCACACCGGTGACCTGGCCCGCCGTGACGACGCCGGGTACTTCACCATCTCCGGCCGCATCAAGGAAGTGATCATCCGCGGCGGCGAGAACATCCACCCCGGCGAGGTCGAGGACGTACTGCGCCGCGTACCGGGCGTCGCTGACGTGGCCGTGGCCGGCAAGCCCCACGACATTCTCGGCGAAGTGCCGGTCGCCTTCCTGGTGCCGGGCGAGCCCGGCCTCGACACCGACGCGCTGTTCGCCGCCTGCCGCGCCGAACTCTCGTACTTCAAGGTCCCGGAGGAGCTCTACGAGGTCGACCGAATACCGCGGACCCGCTCCGGCAAGGTCACCCGGCACGTCCTGCTCGACGAGCCCGGACGCCTGCGGGCCGCGGGCAGCAGCTCCTACGAGAGCCTGTTCCGCACCGAGTGGACGCCGCTGTCGCCCGCGCAGACCCTGGGCGCGCAGGCCCCGCCCGCACCGCTCAACTGGACGCTCACCGGCGCGTGGGACGAGGCCCTGGCCGCAGGCCTCGAATCGGCCGGTGCCCAGGTGACCCGGGACGCCGACGGCGCCGCGCCCGCCGATGTCACCGTCCTCGCCGTCGGAGCACCGCACGACGACACCTCCGAACTGGGCGCGTTCGTCACCGCCGTTGAGGCGATGCTGCGCTCCCTGCTCGCGGACGGGCCCGCGAGCGCCGCGCGCCTGGCCGTGCTCACCAGGGGCGGCGTACCCGTCGACCCCGCCGACACCCCCGACCCGGCGCACGCCGCGGTGGCCGGTCTCGTCCGCGGCCTCCAAGCCGAGCACGGCGACCGGCTCGTACTCGTCGACGCCGAGGCCGGCAGCGCAGGCGACACCGAGGCCGGGGAGCGACTGCCGACCGCCCTGGCCGCCGGGGAGCCGCAGCTCGCCGTGCGCGCGGGCAGTGTCGTGAAGCCCGCCCTGGAGCACCTGGCCGTCGGCGGCCACCCGCAGACGCATCAGGACACGCCCCTCGGGCCCGCGGGCACCGTGGTGATCGCCGGAGCGGACACCGCGGCCGGAGCGGCCATGGCCCGGCACGTGGTTGCCGGGCACGGCGCACGCGACGTCCTCCTGATCGCCGACCACGGCGACGGTGACCCCGCCGTCGCCGAACTTTCGGCCGAACTCACCGGCCTGCGGGCGGCGGTGACCGTCGCCGCCTGCGACCTCATCGACCGAGCGGCGCTCGCCACGGCCCTGGCCGGGGTCAGCCGCCCCGTGTCCGCCGTGCTGTACGTCCCCTCCGGCCCTCTCGCGTCCGTCGCGGCGGGCGTGCGGCACCTCGACGAACTGACCGCGCAGGGCGCCGGGACGACCGCGAAGAACACCAAGGCCACCAAGACGGCCAAGGCCACGAAGTCCGCCAAGAACACCAAGCCCGCGCCCCCTGCGCTCATCCTCCTCGGCGCGGCCGACGGGCTGCTCGGCGCCGCCGGCGAGCCAGCGGACGCCGCCGTAGCCGCCTACCTCGACGCCTACGCGTTGCGCCGCCGCGCCCAGGGCCGCCCCACCTGGTCGCTGTCCCTCGGCCCTTGGGCCGACGACGTCCGTCACCAGCAGGACGAGCCGGCTCCCCAACTGCCCGTCGGCGTCGGCACGCTGTCCCGCCGGGACCTGCTCGCCATGATCGACGCGGCACTCATGACCGGCGAGGCCCTCACCCTACCGATGCGGCTCGACGCCCTGGCCCTGCACGGCGACTCCGTGCCGGCGCTCCTTCGCGGACTGATCGACACGTCCGTGGTCGCGGCCAACGAAGGCCGCGCCGGGGAGTTCCGCGCCCGGCTCGTCGCCATGCCCGAGGACCAGCAGCTGCGCACCCTGGTGACGACCGTGAGCACCGCGGCCGCTGAGATCAGCGGAGCGGACGACCGGGTCGCACCCGAACGGGCCTTCAAGGAGGCCGGGTTCACCTCGGTCCAGGCCGTGCAGCTGCGCAACCGGCTCGTCGAGGCCACCGGCCTGTGGCTGCCGGCCACCCTTGTCTTCGACTACCCGACACCGCGGGCAGTGGCCCGGTTCCTCCAGGACGAACTGGCGGGCGGCACGGACGAGTCGGCGGAGATCGTTTCGGCCGAGCGGGCCGATGACGACCCGGTCGTGATCGTGGGCATGGCGTGCCGCCTGCCCGGCGGCATCGGCTCGCCCGAGGACCTGTGGACCATCGTGGAGGAGGGTCTCGACGGCATCACCGGTTTCCCCGCCGACCGCGGCTGGAACCTCGACGAGCTCTACGACGCGGACCCCGAACAGTCCGGCAAGAGCTATGTGCGCGACGGCGGCTTCCTGCACGACGCCACCGGCTTCGACGCCGACTTCTTCCGTATCTCCCCGCGCGAGGCCCTTGCCATGGACCCGCAGCAGCGGGTGTTCCTCGAAGCCTCCTGGGAGCTCTTCGAGCGCGCGGGCATCGACGTGGGCGCCCTGCACGGCAGCCGCACCGGTGTCTTCGCCGGAGTGATGAACCAGGACTGGAGCACCGGTCTCGCCGACTCGGCCGACGAGACCGAGGGCTACCAGAGCACCGGCACGGCCGGCAGCGTCGTCTCCGGCCGCGTGGCCTACACCTTCGGCTTCGAGGGTCCCGCGGTGACGGTCGACACGGCGTGCTCGTCGTCGCTCGTCGCGCTGCACCTCGCGGGCCAGTCGCTGCGCGCGGGCGAGAGCGACCTCGCGGTGGCCGGCGGTGTCTGCGTCATGGCGCGGCCCACGTCGTTCATCGAGTTCTCGCGTCAGCGCGGTCTCGCGGAGGACGGCCGCTGCAAGGCGTTCGCCGCCGGTGCCGACGGCACCGGCTGGTCCGAAGGCGTGGCCGTGGTGCTCCTTGAGCGCCTCTC
>NZ_JBWLKL010000057.1:0-34095 GCF_059026065.1 Streptomyces sp. A18 | reverse complement strand
AGCCGATCGGCGCACCTCCGGATTGCCAGCTCAGCCGAATCTCGCTGATCAGACCGGAATTGTCAGACACCCCCTAGACCCTGGTTGGCGTCTGGCCGCAGGAAAGCGGCCTGCACGCTAGCGGTGCGGCCGTGAGCAGCGCAGAGGGACGCTCGGTCGGGGTCGACCGGAACCGAGCGTCTTGCGTGGGCGATTGTCGATTGAGGCGCTGGCCGTGTTCTGTTCGGAACCACCATGACACCATCACCGGGAGCTGCTTCTGATCAACCCTGTTCCCTTCTCCGTTTGTTCCAGGTGACGTTGGGCTCTGCCCACACCGCAGGCTCTCAGCCCTCGAGCTGTGACCGACCTTCGGCTTCCGAGGCGAGCTGGAGCCGGGTCAGCGACGAACGCGGCTCCAGCCACCGTCCTGCCGGGGTGGCGACCGGCGGGGCAACTCCCGCAGCCCTGTCCCGCCTCCGGAAGGTCACGCGCGCGAGGTCCGATCGAGGGGGAGTCTCGTGCCCTCTCAGGACGGTGGTGACTGTTGGGTGTTGCGTCACTGGGTGAGGGTGCCCAGGTCCCGTATGACTTGGGCGAGCGCGCGGACGGGCGGGGTCTCGGCGTCGGATCGCCAGACCAGGGCCCAGTTGAGCAGGTGGGAGTCGGTGATCGGGAGGTAGGCGACGTCGGGGCGGGCGCCGTAGCGTGCGGCGTGGGCGCTGGTGAGGTCGATGGCGTGGGATGTGGCCACCATGGTGGGCACCTCCTCGCAGCTGGCGACGGTGTGGATGCGTTCGATGGTGCGTCCCGACGGAGTCGCGAACGGGCTGTAGGCGTCCTCCCAGTACGACGGCTGCGGTTCGCCGGGGCCGAAAAGGCCCCGATCGCCGAATACCTCCATGGACACGTACTTGTCGTCGACGAGGGAGTGGTGCGCGGCGGTCATCGCGACCATGGGTTCGGTGCAGATGACAGGGCCGACGCTGAGGTCGGGTTCCTCGATCGGCAGCCATGCGACGAGTACGTCGATGTCACCCTGGCGCAGGGGATCGAAGGGATTGATGAACGGACTGTGCCGGATCTTCAGTTGCCACTGGGGGTGACGAGAGCGGAACGACTCCCAGTAGGGCAGGAGGTCGTGAGCGTTCTCGCCGATCATGCCCACCCGCAGTACGGCGGTGCCGCCGCGGGCGGCCAGCGCGGCTCGGTCCAGGCTGCGCCGCAGCGCGTCCGGGATCGGCAGAAGGTCTTCGCGGAGCTGGCGGCCCAGGGCGGTGAGCCGCACGGTGCGGCTGCTGCGGTCGAAGAGTCTGCCTCCGATGCTGCGCTCCTGCTTGGCGATGGACTGACTGACCGACGCCTGGGCGATTCGCAGCCGTTCAGCGGTGCGCCCGAAGTGCAGTTCGTCGGCCAAGGTCAGGAATATCTCGATATCACGCAACTGCATCGTGCAGGTCACTCCATTGATAGCTCTCAGCGATCGCAGGGATAAGAAAACCATCCTTGATCGACTAGCGAGCCCTCAAGCAAGCTGACTGAGCATTCCATCGGGGGAGGAGTTGCACGGATGCGCGGATGCACTGATGCCCGACAATCGGCATTCTCGGCACGCTTGTGTGGCGGGCGGGCGCAGGCGGGGCCGCAAGTGGCTCAGGCCCGGCAGGGGAGAGGTCGTGGACCCGCCTGGGTGCGACGGGGGATTCGCGCGCTGGTCTACTCCGGTGTCCATGTGAGACCGGGGGGCTCCTCCACACCCCCCAGCGAAAATCACCTACTCGCAAAGGTAGTTGAACGGGGCATACCCGGATGCACCGGGCAGCAGCATGGGTGCCTGCTGCCACGGCTCTGACAGTTCCGGCTCAGCGGAACGTTGAATCTCTCGGGCTGACAGGAACCGCGAGCCCGCATAAATGATCTCCCGGGCGCGCACAACCCGCGATACGCCCGTGGAACTCCGGGGAACCGGAAGCAAGCACAGGAGAAGACAGCATGAAGCTTCGCAAGATAACCGCCCGGGCCGCCTTGGCCGGTACGGCTGCCCTGGCGGTCATCGGTGTCACGGCGACCAGCGCTTCGGCGGGCACCGACATCGGTATCCGTGGTGAACGCGGCGGCGCCTACTGGTACTCCGCCGGTGACGTCCTGCGGGTCAGTGACTACGCCAAGGACGGCCTGGGTGTTGAAGGCATCCTGGTCATCGAGGGCTACGACGACCGGACGCTGAGGGTGACGAGCGGCACCAACACCTCCAGGGAGCTGAACCTCAACCTGAAGGAGGGCACCGAGGTTCACCTGCGCATGTGCTACTTCGACAAGACCGGTTACGCGGTGAAGTGCGGCGACGGGCACTTCGGTTCCGCGTGATCACGAGCTGACGCGTGACTGACCTTGGGAGTCCGGCCCCACGGGCCGGGCTCCCAAGGTCTCGCCCTGCTGGAGCACATATGCCGGTTCCGGGAGGTCAGTCGGCCGGGTAAGGGCAAGCCATTCTTCCCAAGTGATGTCCCGGCCCAGGGAGTCGATCCGCTGGGGGACGATCGAGCGGCTCAACATCCGGCTCACCGCACCGGCGCGAACGAGCACCGGCAGCGAGCGCATGGTCTCGCGAGTAGGAGCGATCAGTCCTGCACGACGTTCGCCGCGGCCACATTCTCGATCACGCGGCCGAGTTTGGTCTGGGCCCGGGTCAGGTCCTGGATGCGTGTGGCGATGCGGTCGCGTTCGATGATGAGCTGGTCGAGCATGGCGGGGGTCGCGACGCCGGTGCTCACGCACGGCAGCAGTTCGACGACAGTACGGCTGGAGAGGCCGGCCGCGAAGAGGTCCTGGATGAGCTGGACCCGCTCCAGGGCTTCGTCGGGATAGTCACGCTGCCCACCGGGCGTCCGTGCCGATTCCAGGAGCCGCTGTTCCTCGTAGTAGCGCAGGGCCCGCACGCTGACCCCTGACCGCCTGGCGAGCTGTCCGATGCGCATGTCGCAGGTCACTCCCTTCCCAGTCATACCTCACGTTGCCGTCAGGTTCAGGCTAGCAATACCGGTTCCGGGGGCGGCCCTGGGGCCGATCGGACCGTTGCCGGCGCCGAGATTGATCACGGCCCGGTAGTGGCGGGCCCCGAGGGCGTTCACGCTGTTCACGTACGCACGGGCGTTCACGCTGTTCACGTACGCATGGGCGTTCACGCTGTTCACGTACGCACGGCAGTCCTCGCGTCGTGCCGGGATCGCCGAGCCCACCCGAGGGCACACGGGTCTCGACCGTGACGGGCGGCGTGACCCCTCGCAGTGGCCGCAGGTCCCACGCTCACCCCCGCCTGCCCGGCAACACCCACCCCCGCGCCTGCCCTCTTCCGGCCGAGCGCCACTAGCGGCTTGCACCTCACGTCGACGTCAGGTTCTAGAGTGACGAGCGTCGGATGAACACGTCATTCCGGCCCGTCAAAGTAAGGCAGACCATGATGCGCGCAGCCCGGTTCCACGAATACGGCGGAGCAGAGAGCCTGGTGATCGAGCAGGCGCCCGACCCCCTCCCCGGACCCGGTGAGATCCGTGTCCGCGTCGCTGCGGCCAGCGTCAATCCCATCGACTGGAAGCTGCGCGCCGGCGCCCTGCACCAGCTGATTCCCCTGGAGCTGCCCGCCATTCCCGGGCGCGACGGCGCCGGCGTGGTCGACGAGATCGGCGACGGGGTGCAGGGGGTGAGCATCGGCGACCGTGTCTTCGGACTGGGCGGTGTCACCGGGGCGACCGCGGAGCTGCTCATCCTCTCGGCCTGGGCGCACACCCCCGCCACGTGGAACGACGAGCAGGCCGCTGCTGCCGGTCTCGCCACAGTGACCGCGATGGGTGGACTGAACGCGCTCGGCTCCCTCGCGGGGCGCACCCTTCTCGTCGAGGGCGCCGCCGGAGGCGTGGGCAGCGCGGCGGTCGAGATCGCGGTAGCGCAAGGTGCCACTGTGATCGGGACAGCCAGTGAACGCAACCACGAGTTCCTCACCTCTCTCGGCGCCGTTCCCACCACCTACGGCCCCGGCCTCGCACAGCGCCTCATCACTCTCGCTCCGCACGGCGTCGACATCGTGCTCGACACCGCGGCCTCCGGCTCCCTGGACGACCTCGTCGCGATCACAGGTGACCCGCAGCGCGTCGCGACGGTCGCCGACCACGCGGGCGGGCACCGCCTGGGCACGCATGTGGTCAACGCGGTGAACGATTCCACTCTCCTGTCCGTGGCGGCGGAACTGGGCGGACAAGGCCGCTACACACCGCGTATCGAACAGACCTACCCTCTGGAGCGGATCGCCGACGCCCACGCGCACGCCGAGCGCGGACGCACCCGAGGAAAGATCGTGATCTGCATCTGAACAGGCCGATCTGTGTCTGAACAGGCCCATGAGGCAGGTAACTCGAAACGTGTGGGCCTGCGTGTCGAGCGTGCCCTCGATCGGGACCGGAGAGCGGGCGGCCCGGAATAGGCCGATCTCCATGGCGCCTCGTCAAGCAGGCGCACGGACTCACATGCTCCCCGCCTCGATCCAGATCATCCAGCCCCGCCGGTGCTTGTTGGTCGCTTGTGAGGTGACGCCGTGCGGCAGACGCCGCAGACCCAATCAGGTCACCAGCAGTTCGCATCACCCAGCGAGCCCGCCTCATCACCCGCTGCGCTCCGCGGGCGGCCACCGCCGCCACTCCCGCCACCAACTGCGCATCGCCGCTCGCGCCCGGGAACCCGTCAGCCAGGGCACCCCCATCGAGGCCGTCTGCCGCATCGTCAAGTGCGGGGGCGAGGCACGGCGGCGGCGGGCCTCAGGGCGAGGCGCTTGTCCATGTCCAGGCGGATGGTCAGGCGGATGGTGCCGTACGGGTTTGACGTTGGACCGATCAGCGAGCTCACGCCGTGCCCGTCCTCGTCGCTCAGCTTCGTCGCCCAGGCCGGTTCGGCCGGAACTTGCTGAACCAGCTGGGAGTTGACGTGGACGAGCGCGAACTGCAGCAGATGCAGGGCGCCAGCGCCAGGCCCACGGCCCGTAGCATGCCCAGCAGCAGCGGGGTGTACCGGCCGTAGCGGATCGTCCGCCCCTCCACCTGCTCGACGAACGTGCGCAATACCGCTCTCCACAACCACTTGCTCCACCAGCCATTACTCAGCGAGCGGGAACACCATCCCCAGCACGTTCGCACGCAGTACGGACAACGGCACGACCGTGACGGGCTGTCACCTCGTCGCGAAATCTTGCGAGAGTCAATTTACAACTGGCCACTGACACCAACCCCTTCAGTCAACCGCCCGCCGGGGGGCGCCTAGCTCGACGAACTCCCGGCGCATTACAGCTCGTTGCTCCTCGAAGAGGACGGAGGCAGGGGACCTCGTACTCGGGTCGGTGTCGAGGGCCTTGAGTAGAGTCGCCGAACTTTCCTTGAACCAGCGCACCAGCCCTTCAAGATCGCCCGGAGCCGGAGTGGCCTGGCAGCTGCCGTGTTGCTCGGCCGGCGGGGCCGCTCCCAGCTGCATGGGCGAAGCTTGCGCGACCGGAGGGATGGGATCGGCGCTGGGTGGGTTGGCTCCGTGCCTGGCCGGTAGTTATGGTTCCTGCGGTCCGAGCTGCTCGGCGATCTTGGCGAAGGTGCGGATCGTGTCGGTTTCGGTGGCGGTGCGCCAGATCAGTGCCCAGCGGGCTGGCGGGGCGTCGTGGATGGGCACGTAGGCGATGTCTGGTCGGGCGAAGTAGCGGGTGGCCTGCTGGTGAACTGGTGAGACGGCCTCGCCGGTGGACACGATGTGCAGCAGTTCCAGGGAGTCGCCGGCGGTCGGCCCGATGGGGATCGGGCGGCCGGTGGGCGTCAGGGAGGGCACGATCGCTTCACGCCAGTAGAGGGGTGCGGCGCCGCCGATGGTGATCTGGTCTGCGAGGTCTTCATAGGAGACGGACTCCCTGCACGCCAGTGGGTGGCCGCGGGCGACGGCGAGCATGACCGGCTCGTTGTGGATGACGGGTCCCACCGTCAGGTCGGGCTCTCGTACAGGTAGCCACAGCATGGCCAGGTCGAGATCGCCGGAGCGGAGCCCGGCGAAGGGACGGGCGAAGCCGATGGTGCGGAACTGCACGTCGACTCCGGGGCGGGCGGTGGCGAACGCGTCGAAGTAGGGCTGCAGATCATCCACGTTTGTGGCGATCATGCCGATGCGTAGCACCTCGCGCATCCCCTTCGCCTCCTGCTCGGCGCGCCGCAGGCTCTGGTGTATCTGGTGCCGGGCGGCTGCGAGGTCGTCGATCAGGCGCCGGCCGAGAGGTGTCAGTTCCGTGTTGCGGCTGGTGCGCTCGAACAGCGCCGCGCCGATGCGGCGCTCTTGCGCTTTGACGCACTGGCTGACCCGGGAGGGGGTGATGTGCAGCCGCTGCGCGGTCCTGCCGAAGTGCAGCTCCTCGGCGAGCACCACCAGGATCTCGATGTCTCGCAACTCCATAACAACCCCCCGGTGTTGATCCGTCCGGCGACCGCGCGCCACGCTACCTGGCGCCGGGACGGCTCGTGTAGCTGTGGGTTCACGTTGCTGCTCGAACTGCGTGTTGATCAACTGGCGGCGGCGGTGGCGGCCGGGGCGAGCTCGGCGCGCAGCGGCAGCGCCCGGACGCGGGCGCGCTGCAGGACCAGGGCCTGGTGTGGGCCCAAGATCGCTCCGAGAGCTGAGCCGCGCGCCCGCTGTTCCGTCCTGCAGTACCCGTCCCGGCTTCGCCTCTCCCGCGTCTGCGGGGGTGGAGTGCTGGGGTGGGGTCCGCGTCCGCTTCAGTACCACCGTGAGCTCTCGGGCAAGCACCGTGTCGTCGCCGAGTACTCCCCGCGCAACCGTGCTATGTGCTGCGTGGGTCAGCCGTGCTTGACCAGGTCGTTGACAGCCTGGGTGTCTTTGTAGAAGGCGTTCGCACCGTAAATCTTGCCCTCACGCACCGTGTAGTGCTCCACAACCTCGATCGGCAGTCGACGCCCGCTTTTCCGGGAGACGAATACGAGGTTGAGCCGCATCTCCACCACGTCGCCGGCTTCGACGACGGCGTAGTCCCGCACAATCATTTCTGCCGAAGCGTTGATCGCGCCTTCCAGTCACTTTCCAACTCGCGTTCACCGACGCCATCTTGGCAACGGCTCACTGGCAGGGGCGTCCTGTGGCGGAAGCGGATCTCTAGTCAGGCGTCCCCTCGCGCTCGCTTCCTCGGGCGAGGCTTCGGGCCTGCCCTTCGTGAATGTCGCTTGCCCACTCCCAGCCGGGCTTGGGCGATACGACCCGTGGGTCGCTGGAAACCCGGGCGTTACGTAGGTCCTCCACGTACGCTCGATCCAGTTTGATCCTTGCGCGTACCTCCTCGTCCCTGGCGACGGATCCGTGTCCGGGGATGAGGACATCGATGTCGTCCGCTACGCCCTCGAGCAGTCCCAGCCCGATGAGGTAGTCCTCAATCGGGTTGTCGGTGTCATCGAGCATGGGCACGAAGACATCGGAGAGCATGTCGCCGGAGATGAGAACTCGACGTTCTTCGATCAACAGCGCCGCATGGCCCGGGGCATGCGCCGTATGCTCAATGATCCGCACCTTGGGGCCATCCCAAGGAAGCTGCGCGGTTTCAGCAGGCAGGCCAGTGATAAGGCCGTACAGGGCCAGCGGTGTGTCCTCGGCGATTTCCGGCGGCAGCCCCTCGGCGACGCCAGCCTTCCAGTCCGCGTTCGACAACACATCCTGCATAAAGGCCGCGCATCGGGCTGTGCCGTAACGAGGCGCTTCGCCAAGTGCGGCATGCCAGAGCACGTGATCCCAATCAGGATGCGTCGAGAAGCCTGCGACCACGGGCCGGCCCAGCTGACGAAGGTCGTTCGCCAGGCAGATCATTTCGGCGCCGGTAATCCCGACGTCTACGAGTAGCACGCCGTCCCTGCCATGCACGACAACGGTGTTGTTCTCGAGCAACTCACTCTTGTGGATCAGTACACCCTCGGCGACCTGCGTCAGCATGGGCCCCTCCCGTTTGAAGACTGCGGCCGCCTCTTGACCGGCACTGGGTTGTATGTCCTGCTCAAGATTGAACTCCCTGCCCGGTTTGCAGCGTCACCCTGCCAGAGGGTCTGACGCACATCAACACAACCGGACGGGGGTGGGCGATGGCGACCCCCAACGACGAGACCGTGCACGGGGGCTTCTTCAGTGTTGAGCCTAGGTCAGATGACGGCCCTGCGACGGCACTCCAGGTTGGAAGAGGCTGAATACCACTCAGATCGCTCGGTGAGCAGGCGTCGGCAGCCCAACTGGCCAGCAAGGCTTTGTCGAGGTCGAGCAGGTTCCAAGGAATCAGCCGACAGCATCGCAGCCGCCACTGACATCGCGGACGCGACGGCCCCTCCCCTCGACCCACACCCCGATCCGAGGGACGAATAGCCATACCGGGCAGGGAGATCGACTGTCCGCCTACAAGGACCTGAAGGGCTCTGCCAAGGTTTCCGGATGTTGTTGGTGATCTTGACTTGTCCTGGTGAAGTCCCGTTGTGAGGGCTCCCGTTGACCGGGGCTTTGTGCTGCGCTGAAGGAGGCGGGGTTGTTCGAGCGGTCGGAGGGGTGACCGCGATGTCCATGGGGTCGGGTTCAGGGCGGGTGATTCCGCCGTTGACGGTGCGGATGGCATGGGCGAGCAACCCGCGGGGTCATCTTCCCCCGCTGCGTGCTTCGTGACGGGCACCGTCCAGGGGACCGCTGTCCCGTCCTTGTCCGCCGAGCAGCAGGTCTAATTCCACCAGGGATGCGAACCATCGGAACATGACCGGCACGACATGGCACAACTCCACCGCATCTTCGGGATCGCCACGCATTTCTGACCCAGTGTTCGCCAACGTCGACCGGTACGGCGAGCCGTCGGCGCAGCGCCTGTTCCCCGCACGTCAGTCGCGGCCCCGCGGAGCAGCAGGACGGTGCCGCGCCCGGACTGATACTCCGCATTGAGGATCAGCACCCGGTTGACGGCGCTGAGCCATCCATGGGCCGCCGCGCGGATGTCCTCCAGCGGAAGGCAGTGCTCCTCGACCCGTCGCAACCCGGTGTCCAGTTCGGGGACGATCCTCTGTGCGCCGACGACCCAGATCGCGCGGGCCGTGCCGCATCACCGATACGAAGCGTGGCGGTAGCCACTGAAGAACTGCCCAGCACATCAGGGTCCGGGGCGGCTTCCTGTTTGAGCGTCCGTGCTGAGTGTCCTCGTCCTCAGGGCCAGATCGACGACGGCATCTTTGGCCAGATAGCGGTGGACATCGTGGGCCTTGGCGACGCCACCGTTGTGAGCCACCACGTCAGTGACCCCCGCCGCAAGGTGGGACAGGCCCGCCCCCTTGTTCACGACGTCGTTAGGAGAGTGGAGATTGGTCCACTCCACGGAGGCAGGCACGGAGAGCGGAGCATTAGCGGGCGTGTGAACACCATTTCGGACGCACAGCCAGCTCAGGGGAGATCCACAGGTCACGAAGGTGTTCACGCCGGGCTCGCCATCGTGCCCGGTCGGTACCTCGCCACGGGTGAGCATGTCGTAGAACACGACGCTTCCCAGTGAATGGGCGATCACCATGCGAGCGCCGGTGGCGTTCAGGGTTCCTCGGATCTCGGCGCGGACGGCGGCCGCCGTCTCCTCGTGGCGCAGGTAGTCATGGGCCTCGCGGATCAGCCACAACAAGCGGCTGGTCACTCCCTTGCCGGCCACCTGATCCACGGCATGTGCGCGACGCAGGATCCGAGGCGTGAAGCGTGCTCCGCCGAGGGTGTGGTCTGCCAGCGGTGAGTTGTCCTCCTCGGCGGCGGCTGTTGGAGCGTAGGCGGCCAATGCCCCCAGGATGAACGCCTCTTCGTCCTCGTCGACAGGGGCGTCGTCGATCTGCTCCGGTCCCAGGCGCATGTACCGGGTGGCTGTCTTGGGATAGATATCCCGGTACGAGGGGACCGTCAGTTCGACCGGCCCCACTGCCTCGGCGTGTTTCGAGGCTGCCACAGCCGAGTCCACCGTCTTCTGCCACTTGCTGCTCAGTCTCGGCGTCGTGGCGGAAGAGCCTTGCCTGATTCCGTGTACACCGGCGATCTGAAGTACGTCCACTACGGCCCCGATTCCCCTTGTCGAACCCGTGGGCGATGTTAGCCGCATGCGACGGCGGGTACGCCTCCCGGCTAGGCTGGCGGACCGCGTGCTTCGTGCCGTGCGCGGTGCAGGGGGCGAGTGGTGAGTACGGAAAACCTCGACGGTATTGCCCGACGGCGGCTGGTCGTGGTCGCGATCGATGGCTACGAGGACCAGCCGGACGGCTTCGATGAGGCGATAGCCGAGCAGGTGGGATGGATCACCGGCTGGCTTGCCGACCCCGGCCTCGGTGCCGACCGGCGCTTCGAGGTGAGCCGGGCACCCTCAGTACGTACCGTCGACGAGCTCCGCGAGTTTCTGCGGGGCGAGAACCTCGCCGCCGCCCGCTATCAGGAAGCGATCGTCGTCTACATCACGGGTCATGGCCTGCGCCGTAACGCACCCCGCCACTTTCTCACTCTCCCCGAGACGGAGCCGGACCGTCTGTTGGCCACGGCTTTCCCCACGAGCGAACTGGTCAGCGCGGCCGTCGACAGCGAGTCCGAGCACGTGATGGTGCTGGTCGACTCGTGCTTCTCCGGCACCCTGCGCGCTGAGTTGAGTACGCTCCTGGAAGCCCTGTCCGACGATCGCCACAGCCACTACGGCATCGCCGTCGTCACCGCGGGCAACCACTACGTACAGCCCATGGTGGGCTCGTTCACCCAGCGCGTGGCCCTGGCCTGCGAGCGGATGCGGGACGAGGCAGCCGGCTACACGGCATCCCACCTGTCCTTCGCCGAGTGGGAACAGCTCCTGGACCAGGTCGGACGAGACGACAAGGACCAGGAGAGGGACCTGGTCAGCGCCGAGTGGATCGTGCCGCACTCCCGCAAGCACCTGCTGAGCGCCTGCCTGCCGAACCCGCGCTACCGATCGCCAGAGCACTCGGCGGGCCCGGCGCTGCGTCAACTGGCCCTGGTTCCAAGGGCTGGAGCAGACGCAGGGGCAGACTCGGCATCAGACCCCCTGACGGAGTTCTGGTTGGAGCGCGCGTCCGGCCGCGCGGCCGAGGACGATCCCGGCTGGTACTTCAGCGGCCGTACCGAGCCGATGACCTGCATGACCAGTTTCCTGCAGGGCCCGGCAGGCGTCCTGATCGTCACGGGCGCGGCCGGGTCCGGCAAGTCCGCCCTGCTGGCCCGGCTCGTCACCCTTTCCGATCCGGGCTTCGTCACTGATCCGCGCCACGAAGCCATGGTGGCGAGCATCGTTCCGGAACTGCGGCCTGAACCGGGGGCGGTGGACGTCGCCGTTCTGGCCCGCAACAAGTCCGCGCGCGTCGTCATTCAGGACCTCCTCACAGCGCTGGGCGGCGAGGGCGATACGCGAGCGGCGGCCGATCCGGAGCAGTTGCCGCTCCAGGCCCTGATCCGGCTGGTGAGTGACCGGGCCGACGGGTCGGCTGTTCCCGTCACCGTGGTGATCGACGCGCTGGACGAAGCCGAGGACCCACTCGCCCTCGTCAACGACGTCATCCTGCCGTTGGCCCACCTGAGGCTTGCCGAACGCGGCGGCGCCGTCCGTCTCCTTCTGGGCATCCGCAGTTCCCCCGCTGTTTCGTATGCGACCAGCTCAGCCCTGCACGACGAGCGGGCCGACCAGCTGCTTCTGCAGCTGACCGAGGCCCTGTCGGCCGAGGGCATCGAGCCGCAGGAATTGCGGAGCGACGGTCTCGACAGCGTGAGTGACATCGCCGCCTACGCCGTCACGCTGCTACTCGCACCGGAGACCAGCCCCTACCGGGGAGCGCCGGAAGCCGCCGACGAGGCGGCGCAGGCGATCGCGGCTGCGGTCGCACCGTCCTTCCTGGACGCCCGGATCGCCGCTGACCAGCTACGGAGGGCCGAGGCCCGGCAAGACCTGACCGAGGAAGGCTGGCTCGACCGTCTCTCCGACGGCACTACCGGGCTGCTGCGCGAGGACATCAAAGCCGTGTCCCTGGCGACTGATGTACCAGCCGCTTTGCTGGTCGCCGTCATCCGGGCGACTGCATTCGCACCGGGGGCCGGCCTCCCCTGGGCCGAGGTCTGGCCGGCGGTCGTCGCCGCTCTGGTGGCGAATGAATACGGTGGCGGACATGTATCTCGCGACGCTGCCGATCGGGCCATCCGCACGCTTCGCTCCAGCCGACTCACCGGCTACCTCGCCACCGCGGAGGAGGACGATCGGGTGGTCTACCGACCGGTCCACCAGCGGCTGACAGATCTCCTCATAGCCGATCATGACTGGCTGTTGGCCCCTCCCTCGACCACTGCCACACATTGGTGGCGGCCGTTCACCAGGCCGCAGGAACTGGTCGCTGCGCATGCCGCGATTGTGGAGACACTCGCCGATTTGGTCCGCGGTGCCCGTCCGCACCTGGCGCACCCCTACATTCGCAGGCACTTCCTGCATCACGCGGCCGTCGGTGAGGTTCTGACCGACCGGAGCGTGCCGCTTGAGTTGCTGGCCCAGGAGACGTCGGAAGCCCTGCGCGCCCGCCTTGGCCTGCCGCTCCCCACGGCCGATCCGGAACGGCGCGTCCTGACGGCCGCCGCGATCATCGAGCCCTACCTCGACGACCACGTCGACTTCACCTCACGGGCAAGCAGCATGGCCTTCCACGCGGGTGCGGAAGCGGAGCCGCAGGACGGCCCCGAGCGGCTCCCCATGGCAAGTGTCTGGAGTCGGTGGGCAGCGCCGACGAACGTACTGGCTCCTCCTTTCCGGCATGCGGTCGCCGCATGCGTGGTGCCGACCTTGGACGGACGCTCACTCGTCGCGGTGGCGGCAGGCAGGGGCGGAACTCGAATCTGGGACGCCGCGACAGGCAAACGTGTGGCGGACCTCGGATCGCAGGGGTATGTACGTGCTCTGCGGCCCATTCGGGCCACCGGCGGGCGGACGTTCCTGGTCGTGCTGGACGCAACCACTGTGAAGATCTGCGACCCTGTGTCGGGCCAGTCGATCGCCGCCGCGTCGCTTCGCAACGGCATGGAAGCGCACGTCCTGGAGGATGGCTTCTCACGTTGGAAGGTACTTGTCCGCACCAGGGACGACCGGGTGATTCTGTGGAGGCCCACACCGCGTGACGCGGACCCGGGAGAGTTGATCGAGGGCAGAGGGTGGCCGTCCGTGGCCTCGCGTTTCGGCCAGAGTGCGACGGCGGTCGTGCGCAGGGCGAGTGGTCATGCCCAGATCGCGGTCGTCACTGCGGAGGGGATCCGTCGCTGGGACCCGGTGGCAGGGATCGTCGCGAAGCCGCCCTTTGGGGGCACGGACGCAGCAATCCCAGTGGCCCTTGCGAGGCCCGAGGCCGACGACCTGCTTCTGGTGAGGAACGGGCCTGCGGGCCGGCGACTGGAGGTTTGGGACCCTTTCACCGGCGTGCGAGTGGCGGTGTCCCCGCGAGGAGGCCATGGCGCCGTGGCACTGCCTGGAGGCAGTGCATTCGCCTGCATCAGGGGCAGCCGGATCGTCGTACGGGACCTCGCGACCGGCACGGAGCGGTCTTTCGACGCCGACGTTCCGTCCGCCGACGTCCTCGCCGTGCCCGAGGGCGGATCAGCGCGCCACATCGTATCGGCGGGGCCACAAGGCGTCAGGCTCTGGGACCTCGCCGAGGAACCTGAGGTTGACGGGCACAGCGCAGGGGCCATGCGGTATCTGGCGCCGTGGACGACAGGCCGACGCAGCATGTGGCCACTGTGCAGGATCAGGCAGCCGTCCCACGACGGGAACGCGGCCATGGACTTCCTTGTTGTCGGCAGACCTGGGGGCCTCGACATCCACGACGCGGTGACCGGAGAACCACTCGGGAGCCTGGACGTCGGACGTGTCAGTGCCGTTCATCCGCTCCCGTCTGCGCCCGGTACCGCCCTGGTGGCTGTCACCGGGCCGTACTCGTGGTCCGTTTGGGACGTGGTGTCCCAAGAAGTTGTGGCGACCGCGCCTGGGGGGCGCTCACCACAACACGCTTCGTGCGTCGCACTGACTCCCACGGGGTTGCCGGTGCTCGTCATCGCGGAAGCTCACGCAGGATTCCGTTGCGTCGTGTGGGATCCCGATGACGGCGAACCGATGATTTCCACCATCACGCCCGACCTGAAGGGGGGAGTGGGTGCACTCGCCGCCCTTCCGTTGGGCTCGCATGGCGACCATGAGGTCGTGGTCGCCGTGGCGGAACACTGGAGTGTCGCTCTCATCGACGTGATGTCCGGGGTACGTATCGGCACACTGTCCCTGCGCGCTTCCGACACCAGAGTCCAGAGTCTGTGTGCCTTCACGACGCAAGGCAAGACTCTGCTCGCCGCGTCGACGGCATCCGGCATCCACGTATGGGACATGGTCGATGGCACTCAACTTGCCTCGTGGGCCTCCTCGGACACTCTGACTCTGACCGGTCTCGACCTGCCGGACGGGCGTACGCTGTTGGCTTCAGGCGGCGCCGGTGGGGTCCGCATCTGGGACCCATGGACGGGCGACCTCCGGCACACATTGCTCACCGGGGCGCCGGTCCCCGCGCTGACCACCGCAACCGGCCCGGAGGGGACGGCCCTTCACCTTTACGGCGCGGCCGGCTTGGCAACGGTTTTGGTCGACGAACGGCAACTCTGAGCTTGTCGTCGTCTACAACAGGGTTCCCAGCAGGACGAGTTGGCGGCGCTGTGAGGCTTCCGATGCTTCCGGGCGTGGGAAAGGAGACTTGGGCTTTCGTCAACGGGATCGTGGAGAACCTGACAGTGGCGGGTGGTAACCCCGCCACCGCAGCCGCTTCTTCAACACCGAACAGGGCGCGGAAGGACGGATGACCTGTGTTCCGGCATGGACGCAGAGGGCACGCACGCCGATCAGGCGGCGCTACCGGCTGCGGTCACGGGTGGGTCCGGTCAATAGGACGATCAGGAGCAAAACCACGGCCACACCTCCCAGCACGGCGGCGAACATCCACCCGAACCCGGGTAGGTCGTCGGCTTTGCCGGTTGCCAGCGCGATGAGGCTGACGACAACGACGCCGAAGACCGTGATCCGCATCGCCGTGTAGGCGCATCCCATCGCGCCAATGATCGAGCCCTCGAGCCTGTCCCGTGCCGCGGACTTCTCTTGCGCGACCTTGATGGCTGCCGGTTGCGGGGTCCAGTCCTTGCCGCGCCGCTGTTCCCACATCTCGCGCAGGGCGTGCACCTCGTGTTGAGTCGACTGCGTGTCTTTGCCGACGAGGTTGGGGAGCACGATCCTGTGGCCGTCGCGGGTGTAGATCACGACGCTGTCCACGGTCTTGGCCGTTCCGTTGCTGGCTCCGATCGAGGTCTCCTCGATCTCGATCGCAGTGACATCCCTCCAGGCTGTTCTCCGGGTCCCCGCGTCCCGGACGGTGATGTGGTCCTGCTCGACGATGGTCGCGGCCCTGATGAAGGACACCATGAAGGCGAGCGAGAGAGCTGCGAACGCGGCGAAGGGGAGCGTTACGACGAAGGGAGCCTGTGCCACCCTCACGAGGAGCACGGCGAACGCTGCCAGCGCACTCGCGCAGACGAAGAGCAGGGCGGCGACGAGCGCCTTCACCACCAGAGACCCGCGGTACTTGCGCACCTGCGACCTGCCATCCACCGTGCCGGTCATCCAACACCCCTGTCGCGTCCGGGTCATCCGAATCTAGACCCTCTGAGCACGCAGGGGGAGGGGGCGGGAATACAAGTGACTGCCGCTGGGCCGACAGAATTCGAACAACGCGAGTCCTCACCCCGGCCCGCTGCCGAGGACTTGGCGTACTTGAGTATCGCCAGCACGGCGTGCTGCGGGTAGCCCGCGTCCCTCACGGTCTTGACTACCGTGCCGGACGGCAGCGCCAGGAGCGCACCGACCACTGCGCCGTCTTGATTCTGAGCGACCAGGGAAAGCGAGAGGGCCAGTGCTGCAGCGGCGAGCCTGCCGCTGGCGGCCGCGCGGGCCAGGGGCTCGGTCAGCGAGTCGCTGCCGCTCGTCAGAGCTTCCTGCAGTCACCTCCCGCAACGGCCGGCTTCAACTCCCTCCACGTGGGCGGGTTCGATGTCCTCGGTCGCCAGGGCCAGCAACTCGGCGAACCGGCTGCTGTCCTCGGGGCGCGCGGACGCACGCGGATTCCATCGGGCCCGGGTAAGCCCTCGAGCAGGCGTTGCCTGGTGAGCCGGGCACCGGGGGAGGGGTGCTCCCTGCGCTGCTTTCTCTTCTTCGCCATCCGGAGGGCTACCCCAACCTGCCCGACTGCCCATCCGCTCCCGGTGGATCCCGGGGCTCACTACTCGTCGCGTCCGTGCAGCACCGCGTTCTGGCCGTGCTGCCGAAGACGTCCGCAAGCTGCGTCATGGGACGTATCTGATAGGCCGCCGCGTATCGGATAGAGCAGCCTCGGGGGCTGCCTGCACGGAGATCGGAGCCGCCGGAGTGGAGTCGTGCGACCTCTGATGAGTCTTTGGCTTCGTAGGTTGCTTCAATTCTTGGCCTGAGATTAGAAGGTTACGTGTGGCAAAACGCCTTGGATCAGATGCAAATTTGAGGCTGATTTATGACTCTCGCCACAGCGTGTCCCGCTCTGTGTGTGATGGAGTCGATCTTGACCACAAGGCCCGGCAAACGCCCATCGCCCTCGGGGGGATGGGTTGCGAGCTATGCCTGAAAAGCACGTTCAAAGGAGTACGGCGCGTGCAGAACAGCACACACCGTCGCCAGTTCAGCAGGCTCTCCCTCGCTGCTGTATCCGCCACCGTTGGGGCAGCGCTCTTCGCCTCCGCGATCCCGGCCAACGCCGCTGTCGCCACCACGCGTTCGGATGGCGCGGCCCAGGCCGCCGCTGTCGTGGAAGCTGCCACGGGGACGGCCGACATCGCTGCGTCAACGGTGGCTCCGGGCACGCCGGCCAAGGCGGTCACCGCTGCGGACGGAGCCGCCCTCACGGTCACCGCACCGCAGAAGGCTAACGGCGCCCTGCACGCGGTCGATGACAGCGGCTCTTCGTTCGGCCTCACGCTGCCGGGCGCCAAGGATGTCGCCGGAGTCAAGGTCGGCGCTGGCACGGTGATCTACCCCGACGCCGCTCCCGCCACGGACCTCGCGGTGCAGCCGACCACGGACGGCGGAGCCCGCACCTTGATCACGCTCAAGGACGACAAGGCCTCCGAAACCCACCGCTTCCGGCTCAACATCCCGCAGGATGCGGACATCACCGAGGACGGCCAAGGTGGCTTCGAGATCACGCGTGAGGCCGCCGAGGGCGTTCACGTCCCGGTCGCCACGATCGACGCGCCGTGGGCGAAGGACGCGAACGGCAAGAGCGTGCCCACCAGTTACAAGCTGGACGGCAACGACCTCATCCAGACCATAGAGACCGGCGGGGAGACCGCGTTCCCGGTGGTCGCCGACCCGAAGATGACATGGGGCATCGTGACGGGCACCGCGTACTTCAACAAGAAGGAGACCAAGGCGATCGCGAACAATGGCGCTCTGTCCGGTGTGGTTTCGGGTTTCCTCCCGCCTGGCCTGAACATCTACTGGGGAGCGCACGCCGCGGTCATCACCACGACGGCGCTGAAGGCGAAGAACGCCAAGAAGTGCATCAAGGTCAAGTTCGCGGCTGGAATTTTCATCCCCGGCCAGTACTCCGGCGGAAACTGCAAGTAGCAACACCAGCAAAACGATCGGAGAATGGCTTTGAGTAGCTCGTGGCTCATCTACAGCGGAGCCCTGCTGGTGCTCCTGTCCATCGGGATCCTGTTCTTCGTGGGCAGGCCTACGACACCCGCCTGGCGTGACACTACGTCGATAGCCTGCGGCGTCCTCGTCTTTGCCGTCGTGTGTGTTCTGGCGCTGCTCCTCCACGCACCGGCTCGGATCGCGGTGTCAGGGGCGTGCTTCTGGATGGCTGCAGTGATCACCGGCGTGCACGCCGTACGCGGCCGTATCAGCTCGCAAAGTTGATCGAGACGGCCCGCACCCTCGGCGTGAATCGCCAGGAGTGCGGGCCGTCTTGCGTTGCAGCGAGCATGTATCCCTGGGGGCGTTGCTGATCCGTGACGCAGAGAGGTGGCATCAGACGTCAGCCGGCCGTTGGTCTCCTCCGGTGTCGTACGGGCAGGTACCTCCCCGTACTGATGACGGCCCAGCCGAGGTCACCGTCGGCGTCGGACTGCGCCATCAGCGCGATGAACACTCCCCGCCAGGTCCCGTCAATGGCCCACATCCGAAGTCGGCTACAGATGCCTTTCCAGTTGCCGTATTTGCCCGGCAACTGGACCCCTTGCATCCCGGTCTGAAACTTGAACGCGATGGCGTCGATGACCTGCCGGTGCTCTCCCCCGTAACCGCGCTTCGGCGTTCGACTCGGGAGGAGTGGCTCGATCCGCGCGCCCACTGCGCGTAAGTCAAGGGCATGCTCAGATCAACTATCAGGCGGTCGAAAAGAAGCTCAGCTTCAGGCGGCGACGTGGGCTGCGAGCCGTTCAGCGGCGGTGCGGGGTTCGCGGCCGAGCAGTTCGGCCAGCAGGGGGCTTGCTTCGGTGAAGTAGCCAGCGTGGGCAGCCTGGTACCAGGTGAGCATGAGCCGGGCCGTCTGCTGCGGGACACCGATCGCGATCTGGTCTGCGACCCACTGTTCGTCGTCCAGGACGATGCGCTCAACAGGGCGACCAGCGAGGCTGGAGGCGATCTTGGCGACATCGTCGAAGGTGACGGCGTTCGGCGCGGTGAGGTTGACGGGGCCGTCGAAGGAGCGGTCACCGGCGAGAATGACCGCGGTGGCCTCGGCTATGTCGGCACGGTCGGTATATGGGACGGGGCCGTCTTGTGGCTGGGCGATCACGCCGGTCCGCTGCCACGGGCCGAGCACTTGGTCAAGTGGGCCGTAGGCGCCGTTGCGCAGTGCGGTCCAGGCGACGCCCGAGTCGTCGAGGAGCGCCTCGGTGGCGATGTGGATGTCGGAGGGCCGGTACGGGTTGCCGGGGACGGCGCCCTGCTGGCTGGTGTAGAGGATGCGGTGGGCACCGGCCGCGACCGCCGCTTCGATGGCATTGCGGTGCAGGCTGACCATGTCGGCGTCCGGGTCGTTCCCGGATACCAGAAGGACCTGCTCGGCACCGGCGAAGGAGTTGCGTAGCGCGGCCGGATCCTCGTAGGTGCCCTGCCGTACGCGTACGCCGCGGTCGGCGAAGGGCTGCGCCTTGGAGGTGTCGCGGACGCTGATGCCGATCTGGTCGGCGGGTATGCGCTTGAGGAGGTGCTCGACGGTGGTGCCGCCCAGTCCACCGGTGGCGCCAGTCACAACGATCATGTTCTTGACCTCTCGGAATCACAAGTTGACCACATAGGTCAGTTTCCCTTCTGCTGTGACCGTAGGTAAACTGACCGCACGAGTCAAGTTGCGTCGACCGGCAGAAAGGGACGGTGAGTGCGGTGCCTTCGGGATCCCGGCTGCGCGCCGATGCCCGGCGTAATTCCGAACAGATCCGCTCTGCCGCGATCGGCGCCTTCCGGGGGCAGGGTCTGACGGTGCCGCTGGAGAAGGTCGCCAAGGCGGCAGGGGTGAGCAAGGCCACGATCTTCAACCGGTTCGGCGGGCGGATCGGCCTCATCGAAGCCGTCATCGAAGAACTCGTGGCGAGTGAGCTGTTCGCCGTCATCGACAACGCTCGGGCCATCGATGACGTGGGCGAGCGGATCACGTACTACCTCACCGCGCTCCGCGACCTCCAGTACCGCCAGCCCGCCTTCAACGACGTGTTGTTGCAGACGTATCCGCATTCGCAGCAGCTGATGGAGATCTGCCGGGTCGGAAGTGAGGCCAACGAGGAGCTCATCGCGGCGGCGCAAGCCTTGAATGCGCTGCGGCCGGAGTTCACGGCGGGCGACCTGCACGCACTTGTCGTAGACAACGCCCTCGCCCTCAAGCACGGCGAGCGGCCTCCCCGGGACGACTACGACCGCCGCACCATCTACCTCCTGGACGGAATCCGAGGCCCCTCCTCCGCTGCTGGTGGACGATAGCCGCACCCTTGCCCTGGTTGTCACGCGTCGCCACGCGGAGTCGTCTCGCTCAGGCATACCGCGAAGTCTGTGCAGTCGGATCACGGATGGATGATCCAGAAGACGGGCCCTGTAAGGCGTGTCCGTTAAATGCGAGCCCAGACCAGTACTGCGGCGAGGACCGTAGCCGAGCGGTAGACGATCGCGAGCTTGTCGAACCTCGTGGCCAGGCCACGCCACTGCTTGTGCAGGGCGAAGGACCGTTCGACCACGTTGCGGTTCTTGTAGGCCACCGGATCGAACTTCGACGGACGCCCGCCCGCTGAACCGCGGCGGCGACGGTGCTCCTGCTGGTCACGCCGCTCAGGGATGACCGCAGTGATCCCCCGGGCCTTGAGCGTCGCTCGGATCGCGCGGGAGGAGTATGCCTAATGGGAACCGAAGGTCGGGGGCGTGCGGGGGTGGCCTGCTCCGGTCCTGGGGACTCGCAGGTCGCCCAGCAGCAACGGCAGGGAGCTCCCGTCGTGCGCCTGCCCGGGCGTCACGACGACGGCCAGCGGTCGGCCCTGACCGTCCACGGCGTGGTGGATCTTCGTGGTCAGCCCGCCGCGGGAACGGCCGATAGCGTGCCCAGCGGGCTCTCGGTGGCCGTCGAGGCCCTGCCCTTGGGCTGCGGCCCGGCACTTCTCGGGGCGGCGGGTGTTGGTGGCGTGCTGGTGGGCCCGGGTGGTGGTGGAGTCCACCGCCACCAGCCAGTCGATCAGCCCGTCGTCGTCCGCGCGGGCGAGCAGGGCTCCGAGCACGCGGTCCCAGGTCCCGTCGGCGGCCCAGCGGCGGTGGCGGGTCCACGCGGTCTTCCAGGATCCGAACACGGCTGGAAGGTCTCGCAAAGGGATACCGGTGCGGTATCCGTAGACGATCGCCTCCACAACGCATCGGTGATCGGCCCATTGCCTGCCGCGACGGCCGGTACCGGAGGGCAGCAGAGGTCGGATGCGGTCCCACTGCCGGTCGGTCAGCCGGGCGTAACGAGGCAACAGGGTCAGACCGCGGGGGTGCTGCGCAGCCGGGCCGGCGGCCCGGCCGGGATCAGTCAATCGTCTTGATCACCCGGGCGGGCACTCCCGCGACCACGGTGCCGGCTGGAACATTACGAGTGACCACCGCACCGGCAGCGATCACCGCACCGGCGCCGATGGTCACCCCCTGCGTGATCACGGCACCCGTCCCGATCCAGACGTCGTCCTCGATGACGATCGGGGCGAAGGAGAGGTACTCGCGGCGCTCAGCCAGGGGTAGTGGATGGCCTCCTGTGATGAGGCTGACCTTCGGGGCGATCATGACGCCGTTCCCGATACGGATGCCTCCCTTGTCCATGAAGGTGCATCCCTGGTTGACGAAGACGTTCTCCCCGAACGTCGTGTTAAGCCCGTGCTCGGTGAAGAACGGCGGGTAGATCACCACCGACTCCGGAAGCGAGCCACCGAACACAACAGAAAGTAGTTCCGCGCGACCTTTGCTGTCGCTGAACGGAAGCACGTTCAGCCGAGACGTCGCATCGGTCACCTCCATGATGCGGTCCGCATGACGCGCGAACTCAGGTGTCTGGACGTACATGACCTGCTCTGTGCGGGTAGACATGCGCTGATCCCACCACCGCGCAGAACACTTGATCAAACAACCCTGCACCACACCGGAAACAACCAATGGTTGTGGAAGTAGGGTGGAAGTGTGGATGTTGCAGCACTGCGGACGTTCGTGGCCGTCGCCGAGACCGGCCAGTTCCAGGCCGCGGCCGACGAGTTGGGGATCAGCCAGCAGGCGGCCTCCAAGCGGATCGCGGCCCTGGAGAGGCACATCGAGGTCACGCTCCTGGTGCGGACCTCCCGAGGCTCCCGGCTGAGCCTGGACGGGCAGGTCTTCTTGCCGCACGCCAAGAAGGTCCTGGCGGCCATCGAGCAGGCCGAGCAGGCCGTGCGCCCCGGAAGCCGTCCCTTGCGTGTCGATGTCCTCAATCGGCGCATCTCCCCGGCCCAGGCCGTCTACCGGTTTTACCGCTCCCACCCCGAGACGGACCTGGACGCGGTCACGCTGAGCCAGGAGAACGCCGCCCAGGCCGCCCAGGCGGTGCTCGAAGGGAAAGTCGACGCGTCCTTCCGTGCCCTGCCGGCAGACCAGGTCCCGGCCGGGCTCAGCACCGAACGACTCCTGGACACACCCCTGGAGCTCCTGGTCGGACCCGGCCACCCGCTGGCTGACGTGTCCTGGGTCAGTCCTGCGGACCTGGGCGGTCACCGCATCTGGATCCCCGGCATCAGGCCGAGCACGGAGTGGGCAGCGTTCTACCAGGCGCTGTCCGAGGCATTCGGCCTGAGCATCGACGCGCTCGGCCCCAACTTCGGTGACGAGGCCCTGATGGACGCGCTGGCCGACTCAGCCTCGCTGGCCACCCTGGTCGGCAGCGGGGACCGGTACCTGTGGCCCCAGACCCACGACCTGCGGCGCATCCCGTTGCACGACCCGACCCCGGTCTACCCGCATGTGCTGCTGTTCCGCAGTGGAGACCAGCACCCCGTGCTGACCGCGCTACGCGACCATCTGCGCACTGCGGGCCCGCAAACCTCGCACGACGTATGGGCACCAGACTGGGTAGCCCGCTGACCAGACGACCGAATTGGCAGACACCCCCTAGGACGGCTGCTGGGACGCCCAACCAGCGTGCGGAACGCCGACTATCTCGGGCTCTCTAGGTCCAAGAACGACCGAATGAGTCCGTTGAGGGCCAGGGCTCGCTCTTTGAACGGAGTCGGCAGGTTGTCGAAGGCTTCCTCGTACCACCTAGCCCTCATGATTGTCGGCCAAGCGTTTGAGGCTTTGCCCGGTGTGCCCATTCGTGTCCCTCGATCACCCCATCGAGGGACACCCCTCTTCCGGGCTCGTTCGTTATGCGGACGTGAAAGGGGCAGACAAACACGGAGAAAGGATTCTTCCGTCGGACAACCCGTGCACGGGTTGACCAGGGGCGGAGGGTTCTTCGGTCTGTCAGATGATTTTTCAACGAGATCAGGACGATGAGAACCGAACCTCTGCGGGCGGCATGCGAGGGGCATGCCAGCAATGGCCCGCACCGGCACCACTGGCCGGGTTCCTCACTCCAGCAGCACACTCCACAAAGCGGCGAAGGAACCCGGATGGACGACTGGTACAGCAGCAGAGAAGGCGCGTACACGCCGAGATACCCCCGGAGGCCGGAGACCAGCACACTGAACCCGTACGACAGCGTCCCCATCCCCAGCCAGCAGTCCTGGGGGACAGCGGACCTGGACGCCACGCTGAACCGTCGGGACATCGAGCAGGAACTGGCTGAGATGATGGCCGCGGCAGCAGGCCCCAGAGAGGCTCCCGGACCTGCGGGGCAGCCGCTGTCCCGCGAGGAACTGGCCGAGATGATGGCCGCCGTCTCGCGTCCTGAGTCGGGTTTGGAGCCGGCTCCCGGACTTGAGGAGCAGCCGCAGTCCCGCATCGACCGCAGGCGCAGTCAGCGGAAACCGCCCTTCACGCTGGCAGGGCAGCGCATTACCCAGGTGACGGTCCTGTTCGCCGCGATCGCGGTGTGCGCGGCGTGCCTGCTGGGCTGGTCCATCGCCTATTCCTACGGCCAACTCCGCACGTTCGCCGAGTACATTCTGCCGGCGAGGCTGGCGCAGTGGTGGCCGCTGACCGTGTATGGCCCGTGGTTCGTCGCGGCTCTCTCAATTCTGCGGGCGACCGTTCAGCATCAGCAGGCGAAACGTTCCTGGGGCGTTCTCCTGGTGGCTTCCGCCATGGCGGTGACCCTGTGTGTCAGCCACTCCACCCGCTCGGTGCTGGCCTTCGTGACCCTCGGAATTCCACCGATCACCGCCCTGGTGTGCTTCTGGGAACTCATCGGTCAGGTCTCGTCCAAGCACGGCACCCGCAAAGGAGCCCATGCGCAGAGGCACTCCAAGTCGTAGGGAACAGTAGGCGAAACGATTCTGTGATCGGGTCGGTGCCCGGTTCTGAGCCTGGTGGTCTGTCCTCGATCACAAACCATCCCTCCTCGTCCCCGCCGCCGTACTGCCAAGCGCAGCTCGTACTTACGGCCTGATCGGGCGCGAGGATCGGTAACCGGCGTGCGTGTGCTGCGACGACGTAGCAGCACACGCACGCGCACCAGTTGACCCCGCTGCCGAGCGGAGCGTGTGAGGCCGATGCGACAACCGTCAGCCCGCGTCCCGGCGCGGCCTGACGACCTGTCCGAAACCTCACACAGGAACACGGCATCATGCACCACACCCCATCCGGACGACTGGCCGATATCTCGGCGAGGACGACCGGGGCACCGCCGCTGGGCCAGCCAACCACCGGATCCGACGACATGCCGCCACCTCCGAGCTTCGCCCACCGGCTATCGGAGCGGGCCGTCGCGGCAGACGGGCCGGTGCCGTTGGCGCAAACGGCGTTCGACGTGCTGTACAACTGCGCAGCACCCGCTCTCGTCCAACAGGCCTATGTACTGACCGGATGCCGCCGTCTCGCCTTCGAGTCCGCCGAGCAGGCCTTCCACCGGGCCTGGGAACGCTGGCCCGAGGTGGAGCGCGATCCCGACCCGGTGGGCTGGGTGCGGGCGCAGGCCCACGACTACGCTCTCTCTCCCTGGCACCGGTTCAGACGGGTCCGCACGCTTCCCGGCTCCCTGCCCGCCGACCCTCTCCACCGTGCGCTCCTGGCTCTTCCGCCGTGGCAGCGCCGAGCGGTCCTGCTCTGTGACGGTCTCGGCCTGAGTGTTGCCGAAGCCGCCACCGAGACGGAGGCCACCGCCGCCGCCACCGTCAGCAGACTGCGGCACGCCCGCGCGGTCATCAGCGGACATCTGCCGGATGCCGGCCGTGACGCAGTCAGGACGCGTATCACGGAAGCGTCCGCCGCGACGATCGCCCAGCCCTGGTCCGTACGCGCAGCCGCCGAACTGCGCGTACGCACCCACACCCGTGCGGTGTTCGCGGCGACGGCAGTCCTCATCGGCCTCGTCACCCTCACGATCGCCACCACCCCGGCACGTGCCGAACCCATGGACAGTGACCGCCCCCAGCGGCACGCTTTGTTCACCGAACCGCAGACGATCCGCCCCGTGGAACGGCGCTCTTGCATCGCCGTACAGCCCCCGCAACGCGGGATCTGGATGCCCTCCTGTGAGTGGCGGAGCTGAAGGGGCCTCGGCCACACTGCCAGCCTCAGCGGTATGGCCCTCAACTGGCGCTCCACCGCTGCCTTCATGACGCTCCGCCAGGCATCTTCCACGCCAGCAGTTCGTTCGGCGACGGCACGTCGTTCCCGGTGCAGGCGGAGCTCCACGGCCGGAGGCTGTCAGCAATCCGAGACAGATCATTGCCCGATCTACGCCGCCCGGGGCAGCGAACAGCGGGCGTATCACACCAGATTGATGAGTTTGCTCGTGCTCGGCCATGCGGTGCAGTCGGGGCGGGCCGGTGGCCGGCGCGGGCCGATGAGGTGCTGTGCCTGAACGTGGAGGATCTGTATCCGCGGGGCAAGCGCGGCAGGATTACCGCGAAGGGCGGGGCGACGGAGTGGATTCACTTGCACTCCGGCGCCGCCCGGTTACTGCCCCGCCTGATCGCCCGCCGTACTCGCGGTCCGCTGTTCCTGACCGGTCGAAAGGCCCCCGCTGGACCTGTGCCCGGGGACGGGGCGGGCCGGGCCCGCTCTCTGAGGTTCAGGTTGTATTGCGTGTCCTTGCCGTGGTGCCGGGTGACGAGGAGGCTGGCGTGGTCCGTGGGCGCTCCGGGTGGGAAGGGGAGAGAATGGGCGATGTGAGTTCGCATATCAAGCCCCATTTGCGGTGCCTGTCGGGCAGCGGTGACCGGCTGGGGCACGCGGTGGTGGAGCGGGCTGTGGAGCGCGCGGCGGGAGTGGCGGACAGTGTGCCACCGCCCGTGGGGCCGTCGCGGCATGTTCTGGTGGTCCATACGGGGCGGTCGGAGAATCTGCGCTGGTCCGCCGACGGCACGGCATGCCGTGAGCGGTTTCATGCCGGTGAGGCGCTGGTCAATCCGGCGGGGTGGGCTTCGCGGCCGCGGTGGCAGGACGATGTGGAGCTGTTGCTGCTGGCCGTGGAACCGGCCTGGCTGGAGAAACTGGCCGCGGAGGGCGGGGCGGGGGGCCGGTTCGAGCTGGAGCCTCGGTTCCACTTCACCGATCCGTTGCTGAAGATGCTCGTCGAGCGGCTGGTGACCGAATTCGAGCAGCCCGGTGTGCCCGATGGGCTTTACGTGGAGTCGTTGGTGCAGGCCGCGGCGGCCGTGGTCGTGCGGGTGTGCGGGAGCGCCGGGAGCCTTCCGGTGCGCGAGGGCGGACTGCCGCCGCGGCGGCTGGCCGAGGTCCGGGACTTCATCCATGCAAATCTGGCTTCCCGGATGGGCTTGGCGGACCTCGCCGGGGTCGCCGGGGTAAGTACTTCGCACTTCACGCGGGCGTTCAAGGCTTCAATGGGGGAGTCCCCGCACCGTTATGTGATGCGGGCGCGGCTGGATGAAGCCCGCCGGGCTCTGCTGAGCACGAACCGGCCGATCGCGGACATCGCCCTGGAGCACGGCTTCGCCGATCAGAGCCATCTGACGCGGATGATGCGGCGTCACACCGGCACCACCCCGGGGCTGTTGCGGGACGGGCACGGGCAGAGCTGAACCTCCCCGGCCGGGGCCTGCAGGTCAGGACGGTCCCCTTCCTTCGTACGCGCCGCGTACGGCTTGTCCCGGGAGGCGGAACCCCGGATGCCATGAGTTGGGCTGGGGCGGGACAACTGGTGGGCGGTTTGTTCCAGGGATGCGCGGATCGTTCAAGAAGCGTGGGGGTGACCGCGGTGATGCTGTGGTGTGCGCGGCATCCGGTGCGCCGGCGTCCGTGCTCCATCCGACGTACGTGCAAGGAGGCTGTCATGGTCAACACCCCGGACAAGACGCTCAACGGCAAGGTCGCCTTCGTCGGCGGCGCGTCCCGCAACCTCGGCGGTCTGATCAGCACGTCCCTGGGCGCCGAGGGCGCCCTGGTCGCCGTGCACTACAACAGCGACTCGTCCCGGGCCAAGGCCGAGGACGTGGTCGCGCAGATCAACGCCGGCCCCGGCGAAGCCTTCGCCATCCAGGCAGACCTCACCAAGGTCTCCGAGCTGGAGCGCGCGTTCGATGAGGTCGTGAACCGGTTCGGGAAGCTCGACTACAGCATCAATACCGCCGGCATGGTGCTGAAGAAGCCGCTGACCGAGATCACGGAGGAGGAGTACGACCGGATGTTCGCGGTGAATTCCAAGGCCGCGTTCTTCGTCATGCGCGAGGCCGCCCGCCGGATCGAGGACGGCGGGAAGATCATCACCATCGTGACCTCGCTGTTGGCCGCCTACACCGGCCTGTACTCCACTTACGCCGGCAGCAAAGCGCCGGTCGAGCACTTCACCCGGGCGCTGTCGAAGGAGCTGTTCGGCCGGAACATCTCAGTCAACAACATCGCGCCGGGACCGATGGACACGTCGTTCTTCTATCCGGCCGAGGACGACGACTCGGTCGCGTACCACAAGTCGTCGGCGATGAACGGCGACCTGACGAAGATCGAGGACATCGTCCCGTGGGTGATGCATCTGCTGACCGACGGATGGTGGGCCAACGGCCAGACCTTCTTCCTCAACGGCGGCTACACCACCCGCTGACCTGTCCCTCCCGCTGCGGGGCGCCGTCCGCGCGGTGCCCCGCCCTTTGCCCCGGGGACAAGGTCGATGGGCTTGGGGTACCTGAGAGGAGGCTGGCGCGCTCATCCGTCCGGTGCCGCATGGGCGTCTGCTTCGGCTGCGTCACGCCGCTCAAGGCGGGCGCCGTCCGCGACCTGCGCACCGGCGAGCTCGCCGAGGCCGAGCCGGGCGTCCTCATCCAGACTTGCATGTCCGCCGCGGCGGGTGCCTACGACTGCGAACGGTAGGAACACCTTGACCGCCATCGCCTCCACTTTTGCCATCCACATTCCGTGATCAGGCCAGGGCTGCCAGGATGCATGCACGCGTTCCCGGCACGGCCCAGGCTCCGGAGCCTTGCTCCACGGCACGCGATGCGTGTCCCTGTGAAGCCGGTCGGCATGAGGGAGGTCGTTGCGTCGGGCCGGAGGCCTGTTCGCAGGTATGGGGAGGATGGAGTCGTGTTCATTGGGCGCGAGCGGGAATTGGCTGAGCTGCAGGACGCGTTGAAGGTCCACCGGCTGGTGACCACGACCGGTGTTGCAGGGGTCGGTAAGTCGCGGCTGGTGCGGCAGGTGGTGGATCTCGGTCTGGTGGCCGATGCGGCGGATTCCTGCTGGGCGGATCTGTGGCAGCTACGGGATGAGGGGTTGCTCGCGGCGCTCGTTGCTGATGCGTGCGGTCTGTCCGATCACACGCCGAGGACGCCGGTGGATGTGATCTGCGATTGGATCGGCGATCGCGACCTGCTGCTGGTACTTGATTCTTGTGAGCATGTGCTGGCCGCGTGCCGGCGCATGGTGCAGGTGCTGCTGGAGAAGTGTCCGCGTCTGAGGATCGTGGCCACGAGCCGCGAACTGTTCCAGCTGGACGAGGAGTTCGTGGCAGTTGTCGAGCCATTGCCGTGCGCCACGGATGCTGCGGAGCTGTTTCTGCGGCGTGCCACGGAGTCGGGGCATTTGCCGGAGCCCGGGGATCTGAACCAGGTCACCGAGTTGTGTGCCTACCTCGACGGGCTTCCCTTGGCGTTGGAGTTGGCTGCGGGGGCGCTGCGGCACAGCAGTATCGAGGATCTTCTGCGGCGTCCGCGGCACGAGTTGAGCCGGGCAGAGGATGAGGTGCGTCCGTTGGCGCCCCGCAGGCATGACGTGCTGCGGACCGCGCTGGGCTGGAGCCATGAATTGTGCACACCCGCGGAGCGTTTGTTGTGGGCCCGGCTGTCCATTGTCCATGGGCATTTCGATGAGCCCGTGGCTGTGGCCTTGTGTTCCGGTGGGCCGCTCTCTCCTTTCGACGTGAGTCACGCTCTGGCCGGGCTGGTGGAAAAGTCCGTTGTGACTCGCCGCCGGGGGCGCTGTCTGCTGCTCGACACGGTGCGTGAATACGGGCGTCTGTGGCTCGCCGAGCTCGGTGAACTGGATGCGATGGCGAGCTCTCACGCCTCGTACTTCCTCACTCAGGCGCAGCAGGCGGACGCCACGTGGACGAGTGCCGAGCAGACCGGCTGGTATCGCACCATCAAGGAGGCGCACCCCGATCTGTGTGCGGCCCTGGACCACTTGATCGCCCACGACGTCGACGCGGCGCTCGAGTTGGCCACCTTGACGGGCTTCTACTGGACTTGTTGCGGGCATGCGCACACCGCTCAGCTCTATCTTTCGCGCACGCTGAAGGCGTGTGACACTCAGGGGCCGGTGCGGCAGCGAGCCGTGTGGGCTCTCGGTCTGACCCATCTGTTGCAGGGCAATCACGCCACGGCTGCGCATCTTGGTCGCCAGTGCCTGGAGAACGCCCGTGTCACCGAGGACGCGACCGCGTTGCTGCGGGCGGCTTATCTGCAGGCGATGAGCGACCTTCTGCAGGGCAATCCGCAGCCGGGGCTTGACCTCCTGGAGCACGCGTTGCGGAACGCGAGTGCGCATAGCTCGGACGTTGCCGGGCCCATGCCCCAGGCGGTGATGATGTGCCGGATGCTGCGGCTGTTCGCTCTGACCGGGCTCGGGGAGTTGGAGGAGAGTCTGGAGTCGGCGACGTTCCTGCGCGCCGAGTGTGTCGCCATGGGGGAGCACTGGATCCGCTCCTACGCCGATTACCAGATGTGTGTGATTGCGCTGCGTGAGCGGGACAGTGAACTGGCCCTGAAGTACGCCCGTTCGATGCTGCACGCGAAGCAACAGATCGGCGACACCTTCGGCATCGCGCTGGGGCTCGACATGCTGGCCGCGGCCTTCTCCGCCAACGGGGACGGTCATTCTGCGGCGCTCGCGTCCGGCGCGGGCCAGCGGCTGTGGGATGCGGTGGGTCATCCGCAGCGTGGGGCTCCGGATGTGGCGCCGCTGCGCGAGGCGGGCGAGGACCTGGCGCGCAGGTTGGTGGGTGCCGGTGAATATGAGTCGTATCGCAGCGAGGCCGCTCATGCCGACCCCGGCGAGATGCTCGCCTGGGCGGCACGTGGTGAACCGCCCCTGTAGGGCGGGGGCGCGGCGCGATCGTATGAGGCGACTTTCCTGGGCGATCACCCTTTTGCTGTGCCGGTGTGACTTTCGTCTGCGCTGGTGTGCGGTGCGTAAAGGCTTGTGCCGCCTGGTCAAAGTCGCCTTCGGGAGCAGGTCGGCGCAGGGGGGTGTGAGGTAATGAATGCCCGCGCACGAATTCGACCACGCGCGCCCCCTGGCATGAAGGGATTCAAAGATCGCGTGCTGGTAGCTTCCGGCCTCGTGATCAATTCGTTTCGCGAAGGTCCGGGTGACCCGCAGTGCCCCCTGCCGATGCCGTCGGGGCAGGAGGTCTCCGTCCGTCCCACACTGCTGCGACCCGCCGAGGAGGACGACCGTGCCGTCCTCGACTCTCTGCTCGCCTCCGGCTGCGTACGCGAGCGGCATGACCGTATCGACGAGCAGCTCGCCGAACTGGTGCGTTGCCTGCGCCCTCAGGACGCCCTCGTGGGACGTCGATTGGACGGCGCCGTGGCGGAGTTGACCGGTGGCGCCGAGCTCGGCCTCTACGGAACGTGGGCGTGGTATCCGTGGTCCGGGCGCCTGGTGCATGTGCTGCCCCGTGAGGAGTTCCGTCGGGTGCGTACCGACCGCAACCGGGACAAGATCACCGCTGTCGAGCAGCAGGGTCTGCTGGCGCGGCGGATCGGGGTGATCGGCCTGTCTGTGGGCAACAGCGCGGCGCTCACCTGCGCCATGGAGGGCGTCGCAGGATCGTTTCGCCTGGCCGACTTCGACACCCTCGGGCTTAGCAATCTCAACCGGTTGCGGGCCGGCGTGCACGACTTGGGCCTGCCCAAGACGGTGCTGTGCGCACGGCAGATGTACGAGATCGACCCCTATCTCGACATCGAGCTGTGGCACGAAGGGCTCACCGAGGACGCCATCGACGCCTTCTTCGGAGCTGCGGACCGTCGGCTCGACTTGGTGATCGAGGAGTGTGACACCCCCTGGGTGAAGACCGCCGCTCGCGAGCATGCGCGGCACCACGGTGTCCCGGTCCTGATGGACGCCAATGACCGAGGGCTACTGGACGTCGAGCGCTTCGACTTGGAGCCGGACCGGCCTCTGTTCCACGGCCGAGGCGGCAATCTGACCGCAGAGGACGTACGGCGTCTGGCACCGGCGGACGCCCTCGCCTACCTGCTGCGCATCTGCGATGAGAGCCGGCTCAGTCCCGCCATGAAGGGTGCCCTCGGCCGGATCGGGCACACCCTGTCCAGCTGGCCGCAGCTGGCCAGCGGGGTGATGCTGGGCGGCGCCCTGGTCACCGATACCGCGCGCCGCATCCTGCTCGGCGCGCCCGTGGCCTCCGGCCGCTACTACGTGGACCTTGACGAACTCATCGGTGCCATCGATGCCGAGCGCATCCCCGCAGGAGCAACCCGGTGAACCACCTGCCCGAACTCCACGGCGAGCACCTGTGGTTGCGCGAGCTACGGGCCACCGACCTGGCTCCCTTCGAACGCATCCACACCCATCGTGTGCTCACCCGCTACCTCGGTGTCGACCGGATGGATGCCCGTCAGGCCCAGGACGCGTTCGCGCAGCATCTCGCCCAGCCCTACACCCATCCGCGGCGCAAGCACACCCTGGCCGTCTGTACGCCCGGCCAGGACGTCATGGTCGGCACCATGGGCCTGCTCGTCGAGGAGTACGGGCGCAACGCCATGCTCACCAGCCTGGTCCTACTGCCCGACGCGCCCGTGCGGGGCCACGGGCACGAAGCGGGGCGCCTCCTGATGGCCTATGGATTCGGGCACCTCGGACTGCACCGCATCTGGGCCGGGCACCGCGCGGATCACACGCGGATGCGCGCGGTGATGCTCGCGGCCGGGCTGCGCCCCGAGGCCACGCTGCGGGAGCTGTTCCACACCCAGGGCCACTGGCACGACGTCACCACCTACGCGGCGCTCGAGCCCTCATGGATCCGCCAGGCCACCCCCGCCGAGCAGGCCATCCTCCACGGCACGGCTTCACCTTCCCCTGCCGGTACTTCGGGCGCACCGGCACAGTCCGAACATGTGGCGACCGGCCGATGAATCCCTCCGTCGGCGGGGCTTCGGCCATGTCTTGAGGCCCCTTCCTCAATGGCTCCAACGTCACGGCCCACAGGGGAGTACGTCACCGGGCCGCTGCCCAAGCAGGTGTACTCCGCGTGGCACAAGGTCTTCCGGCTCTCGCTGCCGAACAAGAAGCTCAAGGTCAAGACGCCGGACCGCGAGCAGGAGCTCGTCGCGGCCTGATTCCCGGTATTGCCCGATTCCCGGTATTGGTTGAGATTTTTGGGCCGTGCCGTCGGCACCGCCCGGTCCGGTGAGATCCGTTGCGGACGGTGGGCGACATCGGCATCAGACCGTACGCCACGGGATGCGGGACAGCCCGGCGTGTGGACGATCGATGAGGAGAGGGCTCCCGAGTGCTGGAACGAAAGGAGCGGCGGATGGGTCCAACCGGCGCTTTCGGAGCTGAACAGCCTCTCCCCGAGCCCGGCCACGTTGAGGACATCTGCGACCGGGTCCTGGAGGCCTTGCGGCACCCCGGCGGCCAGATGACGTCGCTCTGCTCATCGCCCACGCCACCTCGAGCAGGAGAGAGGCCGATAGCAGTACAAGCCGGGTGAGCGCTAACGGTTGCGTTGACCAACCGGCACCGGATCAACCGCAGTCGTGACCGTCAGGTGAATTGAGCACCGCACACGACCACGAACTCCGTTTCCACAAGAGCGGGGCAGGTCGGATCCGGTGAGATCGCCGATACCTCCATGTGCAGCGCGAATGGCCACCACCACGGCGATCAACTGGGCGTCCGGAGTCGGCGGCACCAGGGCACTCAGGTGGTCGACAACGTGCGTGCAGCCACGCCTTGCTGACGGGTAGAGAGGAGCGGCAGTTGCTGAGGCTGCCTGGTTGAGGATGCGCCGGGCTTATCGCCATCGCGGGGGTGGGACGGTGAAACGCGCCCGGCCCGCAGAGCGCGCAGCGGCAGTATGCCCCGGTCAGATGCCTGTAGGTCTCCCGCGGTACAGACAGGCAGGCTCGGAGCGGCCGGGATCGTTCTGCGGTAAACCGGGGAAGATCTCCTCACCCTGCGATGTCGCGCGCTTGTGCGAGTGCGGTTGGGTGAGGGGCTACCCGGTCGGGTGACGTGCCGCTGGACGCGGTGCCGACGGCCTGAGGAGTCGTTGAGTCGGTATGACCACGATGCAGGAGGCTCCGGCGCCCAGTGAGAGTGAGCGACGGAGGGAAACCGTGCACGCATTTGGAGAATCGTTTCTTCGGATCGATGAGCCGCCAATCTACGCTGCCGTCGCCGCGACCTGGCGGCGGGCGGGACGGACGATCCCCGGACAGCGGGACCAGGAATGGGCCAACCTCGTGATGGGAGGGCCTCGTCCAGGGCCCTGAACCTGTCCGGTGCGGCCCGAAATCTGGCCGGCGCTCCTGGGGTTTCGGGAGTCAACGGCTCTGGGCGGAGCCAGCCAGGCGCGTCGTGCCGCCTGGCCTTTTCCGGTCAAGGAGGTGGTAACCGTGTCCTCAATGGGTGCGTACGGGCTCCGGGCAGGGGCGGCGGGCAGGTGCCCCTGGCCGGAGCGTGAGCGCGACGGTTCGCTTCAGGCAGGGAACCGGAGCGGGCACGGTCAGTTGCAGGCGTGGCCCCAGCCCATGTCGGGGCGCCAGGTCTTGGTGCTCGCGGTCCCGCCCTGCTTCTTCCAGGTGAACTTCGCCTGTACCTGGAAACTGTTC
>NZ_JBWLKL010000056.1:0-34838 GCF_059026065.1 Streptomyces sp. A18 | reverse complement strand
GACTACGGCGTCGTCGGCGACCTCTTCGACGTCGTCCCCGCCCTCACCGAAGAGGTCAACACCCGCAAGGGCTGAGCCACTTCAGGCGACATCAGCTTCAGGTAGTACGCGAGTAGTACGCGACGGGCCTGATCGGCATTCCTGCCGATCAGGCCCGTCGCCGTTCAGAGGTCGCGAGTCGACGGCCGTGGGCCCTACGTGCCTGGGTCAGATGCTGCGGGCGGTGATGTCGCCGTAAGAGGTCGTCGCGTGGATCTGCAGCCCGGCGTCCGGGCCATCTGCGTTCTTGAGCGTGTTGTGGATCCGGCCGTAGGCGGTGCCTGCGTCCAGGGACGCGGAGACGCCGCGAGCCGCGCCCACCGAGATCTCGCCGGACTCGGTGCGCAGCGTGACCGTGCCGCGCACGGCCTCGGTGACACGCAGGTCGCCCTTGACGGTGCTGATCTCCGCGGGGCCACCCAGGCGGCCGACCGAGACGTCGCCTGCTTGGAGCGCCAGACGGGCGCTCGCGGTCTCGTCGAGCTTGACCCAGCCCTGCGCGCCCTCGAAGGTGACGTCGCCGAGCCGGCCAACGCCCCGGAACTCGGCGCTGGCGGCCTTCGCGTCGACGCGCGAGCCGGACGGCAACTGGACGGTCACCTCCAGAGACCCGGAGCTGCCGAGGAGCCGGTTCTTCGCCGGTCCCGCCTGGATCCGCAGGACGCCGTCGCTGAACTCGACCGTGGTCTGCTCGGCCGCCTTCACGTCGCGGCTCTTCGAGGCGTTCGCGGGCAGGATCTCGACCCTGGTGTCGACCCGGTCGGCGGCGATGAACCGGATGTATCCCGCGGGGATGTCCAGGACGGCGGAGACGGGTGCAGGGGTGTCGAACTCCTGCAGCGCGCTCTCGTGCTTCAGCATCGCGAGCTCCTCTGACTTGTTGACTCTCTGTTTCTGATGACGCAAACGCTACGTTGCCTTCACGCTTCCCGCAACGCACATGTTGCACAGAATCGCCATTTCTACAGGCCAAGACCTCAGAATCGTTGCAATGGCAGCGAACATAACGCAACCACCTCTCTCCGATCGTTGCAATGGATTGAAGGTGAACGCTACGCCGGAGAGCGGCGGAGGGCGACGGCGAGATCGTCGAGGTGCCGCGCCACCGGGCCCAGAGTGAGCAAGCCGCTGCCCGCTCCCGCCAACTCCCCCGCCGCAGAGGCCAGTTCGGCGTGGGCGCGCTCCATCGTCTCCCGGTCACCGACGGCGATCGCCGCTCGCCCTGCCAGGCACCACAGAGCTTCGAGCAGCAGGTCACGTGGCGGATCGGGCAGCCGCCGCAGCGCCCGCGCCGACTCGTCGCGGCGGTCCTGGGCCAGCAGCATCAAGGGGCGGACCCACGGTTCGTAGGGCCCCCAGTCCGGACGCTCGCCCCCTTCCCGGTCGCGCCATACGTCGGCCGGGATGCTCTGCCCGTTCCCCAGGCGCAGGCACAGCACGGCGAGCGGCAGCAACCCGTGCTCCAGGCCGGGCATGCCCGCACCGTCCAGTCGCTCGGCGGCCTCCTGGTAGGCGGCCTCCGCTGCGGACGTCTGCCCGGCAGCGGCGAGCCGCAGCGCCGCGTACCCCTGGGTGAACACGCCCACCAGCGGCAGTTCGTGACGCTCCGCCAGGAGGTCAGCGGCCGCCGCGTGCGTGTCTGCTCCCGGGAAGTCGGCGAGCGCGCTGCGGGCCTGGAGGCGGATGAGGTGGCCGAGGACCTCGTAGGTGGCCAGGCCGTGCCGGGCGGACAGGGCGACGAGTTCGGCACCGATCGCGTCCCGGCGTGCGGCGAGGCCCGTGCGGTGGAAGGTCTGCATGAAGCGGCCGTTGAGGGCGAAGGCGAGGAGCGCGGGGTCGTCGAGGCGGCGGGCGATCTCCTCGGCCTGCCGGGCGGCCTGGGGCGCACGCTCCGATCTGGTGCCGCGCGACTCCAGGGCGATCGTGGCGAGCAGGCGGGCCCGTGCTGCCGGGTGCGCGTCAGGGCTGAGCGCGGTCAGGGTGCGTTCGGCCGCCGCCACCACCTGCGCGGCCTGCCGCGGGTCGTCGACGCGGGTCCAGATCGCAGGGACGTCGTACGCGCCGATCACGCGGGCGGTGAGCTCCGGATCGCCCAGTTCCTCGGCCGCCTCGACCGCCGCCACGCGGTGCTCGCGTGCCGCCTGGAGGCCGCCGCCGCCGGTCACCGCGAGGTTGCGCAGCAGGCTCACCGTGGAGTCGAGGCGGGCGCGGGCGCCTGCGGCCACGGTCCGGTCGTAGGCGGTGGCGGCCTGGGCCCATACGCGCTCCGCCGCCCCACCGGCCCGGGGCGGCGTGGGGTCGAGATGACGGGCCTGGCCGAGGATGTCCGCTTCCAGGCGGCGCAGCCCCGGGCCGGGGTCCACGCCCAGTTGCTCGACGAGGAGTGCGCGGGCCCGGCGCAGGACCGCGAGCGCGTCGCCCTGGCGGCCGGTGCGGTAGAGCGCGAGGGCAAGGAGACGCCAGGCGTCCTCGCGCCAGGGGTGCTCGGCCACGTGCGCGTCCAGGTCCGGCACGGCGTCGGCGGCACGTCCCAGGTCGAGGCGTGCCGCGGCCCGGCGCTCGACGGCGTGCAGGCGCAACTCGCCCAGGCGGGAGCGCTCGGCGCGGGCCCAGCTCTCCTCGGTGAAATCGGCGTAGGCGGGACCGCGCCACCAGCCGAGGGCCTCCTCCAGGCGGTCGAGGGCGTCCCGCGGGGCCAGGTTCGCCGCGACGGTGACCGCCTGTTCGAAGCGCCAGGCGTCCACCGCGCCGGGCTCGGCGCGCAGGGCGTACCCCGGGCCCTCGGTGACGAGGAGCCGGGCGGGTGTGCGGGGCGGGCGCTCCGGTTCCAGGGCGCGGCGCAGTGCGGCCACGAAGGTGCGTACCGCCCCGACCGCGTCCCGCGGCGGATCCACCCACAGGTCGTCGACGAGGCGGGCGACCGGGACGACACGGCGGCGGGCGACGAGCAGCCGGGCGAGCACCGCACGGTGCCGCGGCCCCTTCAGCGCGACGGCTCCCCCGGCACCGTCCCAGGCCACCACTGGCCCGAGGACCCCGAACGCGACCGGCACCCTGAACCACCCTTCCGTGACCATCGTCCCTGGTCACGGTAGCGCGATCACCGGTCGCTCATCGGTTGCTCATCGGCGCCCGGGAGGCTCGGAGGCATCTGTTCCGCCACCGCGAAGGACGCGACCATGACCCCTGTCATCGAGAAGTTCGGCTACCGGCGCGTGCCCGCCTCCGGTGGAGTCGGGCTCAACGTGGCCATCGGCGGCTCGGGCCCGCCGCTCGTGCTGCTGCACGGCTTCCCGCAGACCCACCTGATGTGGCGGCATGTCGCCGCCGATCTCGCCGCCGACCACACGGTGATCTGCCCGGACCTGCGCGGCTACGGGGCGAGCGACAAACCCGCGGAGACCGATGGCACGACGTACGCCAAGCGCACCATGGCCGCCGACGTCGTCGCCGTGGCCCGCGCGCTGGGCCACGACCGCTTCGCGCTTGTGGGGCACGACCGGGGCGCCCTGGTCGCGTTCCGCGCCGGACTCGACCACCCCGAGGCGATCACGCACCTGGCCTGCCTGGACGTGCTGCCCACGCTGGACATGTGGGACGTGATGCACGGCGTGACCGCCGCCGTCGGCTTCCACCTCTATCTGATGGCCCAACCCCCGGGCCTGCCGGAGCAGTTGATCGCCGCCGCCCCGGACGCGTTCTTCGGCCACTTCCTCGGACGCCTGTCGCGCCGCGGTGCCCTCGATCGTGGCCGACTACCGCGCATCCGCCGGCATCGACGTCGACCACGACCGGGCCGACCTGGACGCGGGCAACCGGCTGCGGATGCCGGTGGCCGTGCTCCAGCAGGACTGGGGCTCGGCGCTCGGCTTCGACGCGGCGGCCCTGTGGAGCGCCTGGGCACCGGACCTGCGGCACACCCCCGTCGCCTGGGGCCACTTCATGGCCGAGGAGGCTCCGGTCGAGATCGCCGGGGCGCTGCGGGACCTCCTCACCCGCTGAGCAGGTCCCGCACGGGTCCTCCGCCCCCTCCTTCTCGCGCTTCTCCGCCCGCGCAAATGCGTCGGAGACGGGTGTCCCTGCCCCATACCTCTTCGCGGTCGATCAGTAAGTCGATCACGGATCGTGAGGAGAAGACGCGGGAGCACAACGGATGGGCCGACGAGCGGTTCGGGGCGGTCGCGGACATCTTCGCGCGCAACTTCGACGATCTCGGCGAACTCGGGGCGTCCGTCACCCCCGCTGGGGCTCGGGCTTCCTGCTCGATGCCCCGGGGTTACGGCCGATGCTGGGCGCGCGCAGCTTCGGCAAGACGGCTCCTGGGTCCAATTCCCCTTCGGGGACGATGAGTTCGGCGTGGCTTCGACTACACCGCGAACCGGATAATCGGCCATGGTGACGCACGGTCCGCGCGTCTCATCGAGGCGGTCAGGGAGTGCTTGTCGACGTCGCGAGCCCCCGCCGCCCCGACACGGGATGACGCGGCCGTCCCGTCACGGGATGACGCGCTCCGACGGGTCGTGGTCGAGCAAGTGGGCGAGGGCCTCGGCGGCGTCGGCGGCGTACCGGGCAGTGAGGGTGCCGGGGGCGTGGACCGCCTGCTGGGCGAGGCCGGCGGTCAGGGCGCGGACGGCGGGGGCCAGGTGCGCCGCCTGCTCGGGAGTGGTGCGGGCCGCGGTCGTGGCGGCGGGGTCGATGATCCGGCCGGTCAGGAGGGCGCGGACCAGATCCGTGATCTGGGCCGTGTGCCGGGCGAGGGTCTCGGCCAGCTCCGGATCGCGCAACGCCAGTGACGCCGCCTCCACTTCGAAGGCGTACCACTGGGCGGCAGGCTCGCCCGCGGCGACGCGGTGCATCACGGCCGCCAGGCCCCGGAGCACCTCCCGCAAGGAGAGGTCCTGCCGGGCGGCGAGGTCTTCGAGGCCGGTCCGCAGGCGCAGTGCCAGATGCTCGACGGCCGCGGCGAGCAGGCGGCGCTTGCTACCGAAGAGGGAGTACACGGCGCCCGTCGTCAGGCCCGCGCGGGCGGCGATGTCCTCCAGTCGCGCCGCCGCGTAGCCGTGGGCCGCCATTTCGGTCAGGGCCGCGTCGAGGAGGGCGGTGGTGTTGCGTTGCCGGGCCTCGGCTCGTTTCATGCGGTCCATCCTGGGGTCGGGGCTGTCGGGGCGGGGCCGTCGGGGCGCGGGGGCTTGGGTTTCACGTACTCAATCGCCGTACCGTCGCCAAAGCGGCGCCGATCTGTACGGCCACGAGCCGCCGCAGCGGGTACGGCTCGGCCCGCAGGGCGCTTTCGGCTGCCGCGCACCAGGAGTCGAACAGGGCCTCCGCCTCCTCCGCGGCGGCGCGCAGCGCGGGTGGCCGATTGCCCGCGTCGTGCTCGACGGCGAGCTGACGCCGGAGCTGGCCCGCTCCCCTGAGCCGCAACATGTGCACCAGGCTCTCCGCTCCGAACACCTCGCCCACGGAGGCCTCTTGACCCTCGCGACTCCGGGCCATGGACGCGTGGGCCGACGCGAGGACGGCGCTCTGTTCCAGGATGTCGGCGATGGCCGGGCGCATCGGCGATGGCACGACCAGGCGCGGCAGCACCCGCCCGTACAGGTCGCCGAGCCTGCGTGCGCTGTCCCGCAGTTGACCGGCGCTCTCGTTCAGGACCTCGGGGTGGGTACGTCCGCTGCCGGACGCGTCACCCGCCCGCGGGTCGTGCCACAGGGGCACTTCGGTGATCAGCGTGGTCGTGCCGTGGCGTTCGCCGTAGTGCGCGCTGGAACCGCCGCGGTCGGCTTCGCCGTCGTTCTTCGCCATGGCGGCCGTCAACTGCCGCGCGGTGGGCATCAGATAGACGCCGGCGCCCACCTCGGGCCAGCCCGCGGTGTCGACCGGACTCAGCGAGAGCGGCATCTCCTCGGACGCGGCCACGGCCGCCAAGTCCTGGGCAGCGCCCGGCACTTCGTGGCTCAGGATGAAGAACACCCCGCCGAAGTCGGCGTTGTGCAGCGAGTACTGGAACCGTGGGCGCAGTTCGTCGATGACCCGGGCCAGGGCCTGGGTCTCGGGCAGCGTCCGGTCGAACCAGGCGTCCTCGTCGAGGACCGGGAAGGTCCACTCCGGCTGGTCGGCGAAAGCGGGCCGGAAGAAGTGCGTGTGGTAGTGGCGGATCGTGTAAGGGCCGCTGAACCAGGCTTCGTTGAGGCGCATGGCGTCGGGGTCGAGGCAGGGGATGAAGTTCCAGGTGTACCCGGCGCCCTCCCGCAGGGCAGGCGTGGCGGCGACGAGCCGGGCCAGATGCAGGACGGTGAGCAGCCCCACGGGCTCGTTGGGATGCGGGCCGCCGACGATCAGGGCATGCTCGGGGCCGTGGCCCACCGACAGCATCCGCAGCGGCTCACCCAGGCGCGAGGTGCCGATCCGGCGGATTCGGCAGACGTCGGGGTTCTCCCGCGCCAGCCGGGCGACGGCTGCGTTCAGCTCATCGACGGTGCAGAAGCGCTCGATGTCCGGTAAGCCGGACAGATGGCTGTATGGACCGCTCTCGTGCACGACACCCCTTCTCGGACACTTCTCGGACATGACGCCCCCCAGTAATCCCAATTATTTCAGTAATCCAGGTTACTGAATTTTCCATCGGCGGATGAGCAGGTGCGTATGCTCACCGCAGATTTCTGTTCGCGGGTTTCTGTTATCTCCACGCGCTCACGCGATCTCCCAGGTGTAAGGCCACACGGTGCCGACGAAGAAAGCGAGTGAGGCAGTCCATGATCGGTGAACACGATCCTCTGGTGACGGCGGCGCAGACCGGGGACCAGCACGCGCAGGACGAGCTGGTGGCCGGGTATCTGCCGCTGGTCTACAACATCGTCGGGCGGGCGCTCGACGGCCATGCCGACGTCGACGACGTCGTGCAGGAAACCATGCTGCGCGCGCTCGCGGGCCTGGCGTCGCTCCGGGACCCGGCGAGCTTCCGGTCCTGGCTCGTGGCCATCGCCATGAACGAGATCCGCAGGCACTGGCAGCAGCGCTCGTCCGGACAGAAGAGCCCGAGCCCGCTCCACGAGGCGTACGACGTCGTGGACCCCGGCGCCGACTTCGTCGACCTGACCATCATCCGGCTCGGCCTCGTGGGGCAGCGCCGCGAGGTGGCCGAGGCCACCCGGTGGCTGGACACCGACGACCGCGCACTCCTGTCCCTGTGGTGGCTCGAGGTCTCCGGCGAGCTGACCCGGGCCGAGGTCGCGTCCGCCATGGAGCTGCCGACGCAGCACGCCACGGTGCGGGTGCAGCGGATGAAGACCCAGCTGGAGACGGCCCGGATCGTGGTCCGCGCGCTGGCCGCGGCGCCCCGCTGCCCGTACCTGAGCGAGGTGGCCGCCCCGTGGGACGGCATTCCCTCCGGCCTCTGGCGCAAGCGCCTGGCCCGCCACGTCCGCGACTGCCCGACGTGCTCGGGTCACGGCTCGGGCCTGGTGCTCGCCGAGCGTCTCCTTGTCGGCGTCGCCCTGGTGCCGCCGTCCGCCGCGCTCGCAGCGCCCGGCGCGATACGCGCCGTCAACGCGGCCGACGCCCACCACCTGGCGGCTGGCTCACCGCACATATCCACCGACGCACACCCCACAGCGCCGAACACGTACGAGATATCCGGCTCCCGGAGCGCACCGGCGAGACATGCGGCCAAACGCCGCGGCGGGCCGCGCAAGGGCAAGGCCGTGGCCGCGGGCGTCGCCGTGCTCGTCGTCGCCACCGGGGTCATCTACTCGGCCACGCGCCCCGCGGACGACGAGCGGACGGAGGCGCAGCCGCTCACCGCTTCGCAGGCCCCGTCCTCGGCGACGCCCTCCACCACGGCCCCCAAGCCCAGCAAGTCCCCCTCCGCGTCCCCCAGCCGTACGCGGAAGCCGTCCCCCAAGCCCACCCCGTCGAAGACCAGGGCGCCGAAGCCGAAGGCGACCCCGACACCCACCCGCACCAGCAGCGCTCCCCAGGCACCGCAGGCCCCGGCGGGCAATTCGTACAGCGAAGAGGTCACCCGGCTCGCCAACGTGGAGCGCGCCAAGAGCGGCTGCAGCCCGCTGACCCTCAACAGCAAGCTCGGCGACGCGGCGCAGGCCCACTCCGACGACATGGCGGAGCGCGACTTCTTCGACCACACCAACCCCGACGGCGAGGACCCCGGAGACCGGGTCACGGCAGCGGGCTACAAGTGGAGCACCTACGGCGAGAACATCGCCGCCGGCCAGCGCACCCCGGCCGCCGTGATGGACTCCTGGATGAACAGCTCCGGCCACCGCGCCAACATCCTCAATTGCTCCTTCAAGGAGATCGGCATCGGCTACCGGCAGGGCGGCGGCGGGCCCTGGTGGACGCAGAACTTCGGCGCGCGCTGACCGCGCCACTCGAATAGCGTGAAGTCGACAGGAAACCGCCGAAGCCGTGCGCCGGAACTGGAGGCCCTCGCGATGTCTGCGTACTCGGAAGGAACGCCCTGCTGGGCGGACGCGATGTTCCCCGACGTGGAGGCCGCGAAGAGCTTCTACGGCGAGCTGCTCGGCTGGACGTTCGACTCCGGTTCGGAGGAGTTCGGCGGCTACACGCAGGCACGCTCGGACGGCAAGGCCGTGGCTGCGGTCGTCCCGCAGATGCAGGGCATGGACGGTCCCGCCGCCTGGAACCTCTACTTCGCCACACCGGACGCCGCCGCGACGGCCGCGAAGATCCGTGACAACGGCGGAACGCTCGCCGTGGAGCCGATGCAGGTGGGCGACTTCGGCACCATGGCCACGGCGCAGGAGCCGAGCGGCGCGTACTTCAGCGTCTGGCAGCCGGGATCCCACCAGGGTTTCGAGAAGGTCGGCGAGTCCGGCGCCTACTGCTGGGCGGAGCTCACCACGCGGGACCCGGTGGCGACGGACGCTTTCCTGCCCTCCGTCTTCCCCTTCGAGGTGAAGAAGATGGAGGTCGACGACGTCGACTTCAACGTCTTCCAGCTCGGTGACCAGCCGGTGCTCGGGCGGCTCAAGATGACCGACGACTTCCCGCCGGACGTGCCGCCGTTCATCAACGTGCACTTCGCCGTGGACAACTGCGACGCCGCGATCGTCACCATCACCAAGCTCGGCGGCCAGCTGCTCTTCGGCCCGATGGACAGCCCCTTCGGCCGCTTCGCCACGGTCGCCGACCAGCAGGGCGCCACCTTCAGCATCATCGATCTGACGACCACGGAGGGCGAGATGCCCTCGTTCAGCTAGGGCGCCGCCGCGCTCGCCGCGCTCACAGCTTCCGCCAGCGCGCGGAGGCGAAGGAGAAGACCCCGAAGAGGATGAGCCCCGCCGCGACCGCGGCCAGGAGCCAGGGGCCGACGGGGGTGTGCGCGAAGCTGCGGAGCGTCGCGTCCACGCCCTTGGCCTCGTCCGGGTCGTACTGGACGGCGGCCGTCAGGATGAAGATGCCCGCGGCGGCGAACACGGCACCGCGCGCGACACCACCGGTGACACCCAGGACCGTGACGACCTTCCGTGTACTGCCCTTGAGGGAGCCGAGGTCCAGCTGTCGCAGGAACTTGCGCATCATGGCCCGTGCGGCGAGTACGACACCGATGCCGATCAGCAGGCAGCCGCCCGCGCCCACCAGGAAGCGCCCGTAGGGAAGGTCCAGCGTGGTCGCCGTCCAGTCCTTCGACTTGGCGTCGCCACTCGAACCCTGGCTGCCCCCGGCGGCGTACGACGCGGTCGCCCAGCAGACGAAGGCGTAGAAGGCTGCCCTGCCGCCGTCGAGGGCGCGCGACGCGGTCTTGCGGCGCCGTCCCCGCTTCAGGACCGCGCGGGAGCCGCGCCACAGCGCCATGCCGCCGAATCCGACGACCAGCGCCCACAGCATCGCCTCGCCGAAGGGCTGCTCGGCGACCTGGGCCAACGCGCCCTGCCGGTCGGCCTGTTCGCCGCCGCTGCCGACGGCTATCCGCAGGGCGAGCGCGCCGATGAGGACGTAGACGACTCCGCGGGCGACGAAGCCCGCCCGGCCCGCCGCCGTCAGCGATTCCTTCTCCGCCGAGCGGGCCGCGGCCTTCTTGGTCCGGCCGCGTGTGTGCACTCGAGACGGCGTCATCGTGTCCTCCCAGGACAATGGGCGCGCGGTACGCGCCCGGTCCCCGAGTGCCCGGTCAGCGGCCTGCCATGCCTGGCGGACCTGGGCCTTGAGCCCCATTGAGCCCCATTGAGCCTCAGTCGACGCCCGAGAGCAGGAAGGCGGCCACCAACAGGCCGATGGTCACCGGCGCGAACGCGAGAGCCGAGAGCAGGGGAAGCCATCCGATGAGCCCCTCGCGGACCTTGCGGCCCGCCTTGAGGCGGCCGTGCGGACGGCTCACCTCCGTCCGCAGGTCGAGGCGTTCGGCGGCGAGGTCCGACACGATCACACCCGTACCCTGCGGCCTGCGCAGCAGAGCCCTGCGGACCATGGTGTCGACCGTGCCGTCGCCGCCCGCGAGCTTGTCGACGACGACCCGCACGCCGTGCGCGTCGGTGAGGATCAGCCGGTCGTCCACGCGGGCGCCGGGCACCAGGAGGCGGCCGACCTTGGTGAGCCGGGCGAGGTCGACTGTGTGCCGCCCGGTCAGGGTGTACGCGGACAGCAGGTCGTCGTCGTGCGCGCGGGCGCGCCAGCCCATGTGGGCGTAAGCCGCGACCAGTCCGCTGATGCCGAGCGAGACCAGGTTGAGGAAGAGGAAACCGTCGTCGATCAGCCCGGCCCGGATCAACAGCACCGGCACCACGAACAGGAGGGGCGGCGTCAGGAGGACGACGGCGTCGGCGACGCGTCGCGCCGTTCGTCCTCGTCCGGCGGACACCGTCGCGTTTCCGGTGGAGTTGGTGGTGGTCCCACGCGCGTCGATCGTCACGGCGGCGACGCTATCGCGCGCCTTCCGCGCGACGACAGGCCCCCTCGCAGCACGGGCGCCCCTCACAGGAGGTGCGGGCACCCCACCGCTCCCGGCACGAATTCCATGCCCGTCTCCTCCGCCATCGCGGCGAAGAACTTCCGGCCGTCGGCGGACTGCCGGGACGTGGTCCACGCGTACGCGGACCAGGGGTCCGTGGCGTGATGGAAGGCCTCGCGTCCCAGGCCCATGCCCTGCCAAGGCCCGGCGATCGCGATGGTGTTGACGTGTGCGGTGCCGCACGGGTGACACACGCGGTAGTCGAGGTGCCCGATGGCGCGGCCCTTGCCGTCCAGGAGCGTGATGGCCTGCTGGCCTGCCGCCACGGCCGGCGGTGCGGACCGGTAGACGACCGCCTGCGCGCACGCAGGACGCGGTCTTCGGAGTCTCACCGCGGCGCCGCGCTCACGCGGACCGCCCGGTGACCATGCGTGACGGCGTCGGCACGGGACATGGCGAGCACAGTAGCCCCGGTCCACGACATCCGCATATCCCCGTACGGAGTGGCATTTCATCTCCGGAGGGGTGGCTCGTGGCGGCCATCAGGCGGGCTGCCGCGGTTCCATGAGGCGGGCGAGCAGGTCGTCCAGGCTGACCAGGCCGGTGAGCCGGCCCGATGCGTCGCAGAGGACGGCGAGCGACGCGCGGCGCCTGCGCAGTTCCTCGACGGCGTGGGCGATGGTGTCGTCGGCCGCGAGTTCGGGGACGGGGCGCGCCAGTTCGCGTGCGGTCAGGGCGCGGCTCCGGGCGCGGGCGACCAGGGCGTCACGGGCGTGCACCGAGCCGAGGACGGTGGCGCCTTCCCTGACGAGCAGCCGGGTGCGGTCGCTCGCCGCGGTCACCTCCAGGACCTCGTCGATGGTCGCGTCGGCCGGTACGGACGTGATCTGCGCGACCGCGGTCTGGAGGTCGCCGACGGCGGTCAGGGGCGCGGTGAGCGAGGTGGTGATGAGCCCGGAGTCGGCGTCGCTGATGAGTCCGAGCCGCCACGACTCCTCGACCAGGTGCGCGAGTTGCTCGCGGTTGTGCACCGAGGTGAGTTCGTCGCGCGGGGGGACCTTGCACAGCCGTACGAGCGCGTTGCTGACCTTGTTGAGGACGGTGAGCAGCGGCCGTACGACCTTGACCACGGCGCGGAACGGCGGGGTGAGCAGCATCGCCGAGCGCTCGGGGTGGGCGATGGCCCAGGACTTGGGGGCCATTTCGCCGACGACCATGTGCAGGAACACCACGACGACCATGGCGAGCGCGAAGGCGATGCCGTAGCTGAGCCCGGCGGGCAGGCCGAGCTTCTCCAGGAGCGGGTCGATCGCGTGGGAGATGGCGGGCTTGGAGACCGAGCCGAGGCCCAAGGTGCAGACGGTGATGCCGAGTTGGGCCCCGGCGAGCATCAGGGACAGTTCCCGCATGCCCGCGAGCGCGGACTTGGCGCCGCGCTGCCCGGCGGCGACCGCACGCTCCATGCGGTGCCGCTTGGCGGCGACGAGCGCGAACTCCGCGGCGACGAAGAAGCCGCTGGCGATCAGCAGCAGGACGGTGACGAAGAGGGCCATGGGGAAGCTCACGCGGATGCCTCCTCGGCGGTCGGCGCGTCCGCCACCGGCAGGCGCTCGATCCGTACGCGCTCGGGCACGTGGCGGTCCAGGCCGAGCACGGCGACGGTGGCGCGGCTGCCGTCGGACAGCTCCACGGTCAGGCGGTCGGCGATGGCCGGGAAGCGGCCCAGCCGGTCCACGATGAGCCCGGCCACGGTGTCGTAGTCGTCCTCCTCGGGCAGGTCGATGCCGGTCGCGGCGGCCACCTCGTCCAGGCGGCGGCCCGCGTCGACGAGCCAGCCGCCGCCGTCCGCGACCGCGAGCTCGACGACGGTGTCGGACTCGTCGGCGATGTCCCCGACCAGTTCCTCGGCGATGTCCTCGTACGTCACGATGCCCGCCACGCCCCCGTGCTCGTCGAGGACGACCGCGAACTCGTCGTCCCGCTCGCGCATCTGCGCCACCGCGCCCGGCAGCGGCAGGGTGTCGGGCAGCAGCAGGGGGCGCCTTGCCTGTTCGCCGGCCGTGGTGCGGTCGAAGCGGGTGGCGGGCAGCCGCATCAGCTCGCGCACCCCGATGACGCCCGCGACGTCGTCCGGGTGGTCGCCCATGACGGGGTAGTTCGAGTGGCCGTGCCGGGCGATGAGCCGCACGGCCTCGTCCGCCGTGGCGTCCTTGCGCACGAAGGTGACGTCGGCCCGCGGCACCATCACCTCGCCCAGTGTGCGCTCGGAGAACTCAAGCGCGTGATCGAGGAGTTCGGCACTCTCCCGCGGCAGCCGGCCGTGCTCGTGGGACTCGCCGATGAGGTGGCTGAGCTCTTCGAGGGTGGCGCCGTGGTGCAGTTCCTCGACGGGCTCGATGCCGATGCGGCGCAGCAGCCGGTTGGCCGCGCCGTCGAAGACACGGACGACGGGGCCGACGACCTTCAGGTACGCCAGCGTGGAGCCGGCCAGCGACTTCGCGAGCCGGTCGGGCACGGCGAGCGCGAGGTTCTTGGGCGCGAGCTCGCCGAGGACCATCTGGAGCACGGTGGCGACGACGAAGCCGAGGACCACGGACAGGGCGGAGACGACCCCGTCCGAGAGGCCGGTGCCGTCCAGGACGGGCTTCAGGAGCCCGGACACGGACGGCTCGGCGAGGAAGCCGACGACCAGACCGGTGACGGTGATGCCCAGCTGGGCGCCCGACAGCATGAACGAGAGCCGCTCGAGGACCTGCACGGCCCGGCCCGCCCGCCGGTCACCCGCTTCCGCCTCGCGGGCGAGCGCGAGGCGGTCCGCGGCCACGTACGCGAACTCCTGCGCGACGAAGTAGCCGGTGCCCGCGGTCAGGACCAGGACGGCGAGCAGACCGAGTACGGCGGACAGCAACAGTGGCTCCGTTCCGATGAAGGGGCGTGCCGGTCACGGCTAACTACTACACCCACTGTAAAAGAATCGCAAAGCCGAGGGGTCATACGCGACGGCGGCGCCTGCCGAGTACTCCCGGATCCCCCATCTAACCCTGAGATGTGTCAGGAATCTTTGACAGGTAGCGGAGCCTCATGTCAGATTTTCTTGACAGGCACGAGAGAGAGGCCGCGATGGCCGAGGTCCCGAACCCGGAACCGACGGGCGACGAGCTGCTGAAGGCACTCAGCGCGCTGGGCAATCCGCACCGCATGCGGATCGTCGCGGCGCTCACCGAGCGCCGCAATTACGTCAGCGCCCTCGCCCGCGAGATCGGCATGGGCCGTCCGCTGCTGCACATGCACCTGAAACTGCTCGAGGCCGCCGGCCTCGTCATCGGGTCGCTGGAGGTCGCCGAGGACGGCAAGTCCATGAAGTACTTCGAAGTGGCGCCGTTTCTCTACGAGTTGACGCCGCAGCTGTTCGCCAGGGCGGTCTTGACCCTCTCCGAGACCCGCCCCAGAGAATCCGCGGAAGCCACCAAATCCGCTGAAGCCGACCAGGCCGAGAAAGCCAAGAAAGAGGAAGCGAAGTGAACGGACAACTGGTGACCCTCGCGGACGGAGGCGACGCCGTGGGCGCATGGGTCGGGGGCGTCGGCGCGGCCGGCTTCTTCCTTCTGCTGATCGTGATCGTCTGGCAGGTCGCCGCCACCTGGCGGGCCCGGATGCTCGCCGCCCGCGAGGAGCAGTACAAGGCACTGGCCTCGAAGTACGCGCAGCTGCTCGAGGACAACGTGGAACTGCACCGGCGCTCCATCGAGGAGATGAAGCAGACCCGGGAGGAGCTGGCGCAGACCCGCCACTCCGTCGGCTCCATGGAGAAGATGATGCGCGAGATCGAATAGCACCGACACGCGGGTACGGCCGGGAGCGGCAACTCCCGGCCGTACCACTGCGGCACACACCCCGGGCCAAGTGGCCCGGACTCACACACCCACCCGTACGCCACGGCAGGTCATCACACCTACAGCGCCGTGGTGCGGGCCCCGTGCGCCCCGTGCCGGTCACCGACCGGCGGCGCGCACCACACTGAAGGAGACTACTCATGCGTCCGCTGCTCCAGCGCGTCGCCGCCACCCCCTCGGGCCGGCGCCCCAAATGGCTGGTCCTCGCCGCCTGGCTGATCCTCGCCATGGCCCTCGGCCCGCTGGCCGGGAAGCTCGGCGACGTCGAGGACACGAGCGCCAACGCCTTCCTGCCGCGCGGCGCCGAGTCCGCGCAGGTCAACACGGAGCTGGAGGAGTTCCGTGACGACACCCTCATGCCGGCCGTCGTCGTCTACACCGGCGAAGGCGTGAGCGAGCGGGTGGCCGCCGCCGACCGGGCTCCCTTCGCGGAGTTCACCGCCAAGGGCGAGCAGGTCTCGCCGCCGATGCCCTCGGACGACGGCGAGGCCCAGCTCCTCCTGGTCCCGATGTCCACCGCCGACGACGACCTGACCGACAAGGTCGACGAACTGCGCGAGATCGCCGGCGCGCACGCGCCACCGGGCGTGGACGTCGAGGTCGGCGGGCCCGCCGCCTCGCTCACCGACCAGGTGGCCGTCTTCGACACCCTCGACTCGACGCTGATGATCGCCACCGGGATCGTCGTCGCCGTCCTGCTCCTCATCACGTACCGCAGCCCGATCCTGTGGCTGTTCCCGCTGATCGCGGTCGGCTTCGCCGCCGTCCTCACCCAGGTCGGCACGTATCTGCTCGCCAAGTACGCGGACCTGCCCGTGGACCCGCAGAGCGCGGGCGTCCTCATGGTGCTCGTCTTCGGCGTCGGCACCGACTACGCCCTGTTGCTCATCGCCCGCTACCGCGAGGAGTTGCACCGCCAGGAGGACCGGCACAAGGCGATGGAGACCGCGCTGCGCCGCTCGGGTCCGGCGATCATCGCGTCGGCCGGGACCATCGCGGTCGGCCTCGCCTGTCTGGCCTTCGCCGACATCAACTCCTCACGCTCCCTGGGCCTGGTGGGCGCCGTCGGCGTGGTCTGCGCGCTCTTCGCGATGATCACCGTCCTGCCCGCGCTGCTCGTCGTCGCGGGCCGCTGGGTCTTCTGGCCGTTCGTACCCAGGCACGGCACGCCCGCGCGCAAGGAGCACACCGTCTGGTCCCGCATCGGCACCGCCGTCGCACGGCGCCCCCGCTGGTCATGGCTGATGTCCGTCGCCGTCACGGGCGTCCTGGCGCTGAGCGCCTTCGGTATCAACATGGGCCTCACGCAGTCCGAGATGTTCCAGGACAAGCCCGAGTCGGTCGTCGCCCAGGAGAAGATCTCCGCCCACTACCCTTCGGGCTCCTCCGACCCCGCGAAGATCGTCACGAACACGGGGCGGACGGCACAGGTGCGTTCGGCCGCGTCCGAGGTCGAGGGGGTCGCCCGGGTCACGAGCGGCGAGCGCTCCCCCGGCGGCGAACTCACCCAACTCTCGGTGGTGTTGAAGGACACCCCGGACAGCGAGTCCGCCAAGAAGACCGTCGACGCGCTCCGGGACGCCGTGCACACGGTCGACGGCGCGGACGCCATGGTCGGCGGCACCACGGCGCAGACCCTGGACACCCAGCGGGCCGCGGACCGCGACCTGCGGACGGTCATCCCGATCGTCCTCCTGGTGGTGCTCGGCGTACTGATCTGGCTGCTGCGGTCCCTGGTCGCCCCGCTCCTCCTGCTGGCCACGGTCGTCCTGTCCTTCTTCGCGGCCCTGGGCGCGTCGAACGTGCTCTTCGAGAGCGTGCTCGGCTTCGCGGGCGTCGACTGGTCGATCCCCTTGATGGGCTTCGTCTTCCTGGTCGCGCTCGGCATCGACTACAACATCTTCCTGATGCACCGCGTCAAGGAGGAGGCGGCACGTCTGGGCCACGGCCGCGGCGTCCTGGAGGGCCTGACCAGCACGGGCGGAGTGATCACCTCGGCGGGCATCGTGCTGGCCGCGACGTTCGCGGTCTTCGCCGGACTTCCGCTGGTGACGATGGCGCAGATGGGCGTCCTGGTCGGCATCGGCGTCCTGCTCGACACCTTCCTGGTCCGTACGGTCCTGGTGCCGGCCCTGGCCCTGGACCTGGGCCACTGGTTCTGGTGGCCGGGCCGCCTCTTCCACGACCTGCGCAGGTCCAGGGCCACCGGGCAGGACGGTACGGCGCGCACGACGCCGGACCCGGCACGCGAGCCGGTCTGAGCGGCCTCCGCGCCGCCGCTCGCCCCGACGAGGCGCCCGACGCCGTGCGCTGGTTCGCAGGAGTACGGCTGAGCCGCTACCGGGTCAGCCGGTGATGGTCACGCAGGGCAGGCCCACGCTGTCGCCGCCGCGGAAGCCCTCCGCGCACAGGCGGGTGCCCGCGGGGAAGTGGCGCTGCGGGTAGGCCTGGTCGCGGTAGGTCCTGAACGCGTCCACGTCCTCCACCTTGGTGTTGGCGCTCCAGCCGTCGGTGGTCCATACGCGCGCGCTGATCCGGTTCGGCCGGTTGGTGTTGGTGACCGACACCTCGACCCTGCCGAGGTAGGTGCCGCTGTCGTAGGTCTCGATGCAGACCGAGTGGTTGCACCACTTGCCGTCGGCCACCGCCGGCGGCCCCGAGACGATGACACAGCCGATCGCCGCGGCCATGGCGCCGATCCCCGCGGCGATCTTCCTGGTGATGTCGTGCATGATCAGTGACCCTCAAGCCTTCGTCATGGCCCGGCCTGACAGGCCGGGCCCCGGCGGACAAACGTGAGGGCGAGATCGTCGGTTACGCGGCTTCGCCCGATCGTCTCCAAGGTTGGCAACGACGGCCAATCCGTCCCGCCCTCGCCGACGAATCACTGGTGTCCGAGGGTTGTGAGGGACCCCGGACGCACGGAGGTGGCGGCGGACACGAGCGCTCCCGGCGGAACGTCGAGGCACGACCCTCCTCCGCCCGGATGCCCCCGGCGCCGCCTCCACCCGGCTGCCCGCCGCGAGGCGGGCACACTGGGCGTCAGGGTCGGCGGACGGCCGCCGCGGAACCGACCGTGCCGTACGACGACCCATCCGGCACCGACGCGGCTCCGAATCACCCACGTCCGCCGCGTCCGGCCGGTCACCGACATGTCGAGGAGTCCCTGTGCCCTTCCGTGATGGCCCCCACTCGGCGTTGCAGCCGGGCAGGCGGGTCGAGAACCCACGTGCCGCTGTGCTCCTGCTGCACGGCGGCCGCGAGCACGGGACCGCGACGCCCCCACCGTGGAATCTGCCGGGCGTCCGACTGCGGCTCTTCGAGGCCGCGATCCGGCGGTCCACCGCGGGAGGCGACGTGCTGATGGCGCGGGTGCGCTATCGCCACCGGGGCTGGAACGGCGAGCGCGAGGACGCGGCGCAGGACGCCCGCCAAGCCCTGCGCGAGCTGGAGGAACTCGCCGGAGAGGTGCCGACCGTCCTGGTGGGGCATTCGATGGGGGCCCGCGCCGCGCTGCGGGCCGCCGGGGACCCGCTGGTGCGAGGGGTGGTCGCCCTCGCCCCCTGGTGCCCCGCCGGGGAGCCGGTCGCGCATCTGCGCGGCCGTCGCGTGGTGCTGCTGCACGGCGACAAGGACCGTACGACCGATCCGAGGGCCTCCATGGACTTCGCCGCGCGGGCCGCCGCAGCGGGCGCCGAGGCGGCCACCGTCCTGATGTCCGGCAGCGGCCACGCCATGCTGAGCCGGGCCGCCGCCTGGCATGAGCTGACCGGAAAGGCGGTCGCCGGAGTCCTGGACCTCGCGGAGCTCCCTTCCGTCGTCTCCGATCAGTTTCCCCCCGCCAGTACGTCCTGGTGAGACAGCGACGGCGTACGGCCGCCCACGCGCCCCTCGGAGCGGGTGGCGTAGCCGTCGGTCCTCACGAGACGTAACCGCGGGTGATGTGCGTACCCGAACCTTGGTTCTCGGCCCGGTAGTCGGATTCGCCGACGCAGTCGCTGTACTCGTAGTTGGCTCTGCTCGTGCCGTTCAGGCCGCCCGCGTTTGTGGACGTGGGGCCGCCGAAGACCACGTCGGCCCTGGGCATCTGCGCACAGCTGGGGATCCCCGCGTAGTACTCCACGAAACCGCCCTGGGAACCGCGCAGATTGCCGCTGCCCGTCGGCAGCGTCCACGTGCCCAGGTGCGTCTCCTTGCCACTGACCGTGTCCACCGCCGTACCGGTCCACGTATCGCTTCCGCTGCGCTCGACCTCGATGTCGTAGCGGTGGCCGTAGACGGCGTCGAAGTCCACCGCGCAGGTGACGCCGGGCCCGCCGTCGGCTCCCTCGTGGCAGAGCGGGTCGGACGTCGTCGTTCCCGCGACGAAGCTGGAGAAGCGGGCGGAAAGCCTCTCCGCGCCCCCGCTGTTCTCGCGCGGCTGCAGGCCCGTGTAACCGACGTCCGCGGCGTTGGTGAAGCCGAACTGCTGGGCGAAGTAGATCCCGCTCCGGTGGGCCGTCGCGGAGTTGACGGTGATCGGGTACGTGATGTCGGTCAGCCCGGAGGCCGGGGCGCCGGGCAACTCCCAGCTCACCGAGACATTCCCGCCTCCGACGTCCGCGTGCGCCGGTCCAGGAGTGATCATCAACAGCGCCGCTGCCGCGCCGAGCGCGGCACATCGACGAAGGGTCGAGACGGACATGTGCTGTTCCTCTCTGCGGGGGATCAGACAGGAGCCGTTTGTACGCCCTCCGGAGAAGGGCCACCATGGACGAACGCGAAGCCGGACTTGGACTCTTCACGGCCTCGGCACGGTCGCCGCGGCGCGGCCCGCCTAGAGACCCAGGTCGCGGGCGACGATCTCCTTCATGATCTCCGTGGTGCCTCCATAGATGGTGGCGATGCGCGAGTCGAGGTAGTCGTGGGCGATGCGGTACTCGAGCATGTAGCCGTAGGCGCCGTGCAGTTGCAGGCAGCGACCGACGATGTCGACGTAACTCTCCGTGGCCCAGAACTTCGCCGACGCGGCGTCCACGGCGCTCAGTTCACCGCGGGAGTGCCTGGCGAGGAGATCGTCGATGTAGGTGCGGCCCACGCGGGCGGTGGTGACCATGTCGGCCAGTTGGAAACGGGTGTTCTGGAATGATCCGACGGTCCGGCCGAACGCCTTGCGCTCCCTGACGTACTCCACGGTCCGCTCCAGTACGCCCTCGATCGAAGCCACGGCGTTGGCCGCGATCGAGATCCTTTCCTGGGGAAGATTACGCATCAGGGCCTTGAAGCCGGAGCCTTCGTCGCCGAGCAGATTGGCGGCCGGCACGCGGACGTCCTGGAAGAACAACTCGCTGGTGTCCTGTGCGTGCAGGCCGATCTTCTCCAGGTTGCGGCCACGCGAGAAGCCGGGCCTGTCGGCCTCGACCACCAGCAGGCTGATCCCGCCGTGGCGGTCCGGGCCGGTCCGTACCGCGGTGACGACCAGGTCGGCGTTCTGGCCGTTGGAGATGAAGACCTTGCTGCCGTTGACCAGATAGTCGTCGCCGTCGCGGACCGCTGTGGTGGCGATGCCGGCCAGGTCACTCCCGGTTCCGGGCTCGGTCATCGCGACCGCGACGACGAGCGTCCCGGCAGCGATGCCGGGCAGCCAGCGGGCCTTCTGCTCGTCGTCGGTCAGGGAGGTGAAGTAGGGCACGACGATGTCGTTGGACAGACTCACCCCGGCGAGGCCGTCCGACGCCGGATGACGGGAGAACTCCTCGCCGATCACCGCGTTGAAGCGGAAGTCGGTGGCCCCGCCGCCGCCGTACTCCTCGGGGATGTTGAAGCCGAGGATCCCGGCTCGGGCGGCCTCCTGGAAGAGGTCGCGGTCGACCTTGCCCTCGGCCCGCCACCGCTCGGCGTGCGGCGAGGCGTGCTTGTCGACGAACGCACGCACCGTCTCCCGCAGGAGTTCGTGGTCATTGTCGTACAGCGACCGTTCAGCGGAGATCGCACCGGCCATCAGGACTCCCAACGAGTAGCGAAAGCTGTCAACGACCGGGAAAAAGCACGGGCTTCACGCCACGGCCGCCACGCCGCCCGGCAGCCCATCGCCGACCCCGAGGGAGAGGGGGTAGTTCCACGGTGAGACCTGATCCGTGGTCATGCGGACTCCTCGGGTCGTACGGGGCTGGATCGATTCGGAGGTCACGTCGACTCTCTTGTCGACGGCAGCGCACCTCGCTATGTTAATCAGAAATCACATCCTGGAACAAGCATTGAACCTTGGAGGTGGCAGCAACTCCCAGCCCTGTGAGGCGTGATGGGCCGCCCGTCCTACCAGGAAGGCGAGTAAGTAAATGCACAATCTCAGTCGCAGAAGAGCACTGTCGCTCGGCGCCGCTTTGGGCCTCGTGGGCGCGGCGGGCACCACCGACGCGTGGGCGTGGCCCTCGACGGGCTCGGTCGCCGGAGCCGGCACCGGCACCGACCCGGAGTACGTGTGGGACGACGAGGTGGACCAGTTGGTGGCCTCACTGCTCACCAAGGGCCGGATTCCGGCGGTCAACACCGCGATGGAGTCGTGGGTGAACAACAACGACCCGCTGCCCAGCGGCCTCCCGGCCGACCTCACCGCGTACCTGAAGACGGTCAACAAGCTGCCATCCTGGGCGGATCCTGCCAAGCTGGCGCGCGCCGCCGACTTCAACCGCCGCAAGGACACCTACCTCTTCGTCCTCTACGGCCTCGGCAGCGGGATCATGAGCACCGTGATCCCGCGGGAGGCCAAGAGCGTCTACTGGTCGGCGGGCGGCGCCGACATGAAGGACCGCGCGGCCAAGACGTTCACGTTCGGCTACGACCTGGCCCAGTTGAAGGGCTTCGAGCCGACGGGCCAGTTCGTCGTCACCGCCAACAAGACACGTCTGGTGCACGCCGCGGTGCGTCACCTGCTGCCGCAGTCACCCCACTGGTCGGCGGTATCGGACCAGGAGATCCCGATCAGCAACGCCGACATCCTGGTCACCTTCCACAGCCTGGGCACCTACGTGCGCAGGAAGCTGCTCGACTGGAAGGTCCCGTTCTCGGCCGCGGACCAGGAGGCCTTCCTGCACAGCTGGCAGGTCGCCCTGCACCTGCTCGGCGTACGGGACGAGTACATCCCCAAGACGTGGGCCGACGCGGAAGCGCAGTCGGGTCAGGTGCTCACGCCGATCCTGTCCCCGACGACCGAGGGCATCGAACTGGCCGAGGATCTGCTGGGGTTGACCGCCGAGGTCGACCTGGGTGTCACGCGCGGCTTCCTCAACGAGTTCGTACGCTACGTCCTGAGCCACGAGATCGGCGACTGGCTCGGACTGAAGCGCGACTACGCCGCGGCGGCCCTGATCCGCACCGCGTGGCCGGCCTTCATCCTCTTCCGGGAAGGTCTGTCGCCCGTCGCGCCGGGCGCCTTCTACATGTTCGACCAGTTCGTCCGCGCCTTGGCCATGGCGTTCCTGAACAACGGCAGCTCGGGCCAGACCACCCCCATCGTGATCCCGACGGGGAACAGGGCGAACTCCTGAGCCGCCGGGCCGATCGCGCGGATGCCCCCGCCCGTGGCACACCAGCCGCAGGACGGGCATCCGCGCGGTCTCACGAGCCAGGTCAGAGGCCCAGGGCACGCACGACGAGACCGGTCACGGCGGCTCGGTGGTCGGGGCCGTCCTGCCACCGCAGTCTCCGCCCTGCCTCGACCACCACGCCGAACCCGGCGTGCACCAGGACTCGGGCCTGACGCGGGTCAAGCTCCGGGCGGACCAGTCGCAACTGCCGCTCCCAGACGGCGATGTGCTCACGCTGTGCCAGGAGCAAGGGGCGCCGCTGGTCGGCCGGCAGGCCGACGAACTCGGCTTCGGCGACACTCGTGAGCGCGGTGTGCTCGAAGCTGTAGGCCACGTACGTCGCCGCCAGCGCGACGACGGCCTCGCGCGGATCGGTCACCTCGTGCAGGCTCTGGTCCACCGCCTGAGCCAGCAGCCCCGCCGCCTGGAGGCACGCCGCCGCCAGGATGTCGGCCTTGCCCGGGTAGTGACGGTAGAGCGCGGAGGGAGCAAGCCCCACCGCCCGAGCGATCTGGCCGTTCGTGACGTTGACGAACCCGTCCCGGGCGAACAGCGGGACGGCGGCCGCGAGGATCTCCGCGCGCCGTGAGCGCGGCACCGGCAGAGCCGGCAGCCGGACGGAGCGCGTGCTCCCGGTGGCCGGCACGGGGTCGGTCGCGACTACCCGCAGGGCGCACGCCAACAGCAGTTCCTCGACCCGACGTTGAGCAATGGAGGTGTGATGCATGGTGATGGACCCGATGGCACCGAGCGCCGCGTCGACCCGCAGTTCCTCGTCGACCGACGGACACTCGCGCCGCACCGTCTCGCTCACCCGGCCGACGACCTGCGCGAACTTCGCCCGGAGGAGCCGACGGTCCTCGCGGTCGAGGTACCTGGCCTCCCACCGGTACACGCCGCCCGACGCGCGATGCGCCAGAGTGACGCGGATGAGGGCGGTGAGCACCTCCGCCGAGTCCGCCTCGGGCGGCATGTCGTCGAGCACGGCGACGAGCCGGTCCACCATGGCGTGCGCGCACTCGGAGAACAGTGCGTACTTGTTCGGGAAGTGCCGGTACAGGGCCGCGGCAGTGATGCCCACGCCGACGGCGATCTCCTCCATGGACGCGGCGTGGTAGCCGCGTTCGCTGAAGAGCCGGCCGGCCGCCTCGACGATGAGCTGCTTGCGGTTGCGGGGGCGAGTGGCCGGGGCCGAGGTCGACTCGACGGTCATGACCGGACAGATGTATGCGGATACGGGCCCATACGGCCCAGTCAATCACACGTCGGGCCGCCCCCTGGGCCACCTGTGTGCGGAGTGCGCGGCAGGCGGACCGAGGTGCGACCCATGTGATTCCCCATTAACAAAATGCTCCACGACACTTCTCTGCCCGCTGCATTGACAGGCACACTGCCGCAGCGACACCCATTGATTCGACACCTAGGAGTCGCCCATGTCGACGGACACGGCCCCCGCCTGGTCCTTCCGGCACCACTGGATGTCCCAGGCGGCCGCCCACGCGCTGACGCGCCCCGACAAGCCCGCGTTGCGCCACCTCGGGCAGACCACTACCTGGGCGCAGTTGTCGCGGCGTTCGCTGCAACTCGCCGCCGCGCTCGCGGACCGAGGGGTCGCCGCGGGCGACCGCGTGGCCATGCTCACGCTGAACCATCCGTGGTTCGTGGAGAGCGTGTTCGCGGCGAACAGTCTGGGGGCCATGGCCGTGCCGCTCGGCTTCCGGCTCGCGCCGCTGGAACTCGACCACGTCCTGACCGACTGCACCCCTTCGGCGATCGTCGTCGACGCACGGCTCCTGCCGCTGCTCCGTGCCGTGCCGAACGCCGCGTCGATCGGCACGGTCATAGTCATCGGCGGGTCGGCTGGGACCGGGACAGAGACCGAGGAGGCCCACACCTCGTACGAGGAGTTCCTCTCGGCGTACGAGCCGATGGAACTGCCCGACATCAGCGAGGAGTCGACCGCGCTGATCATGTACACCTCGGGCACCACCGGCCGACCGAAGGGGGTCATGCTGTCCCATCGCAACATGCAGGTGCAGGCGATCACCTGCATCCGGGCGATGGAGATGTTCGACGACTCCGACGTCGGCTTCCTGACGGCGCCCTTCTTCCACATCGCGGGCCTGGGCTCGATCGTGGCGAACTTCGTGGTCGGCAGCACGGTCGTGATCCATCCGCTGGGCGCCTTCGACCCGCAGGCGGTCCTCGACGCATACGAACGCGAGGGCGCCACGGTCGTGTTCAACGTTCCCCAGCAGTGGGACCTGCTCTGCGCCGAGGCCGACATCGACAAACGTGACCTGAAGCTGCGGATCATCAGCTGGGGAGCCGCCCCCGCGAGCGACGCGACCCTGCGCGCGATGGGCGAGAAGTTCCCCGCCGCGCTCAACGTGGCCGTGTTCGGTCAGACCGAGACCTCGCCGATCACCTGCGTGCTCCGTGGGGAGGACTCGCTGCGCAAGCTCGGCTCGGTCGGCCGGCCGATCCCGGGCATCCAGTACCGCGTCGTCGACGCGGGCATGAACGATGTCGCCGTGGGCGAGGTCGGTGAGATCGTCTACCGCGGGCCCATGCTGACGCAGGGGTACTGGAAGAAGCCGGCGGAAACGGCGGAGGCCTTCGAGGGAGGCTGGTTCCACTCCGGTGACCTGGTCAAGCAGGACGACGAGGGCTTCATCTGGGTGGTCGACCGCAAGAAGGACATGATCATCAGCGGCGGCGAGAACATCTACTGCGCCGAGTTGGAGAACGCCGTCGCCGCACACCCCTCGGTACGGGAGGTCGCAGTGATCGGCAGGCCCGACGAGCGCTGGGGCCAGGTGCCGGTCGCCTACGTCACCGCCGCCCCGGGAACCGGCCTTTCGCTGCCCGAGCTGACCGGGTTCCTCGAAGGAAGGCTCGCGTCGTTCAAGCGGCCCAAGGACCTCGTCCTGCTCACCGAGCTTCCCCGCAACGCGGGCGGCAAGGTGGTCAAGCCGTTGCTCCGCACCCAGGACGCGGCACGCGCGCGGGAACAGGCGGAGGGTGAGGCCGGTTTGCACGACCGGATGGTTGGCTAAGGTTCCCGCGCGGGCCGAGTCAGCCACGACGGGGGCCTGTTGGTGGGGAGGGTGGCGCCTGATGGTCTGCGACGGTGTGCGGTTCGGTGTGCCCGGACCTGCGGTCACCGGGGTGGGCGCGTGACGGGCCGGCCAGCGTCCCCGCTGCTGCCCGCAACGCTGCGCGCGTGGCTCGGACTTGTCGCGGCCATCGCCGGGCTGACGGTCGTCGCCGTCGGGGCCCTGTACGCCGGTCACAGCGAGCCCGGCAGGGTGGACAGGTGGTTCGTCGATCCGACGGCGGACACGGTGCGGCCGCCGTTGCGGAACGTCGCTCTGGCCACGGACTTCTTGGGTGAGCCGACCGGAGCCGCGTTGCTGGTCGTGGCCGCCGTGGCGGGCTGCCTGCTGCTTCGGCGTCCTCGCGCGGCGGCGCTCGTCGTGGTCGGCGCCGGCGCGACCGTGGGGACGACGACACTGCTCAAGCCCCTGGCGGGACGCACCATCCACGGCGACCACCTGTCCTACCCGAGCGGGCACACCGCCTTCGTCACCGCGCTCGCCCTGGTGGCGGCGCTGCTCGCGACCCGCAGGCTCGGCCTCGGCAGGGCGGCCGGTACGTCACTCGTGCTCGCCGTGGCGCTGGTCGTCGGCGCCGTCATGGGCTGGGCGCAGGTCGCTCTGGGCGCGCACTACCCGACGGATGTCCTCGGCGGCTGGTGCACCGCGCTTGCGGTGGTACCGGCGACCGCGTGGCTGGTCGACCGGATGGCCGACGCCGGTGGGAATCGGCCCCGCTGACGTCACGTCACGTACTTCACGTCACGCGTCACGCCATGCGTCACGTCACGCGTCACGCCAAGCGCCGGAACACTGGCTTCACCGGCCGCCCGGCCAGCCACGGAGTGGGATCCGAAGCATCAAGTGCCTTGCGGTACACGGCACATGCCTGGGCCACCACATCGACGGTGCGCTCGATGTCGGCGTCGTCGAGCGCGCTGCTCACCACGAACGACGGGGCAAGGACCCCGCCGGCGAGGAGCCGTCGCAGGAACAGGGTGCGGTACTCCTGTGACGGCTGCCGGTTCTCGTCGAGGGTGGCGAAGACCAGGTTGCTGGCCCGGCCCCGGACGACGACGTGGTCACCGACGCCCATGCCGGCCGCGGCCTCACGGACACCGGAGGCCAACCGGTCGCCGAGGGCGTGGAGTTGTGCGGTGATGCCCTCCTCGACGTAAGTGGTCTGCACGGCCATCGCGGCCGCCAGGGAGTGCGTCTCCGCACCGTGCGTGGTGGACAGCAGGAACACCCGGCCGCCGGAGTGACGCAGCCCGCCCCGCTCCATCAGCTCGCGGCGCCCGGCCAGCGCGGAGACGGCGAATCCATTGCCCAGCGCCTTGCCGAACGTGGAGAGGTCGGGGACGACGCCGTACAGGCCCTGGGCGCCCGCCTCCGACCAGCGCAAGCCGGTGATCATCTCGTCGAAGATCAGTACGCAGCCGTGCCGGTCGGCGAGCTCGCGCAGACCGGCCAGGTAGCCGGGGGGAGGCTCCGTGTGGGCAGGTTCCAGGATCAGGCAGGCGACCTCGTCCTGATACCGGGTCAGAAGCTCTTCCGTCGCGGCCAGATCCCCGTACGGAAACGCCACGGTGAGCTCGGTGGTCGACGCCGGGATACCGGCGGACATCGGCGTGGTGCCGATGAACCAGTCGTCCACGGAGAAGAACGGATGGTCGCCGCAGATGGCCACCCGCGGGCGCCCGGTGACGGCGCGGGCGAGGCGCACCGCTGCGGTGGTGACGTCCGAGCCGTTCTTCGCGAACTTCACCATCTCGGCGGTCGGCACGGTGGCCAGGAAGCGTTCCGCGGCATCCACCTCCACGATGGACGGCCGCACGAAGTTGCTGCCGCGGTCGAGTTCACGCCGCACCGCTTCGATCACGCGTGGGTGGGCGTGACCGAGGCTGACCGACCGCAGGCCGGAGCCGTACTCGATGTAGCGGTTGCCGTCGACGTCCCATACGTGGGCACCGTGGCCGTGGCTGATGACCGGGGCCAGGTCCTCGGGGTACTGGTCGTCGCCCTTGGCGTAGGTGTGCGCGCCCCCGGGGATCATGGCGTGCAGCCGTTCGTTCGCGGCCCGCGACCGGGGAAGGCTCAACTCTTCTGTTTCCACGGCCACTTCAGCTCTCTTTCTGCTTCAGGACCTCGGCGAGGCTCGGTGCCTTCCGGTCCCGCTCGGACATCGACCGGGCAGGCAGCGGCCAGGGAATGGCGAGCTCCGGGTCGTCGAAGGCGATCGTCACGTCCTCGGCCGGATCGTGCGGGCGGTCGATCCGGTACGAGACGTCGGCGGTCTCGGTCAGGGCCTGGAAGCCGTGCGCGCACCCCGCCGGGACGTACAGGGTCAGCTGCGTCTGGCCGGACAGCTCGAAGTGGGCCTGGCTGCGGTAGGTCGGCGAGTCCGGCCGCAGGTCCACGACGACGTCGAAGACCTTCCCGTACGAGCAGCGCACGAGCTTGGCCTCGCCCGCGCCGGAGCGCAGGTGCATGCCGCGCAGCACGCCCCGGACCGAGCGGGACACGCTGTCCTGGACGAAGGCGTCCGGGTCGAGGCCCACCGAGCGCACCACGTCGGCGTCGAAGGTGCGGCAGAAGAAGCCGCGCTCGTCGGCGTACGGCGTCGGCTCGAACAGGTACGCGCCGTCGATCGCCGGGACTTCGGTCACCTTCATACGGGCTCCTGGCGGACGTGGGGGTGAGTGGGGGTGGCCGCCGGGAACAGGGCCGCGGTCAAGGCGGTGAACTGCTCCTCGATGCGCCGGGCGACGGTCAGGTTCCGCTCGGAGATGGTCCGCCGCACCTCCGCCGAACTCTGCTCCAGTGCCTGGAACTGCTCGTACAGCCGGTCGGCGTCGGCCTCGCGAGCCTGGTGGCAGTACGCGGCGAGACCCATCTGCGCCATGAGCACGTCGCTCTTCGCCGAGTAGCTGAGTGCGAGGGTCGGCGTACCGACCTTCAGCGCGCAGACCAGGTTGTGGTACCGGGTCGCCACCACGGTGTCGGCGGCCGCCATCTCCTTCATCAGGTCGTCGAGCGAGGCCGCGTCGGCGGCGGTGACCAGCGGCGAGTCCACCGCGTCGAGGATCGCGTCGACCACCGGCCGGTCGAGTTCGTCACCGGTGAGCAGCCGGACCGGCCTGCCGTCCTCGACCAGCGCGCGGACGAACCGCGTCGTCCCGTCGAGGTAGCGCCGGTGGATCTCCTGCGCCCTGGCGCGCTCGTCGTTGCTGCCGTGGAAGGCCATGACGCCGACGCAGACCGTGCCCGGCGGCCCGGAAGGCACGCTCGCCCGCGGCGTCGGCAGGGCGAACACGAGGTCCTCGTAGACCTCGTCGCGCGCGGTGTCCACACCCATCGTCCGCATCGCGTCGCGGGACATGGCATCGCGGAACGACCGGTACGCGGCGAGCCGCGCCGACCAGCGCACCAGCGTCCGGGTCGGCCTGCTGCCGATCGCGGCGGCGCCCACACTGACCAGCGCGACCCGGGTGCCGAAGAGCCTGCCGGTCGCACAGAGCAGGAACAGCGAGTACGGGAAGCCCCAGGGCCGCAACGGCAGCGTGGCCTCCAGGACGCCCGTGCCCGGCACGATCACCACGTCGTGCCGGCGCACCCAGACGGCGGTGCGGACGGCGTCGACGAGCTTGCCCGCGCCCTTGGCCGCGATCGCGCCCGCGCGTGAGGCGGTCCGGTACTCCCCGCTGTACCAGTTCAGCCGCGTCGCGGGGATCCGGTACCGGGTCGCGATGTCCTCGGGTCCGCCGCACAGCGCGTCCACGACCGCCTCCGGGTGCTCGGCGCGGAGGTATCCGAGCACGGCCTCGAGCGATCCGTTGTTGCCGACGTTGCCGGAGCCGAGCAGACCGAACACCCCGACGCGCACCGGCGCCTTGCGCTCGGACGTCATGCCTGCCGCCCTTCACGCCCGGCGACCAGGGCGTCGACGGAGACGGTGAGCTTGGCCGGGTCGACCGGGGCGCGGTCCTCGACCCGCTCACCGGCGCCCGGCCGGACGCGGCTGGTCATCCAGGCGGCCAAGTGCCGGTAGCAGGCGCTCCGGTCGGCCGTGGACAACGGCGCCCGCCGGATCGCCGACGCGAAACCCCAGACGTACTCGGCGAGCAGCCGGGGCGTCGGGTGCAGCGGGCCCGCCCGGCGCGGGTCCAGGTTGACGCACCGGGAGCGCTTGGAGGGGTTCGCCCGCTCGGCGCGGGCGGGATGGTCGCGGCGGAAGTACAGCAGTTCGGGCACCTGGTGGAAGGGTCCGTGCAGGGCGATCTCGGCGACGAAGGTGCGGTCCGCGTGGTGATAGCTGTCGTGCGGCTTCACGCGGCGCAGCACGTCGGCGCGCATCACCCCGTAGAAGTCGTCGCCGCCCGGCTCGAACAGCATGCTGCGGAAGCGCTCGGGCGCGCGCGGCGAGTCGGTGGCGAGCGTGTACGCGTAGGGGACCTTCACCTGGCCTTGGCCGTCGATGACCGCCTGGTCGGTGTGCGCGAGGATCACGTCGGGCCGCTCGTCGAGGGCATCCACGCAGCGCCGCAGCAGGTCCCGGGCGTACAGGTCGTCGTGCGAGGCCCACTTGAACAGCTCGCCGCGGCACTGGGTGAACACGTAGTTGTGGTTCGGCGCGGCGCCGATGTTCTTCAGCAGCCGGATGTACCGGATGCGCGAGTCCTGTGCCGCGTACTTGCGGCAGATGTCCTGGGTGCCGTCGGTCGAGGAGTTGTCGCAGATGACCAGTTCGAAGTCCTCGTAGGTCTGGCCGAGCAGGGCGTCGAGCGATTCGGCCAGATACTCCTCGCCGTTGTACACGGGCAGGCCGATGCTCAGCCGGGGTTGGGCGGTCATGACGTCCTCACTTCGGGGATGGGGTTGTGGCGGCGCTCGCGCAGGGCGGACCGCAGTTGCAGCCACCACACGGCGGAGCCGCAGAGGGACGCGGATGCGACGCCCCAGGCCGAGCCGATCGTGCCGCCCACGACCGCCCCGCCGAGCCCGCCGACGACGTAGCAGCCGGAGGCGATCAGCTGGCAGCGCAGGCTGAGGCGGGCCGCGCCGAGCGCGCGGAGCCCGGCAGCGGCGCCGCTGCCGAGGCCCGCGCCCGCGACGCTGAGCGTGGCCGGCACGATGAGCTCCGACGCGGCCTGCCAGACGTCACCGAGTACGAGCTCGCCGCCCCGGTCCGGTACGAGGAGCAGCGCCGCGCCCCAGAGCAGCGCGGCGGCGGCCTGCCCGCCGCCCAGTTGGAGGCAGAACCTGCCCAAACGGTGCGGGGCCTGCCGCAGCATCCGTGCGGCCTCCGCGACGGTGACCAGCGTGAGCCCCATCAGCACGGCGAGGAACGGGCCGAGCAGGAGCTCGGCACCCCGGACCACACCCACGGCACTGACCCCGACGATCGCGCCGAGCCCGTAGGCCCGCAGCTGGGACGCGCCGCTGGTGCTGACGTTCTCAACCATGTACCGGGTACCGAGGTCGCGCTGTTCGCGGAGCCACTCGCGCGCACCTGTCAGGCGTGGCCGGATGCCGGACTGGAGGCAGCCGTACACCGCGGCCACCGTGGCGGACCCGCCCCAGGCGAGCACGAAGGCGGCCACGTTGTCGGCGCGGGCCGCCACCACCATGGCCGGGATGAGCGCCAGGCCCCACACGACGTCGTTGACGAACGCCTTGCGCCCGGCGCCCGCGGCGAAGAACGAGTACCGCCAGGCGTCCTGAAGGAGCAGCCCCGGCAGCACGATGCCGAGGGCGGTGAACGCGGGCCCCACGCTGCCGCCCATGACAGGACCGGCCACCACACACACCGCGCCGATGGCACCGCCGACGACGAGCGCGGTGCCCGACGACCGGGCCACCGCCCCGCGCCAGGACGCCTCGGACACACCGCTGAAGCGCACCACGAGCGGGTCGGTGGCAAGGCCGCGGGACACACTGAGCACCACGCCGTACGTCACCCAGGCCAGGCTGAACACGCCGAACGCGGCAAGCCCGAGGGAGCGTGCCACGTAGATCCCCACCGCGAAGTTGGAGATGCTGGAGGCCGCCTGGTCGGCAAGGCCCCAGGACAGTCGGCCGACCATGGCCCGCTTGGCGGTCCGCTTCTCCCCGTCGGTGGTCATCGGCGTCATGCCTTGATCAGCCCGGCGCCGTGCAGGGCCTCGGCCGCGGCGGCGACGGTGTCGAACGGCAGCCCTGCCCGCTCGGCGACGTCGAGCAGACTGTGCTCGCCGTCGGAGAGGTTGAGCACCCAGAGCATGGCCATCTGGGCCTGCTGCGCGTCGCTGCGCCCGCCGAGCGATGCGTACAACCCCCGCCTGCCCAGCTGTGGTTCGCCGAACGGGCTGAGGTTGGTGTAGGTCCGGTTGCGGTCGAGTACGGCGAACGCCTCGCGGCAGACGGCGAGCGTGTCCGCCATCGCCTCCGGGGAGACGAAGTCCGGGTTGTCCGCCGAGGTGTGGTACTCGGGGTAGTCGGCGTACGGGGTCCTGCTGAGGGAGCCCACGCCGAGGTCGAAACCGGGCGAGCAGTACTGCCTCTCGTCGTAGCCATAGGGAGTGAACTCGGCGACGCGGTGCGGGCGTTCGGATGAGGCGAGGACATGCCGCAGCACCCGGTCGATCTCCGCGTCGCCGCGCCTGCTCTGTTTGTACGTGAGCTGCCCCGAGTCACCGGCGCAGGCCAGCACGAGACCGTGCTTGATCTGCGCCATCCGCTCCCTGTTGCGGGCCAGCCAGGTGATCGCGCCGATGGTGCCGGGCGCGTAGATGAACCGGTAGGTGTAGTACGGGGTTTCCTGGGCCAGGGCGCGGGCCAGGAACGTCGCCACCGCGATGCCGGCGAGGTTGTCGTTGGCCAGCGACGGGTGGCAGACGTGGCAGGAGACGATCACCTCGTCGGGGACCTGCCCGGGGATCACGTGCTCGGCGTACGTGAGGTGGCCGTCCGCGAGCGTGGAGTCGACGCGCACCTCGTAGTCGCCGTCCGGCAGCGCGTCCAGGGTCTCCTGGGCCAGGCAGAATCCCCATTCCGGCTTGTAGTAACTGGTGCGGTACGGCACCCAGCTCGGGTGGTCCGGCAGGGTGTGCAGGTGTTCGCGCAGTTCGGCCAGTGGCATGGTCCGCGACACCGGCACGCTGTAGCCGAGCACGTGCAGGCTGGACTCGGCGAAGTCGACGACGCGGTTGCCCGCGGCGTCGGCGATGTACGCGTCCCGGATGTTCCACTCCTGCGGCACCGTCCAGTCGAGCACCTGCGTCCCTGTCGGTATCTCGTGCACCCGCAGCGGGACGTACTGGCCGACGATCCCCAGGGTGGCGCGCACACCGTCGCCGGTGATGCTCCGGCAGAGCGGGTACAGCCGCTCCACCAGAGCCTGCATCTCTTCGCCCACCGAGGTCATCGGTTCCGCCGCAGGGTGGCGTCGACGTCGCCTGCTTCGGACGCCGCACGCAGGACGGCGAGCCGGGTGAAGCGTCGCTCGAAGTCCTCCTGGGTCAGGCCGAACTCACGGTAGTTGTCGGCGAGTTCGAGCGCGCCCTGCTTTACCGTCCACTCGCAGTCGAAGCCGGGGATCGCGTCCCGGAACCGGGAGAAGTCCACCCGGTAGGAGCGCGGGTCGGCGCCGGTCTCCCCAGTGATCACCACCTTCGATCCTGACACCGCCTCGGCGACCTGCTCGGCGATCTCGGCGACCGTGACGTTGTTGATCTCGCTGCCGATGTTGAACGCCCGGTCGTGCACCGCCTCTTGTGGCGCGGACAGCGCGGCGGTGAAGGCCCGTGCGATGTCGACGGCGTGCACCAGCGGGCGCCAGGGGGTGCCGTCGGAGAGCACCAACACCTCACCGGACAACAGCGCGTGGCCCACCAGGTTGTTCAGCACGATGTCGGCGCGCAGCCGGGGCGAGTAGCCGAAGGCGGTGGCGTTGCGCATGAACACCGGGCTGAAGTCGCCGTCGGCCAGCGCGTGCAGGTCGTCCTCCACCCGCACCTTGGACTCCGCGTAGGGCGTCACCGGGCGCAGCGGTGCGTCCTCGGCCACCAGGTCGTCGCCGCCGGCGGCGCCGTAGACCGAGCAGGTCGACGCGTACAGGAAGCGCCGCGCTCCGGCTTCGCGGGCAAGCCGGGCGAGGCGTACGGACGCGTGGTGGTTGATGTCGTAGGTGAGCTCCGGCGCGAGCGATCCCAGCGGGTCGTTGGAGAGCGCGGCCAGGTGGATCACGGCGTCCACCCCGGCCACGTGGTCGGCCGTGACGTCCCGAAGGTCCACCCGGTGCCCCGACGGGTCCGCGGGCGGCGGGCCGAGGACGCAGTCGGCGAACAGGCCGGAGTCGAGGCCGATGACCTCGTGCCCGGCGGCCGCGAGGACAGGGGCCATCACGGTGCCCAGATAGCCCTGGTGTCCGGTCAGCAGTACGCGCAAGGTTCATTCCCCCAGTTCAGAAGTGCCGAGATCGAGCGTGAGTTTGGTGGCGGCGAACGCCTCGGCGTAGCGCGCGTGGCATTCGATGCCGCGGATCCGCGCGAGGCCGAGGAACGCCTCCTGGTCGTACCAAGGACGGTGCCGCTGCGAGGGGTAGTGCTCCTGCAGCAGCCGCACCTTCTGTTCGGCGATCTCCGGTGACAGCGGCTGGTACGCCGTCATCCGGCCGAGATCGCCGTCCCACTTGACGATCTCGTAGCCGAGGACCAGGTGGTCGCGGAACGCGGTGGGCATCAGCTGCGCCAGGCCGCGGTGATCCTGGTGCGCGTCGTCGGTACGTGGAGCGAGGACCAGATCCGGCTCGGTCTGCCCGCGCAGCTCCTCGACGGCGGCCTTGGCCTCTTCCCAGTGCACCGGCAGCCGGCCGTCCGGCAGCTTGAGCACGGTGAGCCGCAGGTCGGCACCCGGGCAGAAGGCGGTGAGCGCGGCCTGCTCCTCCTGCTCCCGCTCGCTGCCACCGCCCGAAAGGACGAGCGCGTCGACGCGGATGCCCGGCCGTGCGCGGCACAGTGTCAGGAGCGTGCCGCCCGCGCCGATGGCGATGTCGTCACAGTGCGCGCCCACCGCGACGATCCGGTCAAGGCCCCCGGGGGCCCCGAGCCGGATCACGCCCGCACCCCCGCGCCGTCCCGTTCCCACACGGCCCACGGGCGCTCGCCCCTGGCGTACGCGTCGTCGAGCGCGGCCCGTTCCTTCACGGTGTCGGTCGGCTTCCAGAAGCCGCGGTGCTGGTGCGCCACCAGGCGTCCCTGCTTGGCGAGGCGGGAACATCCGTCGGCGACCAGGTCCCCGTCCTCCGGGATGTGGTCGAAGATCTCCTGGCGGA
>NZ_JBWLKL010000055.1:0-39101 GCF_059026065.1 Streptomyces sp. A18 | reverse complement strand
CCGACCCCGACACCCTGCACCACACCCCCATCGGCGTCTTCCGCGACATCGAACGCCCCGTCTACGACACCCTCATGACCGACCAACTCGACACCGCCATCGAGCAGAACGGCAAGGGCGACCTCGCCGCACTCCTCGCCGGCGGCGACACCTGGACCGTCGCCGGCTGAACCCCGCCCTCGCTGTAGTGTCCGCAGCCGCGCGGCTGCGGACACTACAGCGAGGGCACCTGCATCTGGCCGAACCTGCCGCCGAAGATGCGCGCGAGGTCCAGCTCGGAGTCCAGCACCGTGGCCAGCCGGCGCACGCCCTCGCGGATTCGCTCCGGCGTCGGATAGCAGTAGGACAGCCGCATCTGGCGGCTGCCGGAGCCGTCCGTGTGGAACCCCGTACCCGACGCGTACGCCACCCGGGCCGAGACCGCGCGCGGCAGCATCGCCTTGGTGTCCACGCCCTCCGGCACGGTCACCCACACGTAGAAGCCGCCGTCCGGCTTCGTCCACGTACAGCCCGGCGGCAGGTACTGCTCGAGCGCCGACAGCATCGCGTCGCGGCGCTCCCGATATGTCTGCTGGAACGTCTTGATCTGGCTCTGCCAGTCATACGTGGCCAGGTAGCGCGAGACGATCATCTGGTTCAGCGTGGGCGGGCACAGCGTCGCCGATTCCGTGGCGAGGATCAGCTTCTCCCGCACCGCGCGCGGCGCCAGGACCCAGCCGACCCGCAGACCGGAGGCGAACGTCTTGGAGAATGAGCCCAGGTACACCACGTTGTCGGGATCGAGCGAGTGCAGCGCCGGGTAGGTCTGGCCGTCGAAGCCGAGCAGGCCGTACGGATTGTCCTCGACCACCAGGACGTCGTACGTGCGACAGATCTCCAGGATCTCCGCCCGTCGTTCGACCGCCAGTGTCACACCGGCCGGGTTGTGGAAGTTCGGGATCGTGTAGAGCAGCTTCACGCGCTGCCCGGTGATCCTGGCCTGCCGCAGTGCCGCCCGCAGTGCCTCCGGGACCAGGCCGTGCTCGTCCATCGCCACGTGCATGACCTGTGCCTGGTACGCGGCGAAGGAACCCAACGCGCCGACATAGGAGGGACCTTCGGCCACCACCACGTCACCCGGGTCGCAGAACAGCCGCGTCACCAGGTCGAGGCCCATCTGCGAGCCGACCGTCACCACGACGTCGTCCGGGTGCGCGGTGATGCCCTCCAGGGCCATCACGTCGCAGATCTGTTCCCGCAGCGGGGGCAGGCCGTGCGCCGAGGCGTACTGCAGGGCCGTCAGGCCGTCCTCCGCGATGATCTGCGCGACCTGCGTCGAGAGAGCGCCGAGCGGCAGCGCGGCCAGGTTCGGCATACCCCCGGCCAGCGAGACCACCTCCGGCCTGCTGGCTACCGCGAACAGCGCCCGGATCTCCGAGGCGGTCATGCCCGCGGTGCGCGCGGCATACCGGTGGTGGTGCGGGTCGGGTACGTCGCCGCCGCTCTGCTGCGGCACGGGGCTGTGCGCGGTCAACTCGTCGTTCGCCATCAGCATGATCTGTCCGTCCGCCGATCCTGGTTCAGCCTCGCCAGGCAGCATGGGCGCCCGCGCTCAATGACCGCTCAAGTCCTCCTCGCAGCCGACTACGGAACCGACGGACGGAACCGGCCGACCGACCGACGGCACAAGAATGTGGCGGCGCACGCCGACGGGTGTCGGGGTGCGCCGCCACTGGGCGGGACGAGCCGGGGGTTGGCGTCCCGCACGTCTTGGGTTACTTGGGGTCGCGGTTGAACTGTGCGCTGGACCAGCGGTAGCCGAGGATGGTCAGGCCCACGCACCAGGCCAGGGCGATCCAGCCGTTGTTGCCGATCTCGGTGCCGAGGAGCAGTCCGCGCAGGGTTTCGATGGCCGGGGTGAAGGGCTGGTACTCGGCGATCGGCTGGAACCAGCCCGGCATGCTCTGAAGCGGGACGAAGGCGCTGGAGATCAGTGGCAGGAGGATCAGGGGCTGTGCGCTGTTGGCGGCGGCCTCGGCGTTCGGGCTGCCCATGCCCATCCCGACCGCGATCCAGGTGAAGGCGAGGGAGACCAGGGCGAGCAGGCCGAAGGCCGCGATCCACTCCAGGACACTGGCATCGGTGGAGCGAAAGCCCATGGCGACGCCCACGGCGCCGACGAGCACCACGCTCAGGATCGCCTGGAGGACGCTTCCCGCGACATGTCCGAAGAGCACGGACCCGCGGTGGATGGCCATCGTGCGGAAGCGGGCGGTGATGCCCTCGTTCATGTCGGTGGAGACGGAGACCGCGGTGCCGATCGTGGTGGAGCCGATGGTCATCAGCAGGATGCCGGGGACGATGTAGGCGATGTAGGCGTCGCGGCCGGCGCCCCCGCTCATGGTGTCGCCGAAGATGTAGACGAAGAGCAGCAGCAGCATCACCGGCGTGAGCAGCAGTTGCAGGGTCAGCGATGGGTAGCGGCGCGCGTGCAGGAGGTTGCGGCGCAGCATGGTGTTCGAGTCGCGGACGGCGAGGGAGAGGGAGCTCATCGGACAGCCTCCTTGGGCTGGCTGGGCACGGTGGTGCCGGTGGTACCACCAGTGAGGGCGAAGAAGACGTCGTCGAGGTCGGGAGTGTGCACGGTCAGTTCGTCGGCCTCGATGCCCGCTGTGTCCAACTGGTCAAGAATGGCGCGCAGTTCGCGCTGGGTGCCGTCGCTGGGGATCTGCAGGGAGAGGGACTCGTCGTCGCGGACGACCTCGGGAAGGGCGAGGATCGCGGACTGGTACGCGAGCGGGTCGGAGAAGCGGAGACGCACGTGTCCGCCCGGGATGAGGCGCTTGAGCTCTTCCGCCGTGCCTTCGGCGGCGATCTTGCCGTCGTTCAGCACCGCGATGCGGTCGGCGAGTTCGTCGGCCTCTTCCAGGTACTGGGTGGTGAGGAAGACGGTGACGCCGCCGTTGACGAGTTCGCGGATGATGCCCCACATGTTGTGCCGGGAGCGGGGGTCCAGGCCGGTGGTGGGTTCGTCGAGGAAGATGATCCGGGGGTTGCCGACCAGGGTCATGGCGATGTCCAGGCGGCGCTTCATGCCGCCGGAGTAGCTCTGGGCGGGCTTCTTGGAGGCCTCCACCAGGTCGAAGCGCTCCAGGAGTTCGGCGGCGACGCGGCGGCCTTCCTGCTTGGGGAGGCGGTGCAGGTCGGCCATGAGGAGCATGTTCTCCTCGCCGGTGATCAGGCCGTCGACGGCGGAGAACTGCCCCGTCACGCCGATCGCGGACCGGACGGCCTGCGGGTCGGCGGCCAGGTCGTGTCCGTCGATGCGGATGGTGCCGGCGTCGGCGGTCACGAGGGTCGAGAGGATCTTCACGGCGGTGGTCTTGCCGGCCCCGTTCGGGCCGAGCAGAGCGAAGATCGTTCCTTCGGGGACGGTGATGTCGACGCCGTCGAGCACGACCTTGTCGCCGTAGGACTTGCGCAGCCCGTTCGCCGCGATGGCCAGATTCGTCATGTTGGTGCTCCTCGGAGGCTTCGGTCAGAAGCTGGGGGTCAGAGACTGCGTGCGGTGATGTCGCCGTAAGCGGTGGTCGCGTGGATCTGCAGGCCGGCGGCGGCGCCGTCGGTGTTCTGGAGGGTGTTGTTGATCCGGCCGTAGCTGGTGCCGGCGTCCAGGTGCGCGGAGACACCCTGTGCGGCGCCGACCGAGATGTCGCCGTGCTCGGTGCGCAGCGTGACCTTGCCCTTGACGGCTTCGGCGATCTGCAGGGCGCCCTTCTGGGTGCTGATCTCCGCCGGACCGCCCAGGCGGCCGACCGAGATGTCACCGGACTGGAGACTGAGGCGGGCGCTCGCGGTCTCGTCGAGCTTGACCGAGCCCTCCGCGCCCTCGAAGTTGACGTCGCCGAGCTGTCCGACGCCGCGGATCTCGCCGCTGGCCGCCTTGGCCACGATGTCCGATCCCGCGGGCAACTGGACGGTCACCTCGATGACTCCAGAGGCCCCGAGGATCTGGTTCTTCGCCGGTGCGGCGTTGATCCGCAGGACGCCGTCGGCGCCGTACTCGACGGTGGCCTCCTCGGCCGCCTTCACGTCGCGGCCCTTGGACGCGTTCGCGGGCAGGACCTCGACCGTGGTGTCGGCGCGGTCGGCGGCGATGATCCGGATGCTGCCCGCGGCGATGTCGACGACGGCGGAGACCGGGGCGGGGGTGTCGAACTTCTGCATGATGCGCTCCTTCTTCTCTGTTGCGTGCCCTGCGGCCCGCTGTTTCTGATGATGGAAACGCTAAGTTGCATTCGCGGTTATGGCAACAGCGAAGTTGCGCGCAACAGACATTATTCCAGCTCAGAGCCGTTTAATCGTTGCAGTGGACTGGCGACTAACGCAACGCAAGCAGTGCGTTGCGTTGCAATGAGTTGACGATGAACGCTATAGTCGGGGCACCACGGACCACGAAGGAGACCGCGATGCCGGGAGGCAGACTCACTCAGCAGGAACGCCAGGAGATCGCGCTCGGCCTGGCCGACGGGCTCGCCTATGCGGAGATCGCCAGACGCCTCGACCGTCCGACCTCGACGATCACGCGCGAGGTGATGCGCAACGGCGGCCCCACCGCCTACCGCGCCGACCTCGCCCACCGCGCCACCGAACACCGCGCCCACCGCCGTCGGCAGTCCACGCCCCGCGATCTCAAGGCCCCTCCGACAGCCCACGGCCGGGACGCCGAGGCCGTGCGCGAGTTCGAGGAGCTGTTCACCACCGTCATGATGGGCTCGGGGATGCCCAAGATGATGTCCCGCGTGATGGTCTGCCTCACTATCACCGACTCCGGGAGCCTCACCGCCTCCGAGCTCGTCGAGCGCCTCCAGGTCAGTCCGCCGTCCATCTCCAAGGCGATCGCGTTTCTGGAGAGCCAGGGCTTCGTCCGCCGCGAACGCGACGAACGCCGTCGTGAGCGCTACATCGTCGACGACGACATCTGGTATCAGTCGATGATGGCCAGCGCCCGGTCCACCGCTCACGTCGTCGAGACCGCGCGGCAGGGCGTCGGAGTCCTCGGTCCCGGCACCCAAGCCGCCACTCGCCTCGAAGGCATCGCCCGCTTCCTCGACTTCGTCAGCGAGAGCCTCGCGCGCGCCGCGGATCAGGCGCGCGAGGTCCTCTACACGAAACCCGACTCGGCGAGGGGCGCCACGACTTCGAGCGGCTCGGCATCGGTCAGCCCGGCGTCGGGCAACTCGACATCGGTCAACTCGGCACCGGACAGCGCGATTTCGGACGACCCGACTCCGGAGGACATCTGAGTCACGTTTGCCCGGCGCCCGATCGGTGCATCGGACGTCGGGCCGGCGTCAGGCTGACGTCGGCGTACTAAAGAAACCACCTCGGCGGTTTTCAAGTCAAGCCTTACGGTCTGCTTGATGCTCGCCGGTGCTCCCCGGACCTGCGGGTCGACCTGCGTTCCACTGCGGCTCAAGTCCGCCCTGTAAAGCTTCTGATGTGCTGGTTTCCACCGCTCTGGAGCGCGCAGGGGCGCCTGCGGGATGGCGGAGAAGTGCCGTCCGGTAACCAAACCGCGTGCGCGGTTTGTTAATCTGCCCGGGTCTTGGTGTCATTCGATCCCGACGGGAGCCCCCCACCATGGCGACGTTGCTCTATAAACTGGGCCGTTTCACCTTCCGGAGGCGAGGCCTGACAGCACTGCTGTGGCTGCTGGTCCTCTTCGGAGCCGCCTTCGCGGCCTCCTCCGCCCCCACACCCCCCGCCGACACCTTCTCCATGCCGGGAACCGAATCGCAGAAGGCCTTCGACCTCCTGGAAGAGAAGTTCCCCGCCGCCGGCGCCGAAGGAGCCAGCGCCCGGGTCGTCGTCCGCGCCCCCGAGGGCGAGCGGATCACCACGTCCGAACACAAGGCCGAAGTCGCCGACCTCGTCGCCGACCTGGCCAAGGGCCCGAAGGTCTCCCGGGTCACCGACCCGTTCACCAGCGCCGCGGTCAGCAAGGACGGCACCACCGCCTACGCCGTGGCCACGTACGAGGTGGCCGCCACCGAACTCGCCGACAAAGAGCACGACGCGCTGGACGAGACCCTGCAGTCGGGCCGCGACGCAGGTCTGACCGTGGAGGCCGGCGGCGACGCCGTGAAGATCGATGTCGCCATGGGCGGCACCGGCGAGCAGATCGGCGTGCTGATCTCAGCGGTCGTCCTGCTCATGACCTTCGGCTCCCTGATCGCTGCGGGCATGCCGCTGCTGACCGCCCTCGTCGGCGTCGGCGCGGGCATCAGCGCCATCACCGCCCTCGGCAGCACCCTCGGTCTCTCCGCTACCACCTCGAACCTGGCCATGATGCTCGGCCTCGCCGTCGGCATCGACTACGCGCTGTTCATCGTCTCCCGCTACCGCTCGGAGATGATGGAGGGGCACGACCGCCAGGAGGCAGCGGGCCGGGCGGTCGGCACCGCGGGCTCCGCCGTCGTCTTCGCCGGACTCACCGTCATCGTCGCGCTCGCCGGTCTGAGCGTGGTGAACATCCCCGTCCTCACCAAGATGGGCCTGGCCGCCGCCGGAACCGTCGCCATCGCGGTCCTCATCGCGATCACCCTGGTGCCCGCGCTGCTCGGCTTCGCCCCGGTCCGCGTCCTGCGCCGCCGTGACCGCGCCGCCTTCCGGACCAAGCCCCTGTCGGCCCGTCAGGAGCGCAAGGCGGCCAAGCGCGCCGCCAAGCAGGCGCCCAAGCAGGGCAAGGAGCAGTCCAACCTCGGTACGCGCTGGGCCCGTTACGTCCTGCGTCACCCGGTGGCCGTCCTGCTGGTCGGCGTCATCGGCCTCGGTGTCGTGGCCCTGCCCGCCGCCGACCTCGAGCTGGGTCTGCCGGGCGAAGGCACGATGGCCACCGACACCACCCAGCGCAAGGCGTACGACATGCTGTCGGCGTCCTTCGGCGACGGCTTCAACGGCCCGCTGATGGTCACCGTCGAGTCCGACAAGGCCGCGGCCGCCGCGAAGGCCGTCGGCGAGCGGTTCGCCGACCAGGACGGCGTGGTCTCCGTGGCCCCGGCCGCCGCCAACAAGGCGGGCGACACCGCGATCTTCAATGTCGTACCGACCAGCGGTCCCAACGAAGGTGCCACCGAGGAGCTGGTCCGCTCCTTGCGCAAGCTGGCCGGCGGCATGGAGGCCGACACCGGATCCGAGATCCTGATCACGGGTCAGACGGCCCTGTTCATCGACTTCTCCCAAACCCTGGACGAGGCACTCCTGCCCTATCTCGGTCTGGTCGTGGGCCTGGCCTTCCTGCTCCTGATGCTGGTCTTCCGGTCCCTCCTGGTCCCGTTCAAGGCCGCACTGGGCTTCATGCTCTCGGTCGGCGCGGCACTCGGCGCGGTCGTCGCGGTCTTCCAGAAGGGCTGGCTCGCGGACGTCTTCGGCGTCGAACAGCCCAACCCGGTCATGAGTACCCTGCCCATCCTCATGATCGGCGTGGTCTTCGGACTTGCCATGGACTACGAGGTGTTCCTGGTCAGCCGCATGCGGGAGGCGTACGTCCACGGCGCCACCGCCGGTGAGGCGGTCGTCGCCGGCTTCCACTACGGCGGCCGGGTGGTCTCCGCGGCCGCCATCATCATGATCAGCGTCTTCTCCGGGTTCATCGCGGAGGACAACGACCTCATCAAGATGATGGGCTTCGCCCTCGCGTCCGCGGTGCTCTTCGACGCCTTCGTGGTCCGCATGGCCATCGTCCCCGCCCTGTTCGCCCTCCTCGGCACCAAGGCGTGGTGGCTGCCGAAGTGGCTCGACAGGCTGCTGCCGAACCTCGACGTCGAGGGCGCGAAACTCGACCGCGACCCGGCGGCCAATGTGCGCGCCCCCGCGCCGAACCCGCAGCGTGAGCACGAACTGATCCGCTGACCTGACCGATGGCCGGTTCGCACCCCGCGGGATATGTGTCCCGCGGGTGCGGACCGCGCGAGGTGCACCTCACGAAAGCCCTTGCCCAGATATGACTTTGACGTGAAGATCCGGGATTGTGACTGACACCGACAGAGCCGGACCAGCAGACAGAGCCGGTCCCGTCGAAACCGGCCGCTCCGTGCCGCCCGCCGGGCCCGGCGGCGCCCTCGCCGTCGCCGACGCGACGACGACCGCGACCGCGGAGCCCGCCTCGCGGCCCGCGCACCGCGACACCAATGTGCTGCGCTGGCTCACCGCGTACTTCGCCTCGATCGTGGGCGACAGCGTCTACTTCCTCGCCCTCGGCTGGGCCGCCGCCCAGCTCGCGGGCCCCGCACAGGTCGGCATCGTCCTCGCGCTCGGCGCCGTACCCAGGGCCCTGCTGATGCTCGTCGGCGGTGTGATCGCCGACCGGTTCGATCCGCGTAAGGTCGTCATCGGCTCCGACGCCCTGCGGGCCGCGGTGATCCTCGCGGTCGCCGTCCTGCTGTGGCTCAGCACCCCGCAGCTGTGGCTGCTGATCGTGGTGGCGCTGGTCTTCGGAGTGGTCGACGCACTCTTCATGCCGGCCGTGGGCGCGCTGCCGCCCCGGCTCACCGGCCCCGACGAGATCGTCCGCCTCGTCGGCATGCGGCAGCTGGCGATCCGGATCGGCAAGGCCGTGGGGCCGCCCATGGCCGGGTTCGCGCTCGCCCACCACGGCGAGGCCGCCTTCGCGCTGGCCGGGGTGCTGTTCGCGATCTCCCTGGTCCTCCTGGTCTCAGTACGCATAGCGCCGCTGCCGCCGAGCGGGGCAGCTGCTGAACCCACCACGCCCGGGCACGACTTGACCGACGGGCTGCGCTACATCAGGCGGCACCGGGTCGTCGGCCCCCTGGTGCTCGCCACGGCGTTGAGCGAGGTCGGGTTCATGCCGCCGCTCCAGATGGGCGTGTTCCTGCTGACCAAGGAGCGGGGCTTCGGGGCCACCGGAATCGGCTGGATACTCGGCGCGTTCGCGATCGGGGCGGGACTGGGCGCCATCGGCCTGTCCCTCGCCGGGCGGATACGGCGCGCCGGGCTTGTCCAGGTCGGCGCGATGGTCGTGGCCTCCCTCGCGATCGGTGCCATCGGGCTGCTGCCGACCGTGGCCGGAGCGGCGGCGGTCGCGGGCTTCGCGGGACTGGTGGGCGGGGTGTGCGGGGGCCTTTCCGTGGCGCTGATCCAGCACAACACGGCCGCCTCGTACCAGGGCCGCGTCGCCGCGGTCCTCGCGCTGTCCCATGTCGGCCTCGCCCCGCTGGTCTTCCCGCTCTTCGGCCTGGCCGCCGGGGCGGTCGGTGTGACGCCGATGTTCCTCGTCGGCGCGGGGATCAGCGCGGGCGCGGCCATCGTGGGACTGCTCTCCGCCGAGGTACGGCGGGCGGAACTGAGGGTGCGTTAGCGGGCGGGGGCGGGGTTCTGGCCAGGGGCTCCGAACGGTGTGCCGCCGGGCCCGGGGCCGACCGGGGTCGTGCGTGCCTCCGGCCGCCGAACTCGCCCACCTCGGCATCCACGTCGTCATCGTGGAACCCGGCCCCTTCCGCACGGGCTTCGGCCGCCTGTCGCGCGTGGTGTCGGGGGAGCGGCCGAGGGGCTGTCGGGGCCCAAGGCTCCGACAGCCCCCGTGTGTTCCGCGTGATCAGACTGCCGGGGCGTGAGCCTCGATCGCGGTGATCACGCTGGTGAAGGTGGTCTCGCCGCCCTGCGTCGCCAGCACCTGTACGCGGTGCGGGGTGTCGCCGTAGGCCGCCGCCGACCGGGCCGTGACACAGCAGGGCGAGTCGAACTCCGAGAACTGCATGAAGGTCGACTCGAACCTGACGGGGTAGAGGTACTCCTTGCCGCACTTGGCGTGTGCCGCTTGCCGGGCGGCCTCCAGGAGCAGCATCCCCGGCGCATGATCCACCGGGTGGTCGAACAGGATGGGATGCGAGGTGTCGGTGCGAAGCAGCCAGCGATCGTGGTGCCCTGTCGGCGAGAGCACCACGTCCTTGGCGCTCGCACGCGCCACCGAGCTGGGCGGAACCGGGCTGGACGGCGGCCCCGCCGCGGCGACGGCCTTCTCGAGATCCGAGTGCACCCCGCGCAGGCGTCGGTACACCGAGGGCGCGTGGCATGAGAAACGAGCCTGCGCAGTGCCCAGATGGACACCGTCGCGCAACGCGATGACGTGGAGCGTCAGTGCGGCGAGCTGGCCCCTGCGGCGCCGGATGTCCGAGCACGTGATGTACAGATCGAGTTCGGCGGGCTCCTCGGTGACGCCCATCGTGGACGGCACGATCTCGTAACTCAGGTACTGCCATATCAAGTGGTGCCCGAACGGCATGTCGTAGCCGCAGTGCGACAGCAGCGGGAAGCACTGACGCACGGTCTCGGCGAACAACAGGGGATCGTGCAGATCCCCTGTTCCGGTGTAGAAGCGGTGGCCCGCGGGCCACCGTGCGGACACGAGGAACGTGTTGGCGCGCAGCTCCTCCCACTGAGTGAGAAACACCTCCTGTGAGTCCCTTTTGTGCACATGGCTCGGCGGGACTTTCGACTCAAATGGGGCAGGATTGTGCTGGATGACGACAGGCATGCGTGACCCCCGTTGCGCGGGTAGAGAGGACTCTTCGCCGTGCACAGATGGCGCTGATGCGCCCTTGACGGCAACATAACGAGTGTTCTTTTTGTTGTCGAGGCCTGACTGAAGCCCGACGTTCGCTCGAACTGGCCACCAGAGCGGCTTGAGAGTGAGTCCATGCAGGGTGTTGGGCCCGGAACGGCAGCTCGGGGGGCGTGTGCCGCGTGCCGCCGAAGGGGACGCGCAGGCTCCGCGGGGCGGCGACTTGGCCGAGACTCGGCGGTGACTGGGCTTGAGCAAGGCCGAGGACCGCGGCCCGACTTGGCCGACTTACACCCACGGGCAGGGGCGGGTGGGCGCGGGAGGGGGAAGGCCTTTACCGGCTGTATGGGGGTGGCACCTAGTGCGCCGAGGAGTAAGATCTGAAAAATAGCGGCCGTTCGTTTTCGTAACGTAGAGAGGCGGGGTGCTGGATGGCGGAACCAAAACAGGAGCGCGCCCTGAAGACGCGGGGCGACATCCTGCGTGGCGCGGCCGAGGCGTTCGATGAACTCGGGTACAGGGGCGCCAGCATGAGGGACATCACGCAGCGGGCGGGAGTGACGCTCGGGGCGATGTACTTCCACTTCGACAACAAAGTGCACCTCGCCAAGGCCATCATCCTTGCCCAACCGGACATCATGGTTCCGAAGTTGCAGTCCGACGGGTTGCAACGACTGCTGGACCTCTCCTTCGTCTGGGCACACGAACTGAACGAGAACCCGTTAATGCGGGCAGCGGTACGGCTGGCCGTGGAGCAGCGGGTACACGGCATCGCCCACGACACGTCGTTCAAGGACTGGGAGCGGCTCTTCACGGACTGGTTGGAAACAGCCCGTGACAGAGGTGAGTTGGCTGCGGACGTGGAGCCGGCGGTGGTCGCCGAGTTCTTGGTCGGCGCCATGACTGGTACGCAGCAATCCGCCCACGTGGCGGGTGCGTGGGACACGCTGCCGCAGCGCGTGGTGAACATGTGGCGGTTGCTGTTGCCCGGGGTCGCCACGCCCGAGGCTGCCGCGTCCCTCGACCTCGACCCCGGCAGATGGGAAGTCAGGCTTGTGTGAGTCATGTACGACCACACAGACGCTGCCGGACGGTTCCAGGGGCGGGAGCGTACGGCCGCTGAGGATCGCGGTCACGGGAGCCACGGGCACGATCGGGTGCCGCGTCGTGCGGCACCTGGCGCCCCGGCACCACGTGCAGGTGATCACTCGGGACCCCGAGGCCGCGCAGCGCACCGGCATTCCGGGCTGCAAGGTCCGCGCGGACTTCGCCGACCGGCGTGCGATGCGGCGTGCCTTCGCGGGCGCCGACGCGCTCATGCTGATCACCTCCGATCCGCTCTCTCCCGACCACGACGAGGTCGCCCTCGAGGCCGCGCGCGCCTCGGGCGTACGCCATGTCGTCAAGCTGTCGGCGCTGGCGGTCACCGACCCCGATGCGCAGGACCTGATCACCCGTTGGCAGCGTGCGTGCGAGGACATGGTGCGCGCCAGCAGCATGGAGTGGACCCTGCTGCGGTCGCGCGCGTTCATGTCGAAGGCGCTTGAGTGGGCACCGTCGATCCGCGCGCAGGGCGTGGTGCGCGCGGTCTACGGCTCGTCTCCCAACTCGTGTGTGGACCCCTCCGACGTGGCGGAGGTGGCCGCCCACACTCTGACCGAGCCAGGGCACTTCGGCCGGAGCTACGCGCTCACGGGGCCCGCGGCGCTCACGGCGCGGGAGCAGGCCGACATACTCGCGGGGGAGCTGGGCCGCCCGCTGAGGTTCGAGGAGCTGACGGTCGGGGAGGCCCGGGAATGGTGGCGGCGGCGCTACCCGGAGGCGTTCGCAGGCGCTGTGGCGGAGAGTGCCGAACGGCAGCGGGCAGGGGCCAAGGCCTCGGTGGCCGACGGAGTCAGGTCGGTCACCGGCCGCGCGCCGAACAGCTTCGCCGACTGGGTGGGACGGCAGGCCGACCAGTTTCGCTGACGTCTGGCTTCTGACATCAGACGTTCCGTCAGACCGCAGTGCCTTGGCCGTAGTTGACTGACGTGACAGGGTTCAACGAGATGAAGGGGGCTGTGGTGTTGGAACGGGGCGGGGACAAAGGCTTGTTGCTGCAAGGGTCGACCATCATGATCACGGGGGCGTCCAGCGGCATCGGAGCGGCTGCCGCACGACTGTTCGCCGCCGAGGGCGCGCAGGTCGTCCTCATGGCGCGGCGTGAGGAACGGCTCCAGAAGCTGGCGGAAGAGATCGTCTCGGCGGGTGGCTCGGCGTTGCCGGCGCCGGGAGATGTCTCGGATCCCGCGGCCGTGGCACGCGTCGTCAAGGAGACCGTGGAGACGTACGGCGGCCTCGACGGCGCCTTCAACAACGCGGGGTGGGCGACGGCGGGTACGCCTCTGCACGAGACGGACGACGCACTGTTCGACCGGATCATCGACATCAATCTGCGTGGCGTCTGGAACTGCCTCAAGCATCAGATCCCCGCGATGCTCGCATCGGGCAAGGCGGGTTCCATCGTCAACACCGCGAGCGTCGCCGGTGTCCTGGCGACGGGGGCGACGGCTCCCTATATCGCCGCCAAGCACGCGGTGATCGGGCTGACCAGAGCCGCCGCCGACGAGTACGGCCAACAGGGGATCCGCGTCAACGCGCTGGTGGTCGGAAGCACCCGTACCGACCTCATCGCGGACGTCCTGGACGAGGCACCCCACCTCGAGGAGGAGTTCATCGCCCGGTCCACCCAGAAGCGGATCGCCGACCCCAAGGAAGTGGCACAGGCCGCCGCCTGGCTCTGCAGCGACCGTGCCTCCTTCGTCACGGGTGCCGCGATGCCCGTCGACGGGGGCTGGACCGCGGCCTGACCTTCGCGCGGGAGACCTGGGCCCCGCCGCGCGGGCTCACTGCGCCGCGCCCGCCTCCGCCGCGGTGATGAACTCCAGCACATGCGCGGGGACGTCGCCGCGCCGCCAGGTGAGCTTCACGACGGCGGGCGGCAGGTCGTGCGCCGGCACCACACTCACCCCGTCGGGCGCGACGCCGGACAGGGACTGCACCGACAGATGCACCGCGGCGCCCGCCCGCACCAGCCGCAGCATCTGCGGTACGGACGTGAAGTGGTGCGCACGGCGCAGGGGCCGCCCGGACGGGGTGTGCCGGGGCACCATCTCGTCCCACACGTCGGCCGGGAACAGGGCGGGGTGGCCGAAGACCGCGTAGTCGGCCAGGTCCTCGACCGACACCGACATACACCGGGCGAGCGGATGGTCCGCGCCGACGAGGGCGGCCCGGGGGTCCTGGGCGAGCACCCTGCTGGTGACCAGATCCGGTTCGCGTTCCCCGAACTCGGTGAGGATCACGTCGAGTTCCCCCGCGCGCAGCAGCCAGAACGGGTCGGTGAAGTCGTACGAGCTGATCCGCACGGTGGCCGTGTCACGCCCCGCGAGGCGCAGGACGCGGCGGACCACGTCGATGGCGCCGTGATGCCCGAGGCGGACGAGATCCGGCTCGGGCAGGGCCGCGCACAGGGCAGGGTGGGTCACGAGCGGAGTCACAGTCGGGTCGGGCATCGCGCTTCTCCTCGTTCGACCGCGCACCTCCGGGAACCGGGTTCCGGTCCCGTCCCGGGGGGTGTGGTGCGCGGCGGTGGTGTGGTCATTCGGGGGTGCCGCCCCTCTTCGCCAGGGCGGGGGTCGGGTACGTGGGACTGAGGTTCCCGGTCCACGAGGGGCGGCGGGAGGGGCGGTGCGGTTGGGTGCCCCCGCCGGCAGCCGGCGCCGTGCCCGTCGCCTCCTGGACGCGGTGCACCAATGCCGCCCGGTCCGGTGGGCGCGGACCGTCGTCGACCGCGTTCAGGTGCCGGCCCCGGACAGGGCGACGGCGCAGGCCAGTCCGGCGACGCTGCCCCCGACGATCACCGCGGTGGCCACAGCGGCCCCTCGGCCGGGCTCTGAGCGGACTTGCCGCCTGTGGCGGGCGGGGCAGCCACCTCTTCCGCCCGGCCCTGCGCGGGGATGCCGTCTGTGGCGGGCCCGTCATTCGGGCCGCCGTACGCCGGGCCGTGCTCCTGAAGTCCCGTCAGACGGGTCCAGTCGCCGGGGTCCTGGCGAAAGACCCGGTCCTTGGCCGCCGAGGGACGCACACCTCCGGCCACGCGCCGATGCCAGTCGCGCACGAAGGCATCCGCGTCGAGCAGAGCGAGCGACGGCGAGGCGAGCCGCCCCCCGGTGCGGGCCCGGCAGTAGTCGGCCGACTCGTCGCGCAGCGCCCGGTCGAGCCGTGCGGGGAAGCGGTCGCGCTCGTCCGGGCTCCACGGGGTGGCCGGAGCGAGGGCGAACTCGTAGGCCGCGGTGCCCTGTTGGGACACCGACACACGGCACGCCACGCCACGCGCCTCAAGGCCGCCCGCGCCCAGGGCCCGGGTCAGCGCCCTGAGCACCTGCGCCTCGCGCAACCGCTCCCCGGCGTGGTCGGAGCGCTCCCCGCGCCCCGCGTACTCCAGGCGAGGCACGCCGTCGACGTGGTCGAGGACCCGTACGACGTCCCCGGCCGCGTACCGGTACAGGCCCCCGACGTGGCTGAACACCACGTGGTAGTCGCGGCCCGGCTGCAGTTCGTGCGGCTGAAGGGTCTGGGCGCCCGCGCACAGGTCGGCGTCCGCGTCGGCGAACTCGTACACCGCGGCGGTCACCACCAGACTTCCCGCGGTGGGATGCCGGTCCAGGGCCACGGTCACCGGGCCCTCGGCCGACGCGAGCGGGGCGGGCAGCACGCTCACCCCGGCGCCGAACTCCTCGCGCAGCCGCGTGAGTTGGAGCGCGGCAGGCCCGGTGGTCCAGCAGGACAGGGCCCGGATACGGGGCCATACGTGGGCCGGGCGGACCGTGCCGAACCGCTCGGCGAGCTCCTCCAGGCGCCGCGCGCGCCGCGGGTTCGGCCTGCGGTGGGGCAACCCGTGGAGAGTGCCGCCGCGGACCTCCTCGACGATCCGCGGCCACCACAGGCCCAGCTGGTAGGGGAGCGACGCCACCAGCGCCGGGTCGGCGGCGACGACACAGCGCACATCGCTCTCCACCGCGAGGCGCAGCCGCAGATACATCCGCTCCAAAGGCGCGTCCGCCGCCACCGCCGAACCCGGCACCGCCCAGGGCGCGCCCGTGCCGGGTTCGCCGGCCGGTGGTTCCGGGTTGAGGTTGAGCACCGCGTCGGGGCGCTCGACGGCCTCGGGGAAATGCTCGACGAGCGGGGCCCACGTCGCGTAGGAGAAGGGCAGGAACGTGGTGTGCAGAAAGCGCTGTGTCACCGGGATCCGCTTGCGCGGCCCGGTGCTGCCGCCGCTGCTGACGAACCACTCGGGGTGGTCCGCGGTCAGCACGCCGCGCTCACCGGCCGCGCTGCGCTCGATCCACGGCTCCAGGTCGGCGTAGGTCTGCACGGGCACGGCCGCGCGGAAGTCGGCCAGGGTGCGCAGGCGCCGGAACCGGTGCTTCTGCCCGTACTCCGTACCGGAGTTGAACCGCAGCAGGTCGGCCAGGACATGCTCCTGGGCCCGGACGGGGTCGGCGAACGCGTCGCGCAGCCGACGGCGTTCGCAGGCGACCCGGTCCCGGTAGCGGCACAGCCGGCCGGGATCCGTCCACGCGTCGGCGGAACTCATGGCCTCCCGGCGCATCACTGCCATGGAGTGAACTCCCTCGGGTGAGCGTGTCCCGCCGCGGCCGCGCCGCGGCGGCCTGATCCGCCGCCGAGATTACGCAACGTATGGTGAGGAAAGGGAGTTGTGCGGGTCTATGCACCTTACTGTGGCAACTTGCCACAATGGCACGTCAGATGGGGTAGCCGACCGCCTCGCGTCCCGTCGCGGTGCGCCGGAGCACCGCGTTCACCTCGTTGCCGAAGGTCAGCGTCGCCTCCCGCAGCTTCTGGACGCCGGTCTTGGTGAGCACCGCGTAGGAGGTGCGGCGGTCGTCCGTGCCGATGCGCCGCACCACCATCGCGTCGATCTCCAGGCGCCCGAGCATGCGGCTCATGGTCGAGGGCGACACCCCGATGGCGTCGGCCAGTTCCATGACGCGCAGCGGCCCGCCGCCCGCGTCCTCCAGGGCGCTGAGCGTGAGGAAGTCGGAGAGGCCGACGCCATGGCGGCGAAGCAGCGCACGGTCGACGGCGCTGTTCACCCGCCAGGTCAGGATGATCTGTTGCCGCCAGGCGGACGAATCGGCCGTCACCATCGGCTGCTCCCACGCTGTACGCCCGCCCCCGCGGGGCCTGACGCCACTGACGGCACGCCCTCGATGCGGCGCCGGCCCGCCGCGGCGAGCGCGTAGGGGTGCGCGGGGTGGGACCAGACCTTGATGCTTACCGTCATGTCGGCGGCTCCTTGTCACTTCGATCCGAACCGTCCCGATCCGACCCGCCGTCCGTGGCGCCGCGGATCGCCCCGCGGCTCACCCTGCGGGCTCGCCCTCAACCGCTGGACGGACACGAATCGCCGGGCAGACTCAACAGCGGGGACAAGTTCAGCCGTTCACACCCGCCGCCGCGGGCTCCTTGTCCGCCGTCCCGCACGTCGGTGCCGAGGACGCGCTCTGCTTCTGCAGTGCCGCGCAGCTGTCCGCCGAGCCGCAGGCCGGGGCCGGGAGCAGGTTGGCCGGCTCCTCCTGCCTCGCCGGAGCGTCCTTCTTCAGGGCCAGGGCGAGGAAGCCGCCGAGGACGAGGAGGCCCGCGCCGATGAGCCCGGCCAGGCGCAGGCCGCTGACGATGTCGGCTGCGGCGGCGGTGGCGTAGGTGCCGGTGAAGGTGGAGTTGGCGACCGCGACCAGGACGGCGAGGCCGACGGCGCCGCCGACCTGCTGGGCGGTGGAGGCCATGGCGCTGGCCACCCCCTGCTCGTCGTCGCCCACGCCGGAGCCCGCGGAGGCGAAGACCGACACGAAGACGAGGCCGCCGCCGATGCCCCAGATCACCGAGCCGGGCAGCAGGGCGTAGAAGGAGCCGCCGGTGGTCATGGCGAGCGCGGTCAGGCCGATGCCGACACCGTTGACGATCATGCCGGTGGACAGGGTGACGCGCATGCCGTAGCGGTGCATGAACTTCGGCGCCAGCTTCCCGGAGCCGATCATGGATGCCAGGGTCAGCGGAAGGAAGGCGAGACCGGCCTCGATGGCGCTGTAGCCGAGCACGGGTTGTACGTACGTCGTGAAGACGTAGTACCCGGCCGCCAGCGCGGTCTGGAAGACCAGCAGCACAGCGACGGACACGACAAGCGGACGGTTCCGCAACAGCCGCAGCGGCATGAGGGGCTCACGGGTCCTGGCCTCGGTGACGAAGAACGCGGCGAGCAGCACCGCGCCCAGGATCAGCGCGCCGAGGGGAAGCGTGTGCGTCCAGCCCTCCTCGGGCCCGGTCACCAGACCGGTCACGATCGAGGAGACGCCGACGGTCGCGAGGATCGCGGCGGGCAGGTCGAAGCCGCCCACGGAGAGGTTGGCCCGCCCGTCGGGACGTACCGCCTTCGGGGCGGGGATGAGCACGATCAGGGCGAGCGGGATGTTGATGAAGAACACCCAGCGCCAGGACGCCAGATCGGTCAGCACGCCGCCGAGCAGGGCGCCGGCCGCGAGGCCGAGTGACCCGGCCGCACCCCACACGGCGAACGCCCTGGTGCGCAGGGGGCCGTCGAAGGACGTGGCGATCAGTGCGAGCACGGCAGGGAAGAGCAGCGCACCGCCGACGCCCTGCACCAGACGGGCCCCGATCAGGACGCTCTGGGTGGTGGCGAGCCCGCCCACGAGCGAGGACACCGCGTAGAAGACCAGACCGGCCATGAAGAGGCGGCGCGCCCCGATCCGGTCCACCGCCCGGCCGCCGAACAGGAGCAGACCGCCGAAGGAGACCGCGTACGCGGAGACGACCCACTGCAAGGACTGCGCGGAGAAGTCCATGGACTCACCGATGTCCGGCAGAGCCACGTACACGATGTTGTAGTCGACGCTGATGATGAACTGTGAGAAGGCCAGCAGGAACAGGACGAGTCCTGTCCGCTTCGCTGGAGCCGTGGTCATGAGACCTCCTGAGGCCTGACGAGCGGTCAACTTACGGGGGGCAGACGGCGGCGGGACGGTGTCGCGCGAACGGAACCAACTGGCTGAGGCCGGTATTCGGTCCCTCGGAGCCGGGATCCGGGGCACTTGGCGCGAATCAGCCGGGCGCGGTCTTGAAACCGATGGTGGCTTCGTCCCACGGCACGGGCCTGGCGATCACGGCCCGCAGGGCGCGCATGGTGCGCGGCGGAAGGTTCGCCGGTGTGCACCTGGCCGCCGGGGGAGAGCAGCCCGCCGCCGTCGAGGTGCACCGAGCGCACGGCGCCGCCCCGCGCGCCCAGGCGCGGCCCGAGCGTGCGCTCCATCGGAGTCGACGCGGGCCCGACGAGTGCCACTTGATGTCCCAACTCCTAGATGGTGGCGGCCAGTTCACTGCCCAGGGCTCCTTCGCCGGCCGGCCGTCTCAGCCGAACCGCAGCGGCAGCTCGTTGGGTCCGGTGATGCCGACGGCGGGCCGCCACGTGACCTCGCCCGCGAGCGTCGGAGCGGCCAGCTTCGTGGCGAGGGCGGGCAGCGCCTCGGCCAGCTCCATACGGGCAAGCGGCGCCCCCAGGCAGTAGTGCGGGCCGCCGCCGAACTGCAGCACCTGCGTCGTGCGGGGCACCGAGATGTCGAACACCCCGCCGCCGGGATAGGCCAGCGGATCGCGCTGCACGGCCTGCACGCCGATCAGGAACATGGTGTCGCGGGCGAAGCGCTCGCCCCGGAACTCCAGGTCCTCGGTGACATGCCGGAACACGGCGTTCGACGACGGGCGCCAGCGCATCACCTCCTCGACCGCCTGCTGGGCGAGCTCCGGGCGCTCGCCCAGCAGGCGCCACTGGTCGGGGTGCTCGGCGAAGGTCACCATCGCGTTGGCCAGTTGCAGACGGGTCGTGTCATGGGCCGCGAAGACCATGGTGACGACGAGGTTGCGCAGCTCGTCCGGGGTCACATCGCCATCGGCGGTGCGCACCGCGACCAGGGCGGAGATCAGGTCGTCGGCCGGGTTCCCGGCCTTCTCGGCCATCAGCGCGTCCACGTAGTCGTAGAGCCCGGTCACGGCCGCCTCGACGCGCGCCGGAATGTCGCCCCCGGCGGCCAGGCTGAAGACGAGGCCGATGTCGGAACTCCAGGTGCCGAAGGTGGGGAAGTCCTTGGCGGGTACGCCGAGGAGCTCGGTCATCACCGCGAGCGGCAGCCGGTCGGCGAAGTCCGCGTAGAAGTCACAGGGGCCGCCGTCCGCGGCCAGCTCACCGGCGAGGCGCTCTGCGGTCTCCCGGATGACGGGGCGCAGGCCGTTCACCATGCGCGGCGTGAACGCCTTGTTCACCAGGGACTTGAGGCGGCGGTGGTGGGCACCGTCCTGGTTGACCAGCGCGCCCACGAACCAGTCATAGACCGGGCCTTCGGTGATGCCGTTCTGCTTCATGAAACCGGGGCCGTCATGGGTCATACGGGGGTCCCGGACGATGTCGTTCGCCTCCGCGTGGCGCAGGACGAGCCGTCCGAGCGGGGTGTTCGCATACCAGTGCCGCTCCCGCGCATCGGTGACTTCAAGGTTCTCGAAGCGGAACGCGGGATCGATGACGTCGAGAAACGGGACGCCGGGGGTGACCGGAGCGGATTCGGTGGCCGCTGTCATCTTCGACCTTCCTTCGGGGGAGCGGGGCGGCGTGAGGGCGGGAGCGGGCTTAAGCACCAACTCGGGGGCGGGGCCGAGGGGTCCCCGCCGCTACGTGACGTGGCTCATACGACGGGCGTGCGGGGGGCGGCTTTTCGGGACTTCGACCATCGGCGGGTGAGGGGGCGCTCCACCCACGCGTACAGCGCCCAGGAGATCAGCAGCGACACCGCGATCTCCCCGGCCAGCAGCGCTGTCCCTGCCGGGGTGCCGAGCATCCGCTCGCCGAGAAGCTCACAGACGAGGGTCAGGACCGTGTAATGCACCAGGTAGAAGGCGAAGGAGACCTCGCCGAGCCAGACGGCCGCGGGCCGGCTGAACACGCTGCGCCGCCCCTTCGTGTCCGCGAGCGCCCCGGCCGCCACGAGCAGCGCGGCCGGGACGACGCACATCACGCGCATGCCGTACAGGAGCGGGACGAAGGAGGCGAGGGCGTACGACGCGGCGAGCAGCACACCGGACCAGAACATGCCGATGTCGCGCCAGCGGCCCGTCATCACCGCCCGCGCCACGAGGATGCCGAGCACGAAGTCGAGCAGCCGCATGGGCGGGAAGATGTACGCGAACCAGAAGTAGTTCGCCGAGTTCCCCGGCTCGTTGGGCACCACCTCGGTGCCGAGCGGAATCAGTGCGTACGTGATCAGCGGGGTGAGCGCGATGGCGGCGACGGTCCCCGTGAGCCAGTACTTCAGACGGTGCGCCGGGATCCGCTTGGCGAGCGGACAGAGCGCGGGGAAGCAGAGATAGAAGAACGCCTCCGTGGACAGCGACCAGCCCGGATTGTTCACCGCGAAGTTGGTGGTCACGTCCGGCACCCACGACTGCACCATGAACAGGGTGGTGGCCCCCTGCCACACCTCGGTCCTTGAGCGGTCGACGAGCAGCAGCGCGAGCAGCCACGTCACCAGATAGACCGGCACGATCTTGGCGTACCGGCGCCGCCAGAAGGCCCGCGCGGGATCGCCGTCGCGGGCCGACCAGGTCAGGATGAAGCCGCTGAGGACGAAGAAGAAGGTGACGCCGAGGCCGCCCGCCTGCGCGGCCAGGGCGTAGAACCCGTCCGCCACACCGTCGTCGGCGAACAGCCGCATGTCCTGGAGCGGCAGCGCGGCGTGGAAGAGGAACACCAGCAGAGCCGCGGGAAAACGGAGGCCGGTGAGCGTCGGAAGCCTGCCGCCGCCCAGGGCGACGTGCGGCGCGCCGGGAACCGCCGCCGCACGGGGCGGGACGGTCGCGGTGGCGGAGCCCGACGGCCTGGCCAAGTCCTCGGTACTCATGGGACGGTGACCCCTCGCGTAGTGCCCCCTGGCGGGAGGCAGGTGGAGTTACTCCGTGCCGTGCGTGCCGCCGAAGCGGACGAGGTTGGTGAAGGCGACGTCGTGGCTCTTCACGTCGATCGTGATCCGGTCCCCGTCGGCGATCCGGTAGCCGTCGTGGAAGCTGGCCTCGTCGGCGCCGAGCAGGACGTAGTTGACGAGCCCGGGGCGGCGCAGGGCCGGGTACTCGAAGAGGTTGTCCGCCATGTCCTGGACCTTGAAGTACAGGGCGTCCGCCCCGCAGTCGAAGGTGCCCTCCCAGGCCGCGACGCCGTCGCGCTCGATGAGGGTCGTGCCGGTCACCGTCCGCGGCGGCTCGTCCAGGAACAGCCACGGGGCGATGGAGGTGTCGCACAGCTTGCAGTACGGGTTCCAGCCCGGGTTCTGCCGATGCAGACCGATGTCGCACAGGTCGTTGCCGAAGGTGTAGCCCGCGTAGTGCGGCGTGCCCGCCTCATCGTTGACGTAGACGAGGGCTACCTCCGGCTCCTCGATCAGGGCCACCGCCTTCGCCGGCACCGTCAGTGTCTCGCCCGGCATCCGCAGCCAGTCGCCGAAGCCCTTGAAGAACCAGTGGGGGGCCACGAACTCGGTCTCGTCGGTGGGCTCGTCCTCGTACTTGGACTTGTGCGTCCGCATGAAGCCGCTCACCAGGGCGTTGTTGCTGGCGGTCGGCAGCAGCGGCGGCAGCTGGCGCAGCGGTGTGCCGCCGTCGACCGTGATCGCGTCGGTGTCCCGGATGAGCGCCTCGACGGCCTCCCGGGCACTGCCCGCGGCGACGATCGCCGCCTGCACCTGGCCGTCGGACACCTTGTGGAGGGTCAGGTCTTGGCCGGGCACCGGCCGGGCGAAGCCCGCGTACCGCTCGCCCTCGTACTCGCACTCGAAGAGGATTGACATGGTGTGCGGCCCTCCAACGGCCGTGAGCCTCAAGCAGCTTGGACAGGGGCCCCGGATGCGGACGGGTGACCGCCGGGGAGAAGGAACCGCATGCCGGGGCCGGGGGAAGGAACCCCGGCATGCGGTGCCTGACGGCCGGTCAGGCGGCCCGGGGGCCGTCGAACGCTGGACCGGCCAGATCGGCGAGCACCGTCTCGATCCGGTCGAGCAAGGACCGGATCCAGGGCAGCGCGGTGGGATCGTCGGACATCAGGGCGGCGGTGCGCTCCTCGTCGGTGTCGCCGTAGAGCCGGCTCGTCGCCGCCCGTACCCGCAGCGCCGCAACCGGCTCCCCGAACACGCTCGCCGGGAGCACGCCCACGCCGTAGCGCTCGACCAGGAACTTCGCCAGCTCGGGCCCCGTGTAGACGCCGTGGGCCCGCACCAGATGGGTGGCAAGGGGTCCGAAGTCGGGGTAGAGGTAGCAGGTCGCCCGCACCGGCGCGAGGATCGCCCCCGCCGCGACGAAGCGCTCCGCCACCGCCCCGGCCACCGCCGCGTGCAGCCGCCTGCTCGCGGCCACCCGTTCCACGATCTCCGGCGGCTCCCCGAAGGCGTATGCCGCCGCCTCCTGCACCGGCGCCACCGGGCTTGACCAGATCTGGCTCGCGACACCGACGAGGCGGGCGTGCAGCGCGCGCCCCGCCCCTCCGTCGGGCAGCCGGGCGACACCGAGCCGCCAGCCGCCCACGGCCAGGTTCTTGGTCAGACCCGTGGTCACCACGGTGCGTTCGGGTGCGAAGTGGGCCGGCGAGATGACCTCGACCGCCGCGTCGAAGACCAGGTCGGTGTAGATCTCGTCGGAGATGATGACGAGATCCAGGTCCCGGGCCGCCTCGCCGAGACGCCGCATCGTCTCGGGCGAGGCGACCGTGCCGGACGGGTTGTCCGGCAGGGTGACCACCACGGACCGCGGATCGTGTCCCGCGGCCCGTGCGGCCAGGACCGTCTCGCGCAGCAGCTCGGGGTCGGGCACGCCGCCCTGGCCCGGCGTGACCGGTACCGAGAACGGCCGCACCCCGGCGAGCCGGGCGTGCGCCGCATAACTGACCCAGCTGGGCGTCGGGATGACCACGTCACCGCCGACGGCCAGGAGGAGCGCGAAGAGGAGCGGCTTGCTGCCCGGACCGCACACCACCAGGTCCGGGTCCGTGACCAGGCCCCGGCGGCGCCAGTACCCGGCGGCGGCTGTGCGCAGCGCCAGGCTGCCGGCCACCGGCCCGTAGGCGGCCCGGTCCGCGGCCTCGGCGAGCTTCGCCCGCAGCACGGGAGGAATGGGCAGGCCGATCTCACCGCTCGTCATCGCGAGCACCTGCTGGCCGGCCCGGCGCCGCAGCGCGATGGCCTCGTCGGCGGCGAGCGTCGCGGACATGGACACCGGCCCGGAGGCGGACAGCGACATGGGCGCGGAGGCGGACATGGACACCGGTGCGGAGTCGGACACGGACACGGCCCTCACCCCTCGCCGTACATCTGCCGCAGCGTGGCCTTGCGGACCTTGCCCGTCAGGGTCTTGGGCAGCGCGTCGAGCACCTCGAGGCGGTCCGGCAAAAACCTTTCCTCGGTGCCCGTCTCGCGCAGGTGCCCGATGACGTCCGCGAGGGTGGGGTGCTCGTCGCCGCTCGGCACGACCACCGCCAGAATCGGGTCCTCGACCCGGCCCGTCGGGCCGACCAGGGTGGCCTCGGACACCTGTGGATGCCGGGTGATGGCCGACTCGATCTCCGCAAGCGGCACCACCATGCCGTCCCGCTTGATGGCGTCGCCCGCCCGGCACAGAATGCGGATGCCGCCGCGGCCGTCGTCGCGGGCCACGTCACCGGTGTCGAACCACTCGTCGTCCAGGAGCTTGGCGCGGTACTCGGCGTCCCGTTTGAAGTAGCCGAGCGCCTGCGAGGCACCGCGCACCCGGAGCCGGCCGACGGGGGCCCGCTCCGTGGGGTTGATGCACTTGTCGATCCGGATCTCCATCGCGTCGATCGGACGGCCGTTGCTGTACGCGGCCCAGTCCTGGTTGTAGTCGAGCTTGGTGATGGTCACCGGACCGTTCTCGGACATGCCCCACAGCGAGTACGTGCGCGCCCCGAGGGTCTCGCGCAGATCGTCCACCAGGGGCTGAAGGACCTGGGCCGAGCCGGTCACCACATGGCGCAGCGTGGAGACGTCGCGGGGCTCGGTGCGCTGTGACTGCGCGATGTCGGTGAGCGTCGGCGGCGGCCCGTACAGGAGCGTGGCGCCGTACTTCTGCACCAGGTCGAGCAGCGCCTCGTTCTTGCGGCGGTCCTGGAAGGCGATGGTGCCGCCCAGCATGATGCTGGCCAGGACGCCCTGGCCGAAGCCCGAGTAGTGCACCAGGGGCGTGGTCACGGCGGCGACCAGGTGCTCGTCGAGCAGGAAGGTGTCGACGTAGCCGCGGATCGCGGAGTGGATGGTGTTCTGGCTGTGCAGCACGCCCTTCGACTCACCCGTGGTGCCCGAGGTGAAGAGCACCACGAACGGGTCGTCGGGCTTCAGCTCCCTGCCCTCCAGGTCGGCCTCGTGCATGCCTTCCCAGAGCCGGTCCACGAAGTGGTCCCGGAAGTTGAGGGCGCCCTCGGGGGCGTGACCGTCGACGATCGCCACATGCTGGAGGCTGTCCAGCTCCCGGCTGAGGCCGACCGCGCTCTTGGCCAGGTCGGCGCCCTCCCACTGGGAGATGGTGATGAGCACCCGGGCCTCCGTGAGGGCGAGGCGGTGCCGCAGGGCGTCCTCGGGGGTGGTCGGGCCGATCGGGCAGATGACCGCGCCGACCCGGATGCACGCGTAGAGCAGCGGCACCATCTCCCAGCGGTTGGGCAGCTGCACCGCCACGAAGTCGCCCGGTTTGACGCCCAGTTCGAGCAAGGCACCGGCGAACCGGTCGGTCAGCCGCTGCAGTTCGATGTAGTCGAGGGTGTCGGTACGCGCCTCCTGCACACGCCGCGCCGCCACCGCCAGCTTGTGCGGACGGGTGCGGGCCTGGCGCCGCAGGTCGTCGAGGAAGGTCTCGTCGCGCCACCAGCCGCGCTGGTAGTACAGGGCCTCGCGGAGGGCGCGACCGTCCGGCAGCGGCTCGGTGATCTTGACGCTCGGCATGTTCTGACGGATCATCAGCACCCCGTCGACCACGGGAACGTCCTTGTAGTCGCGCGGCGCGGTCACCACGGGGGACTTGGCGAAGCTCGCTGCCTCGGTAGCTTGGGCGTTCATCGGTGATCCTTCCGGCGGGCGGTGAGCAGGGACGGCAGCGGGTCCTGGCCCGTCGCCGCGGCGATCTCGAGCAGATCCCTGGTGTTCTGGCGCACCCGGTCACCGACCCAGTCGAAGACCCAGTTCTTGCGCTGCTCCGCGGGGAGTTCGAACGGCACGATCCGGGCCAGGGCCAGACCGGCGGCCGCCGCGCCGCCCACGTTGGCGACCACGTCCGGCACGAGCGTGGCCCCGGACGAGGCCAGCTTCCGGCGGGCCTCGGGGCTGACGGTGATGTTGCCGCCCTCCACGACCAGGCCGGCCCGCAGGCGGTGCGCGTTCGCGGAGTTGAGGGCGTTGTGGTTGGCGGCCAGGATCAGCACGTCGGCGTCCACGTCCAGCCAGGCGTCCGGCGCGGCGGACACCGTGACGTGGTCCGGAAGCCGACCGCGGTCGATGCGGCCGAAGCCGTCGGTGAGGGCGAGCAGTTCGGCCACCGGAAGCCGTTCGGCGCTGACGGTGCCCTCGATGTCCGCGACCCCGACGACGCGGTGGCCGCGCTGCTCGAGGAACCGCGCCACCGAGCGGCCCACGGTGCCGAAGCCCTGGATGACGACCCGGCGCGAGCCGCCCCCCGGGTGCAGCTCCTCCAGGGCGGCGACGGTGGCCACCCCCACGCCGTGGCCGGTGCAGTCCACCAGCGGCTCGTAGTAGGCGCGCCAGTCGTAGGGCATGTCCACGGCCCGGTTCTTGCGCCGCGGGTCGTAGTCCGCCTCGCCGAAGAACACGGCGCGGTCGGCCGGGGTCACCCCGAGGTCGCAGCCCAGGTGCAGACCGCCGTGCAGCAGCGGCGCGACGGTGCGGCCGAAGGTGCGGAGCGTCTGCTCGCGGTCCGCGCCGTCAAAGACGATGCCCGCCTTGGCGCCGCCGATGGGCAGGCCCACCAGGGTCAGCTTGTGGGTCATGCCGCGGGCCAGGCCGCGCACCTCTTCCTCGGTGACGTCGGCGGTCATCCGGGTGCCGCCCATGGCGAGGGAGTCGACGAGGGTGTCGACCACCACCCACCCCTTGAGAGGTCCGCCGCTGCCGTTCAACGACACCGTGAACGTGGGATCTTGAGTCCCTTGGGCCGCGTCGGCACGGGACGTCCGCACGTCGGCGGGGTTTTCGGTCAGAACGCTCATTGCCAGGGGACCTCTTGATCCATCTCGATACGGGGTTGAGCCATGCCGATGGGGGAGCGGGGCGCCGGCCGCGCCGCGCTCACCGGTACAGGTCCGCGAAGCCGCGCAGGATGTCCGCGCCGTCCTTGCGGAACTCCAGATGAGCCTGTGCGCCGTAGATCCGGCCGTCGTCCGAGCGCAGGAACTCCACCGGCGCGAGCGCGGAACGCCCGATCGTGCGGAAGCCCGCGGGAGCATCCCGCAGATAGAGGGTGTGCCGCTGAAAGAGCGACACGGCCGGTTTCACGTACGAGAACAGCGGATCCTCCGTGTCGACCTGCGCCTCGTGGCCGCCGACCCGCTGCGGCCCCTCCGCGAGGCGGCCGCCGTGCGCGACGGCGATGATCTGCATGCCGCCGCAGATGCCGAGGACCGGCACGCCCGCCGTCGCCACGAGGCCGACGAGCGGCTCGTAGAACTCGCTGTCGTACGCGCGCACCTTCGTTCCGCTCAGCACGATCGCCTGGTAGCGGGAGCCGATGCTCGCCGGCACCGAGGCCGCGTCGACCGTGTCGGTCTGCGAGCCCAGGTCCTCGAACCGCTTGCGCAACTGCTTGAGGGACAGCGTCCCGTTGTTCACCACTAGAACCCTGGGCGTCGCCACGAGTTCGCTCCTCTCGACGGTCCCGGTTCAGGCCCGGGTGGTGACGGTGTCGGTGCGCTCGCGAGTGATGACGGTGCCGGTGCGCCGGGCGAGCATGTGGGACACCGGCGCGCTGCCGATGTGCACCCGGCCCACCCCGCGGTCCAGGGCCTCGCCCGCCGCCCGCAGCTTCTTGCGCATCCCGCCCGTGGCACCGCGGTCCCGGAACCTGGCGGCCTCCGCCGCGCAGATCTGCCGTACCGGAGCACCGTCGATCAGCAGATGCGGTACATCCGTGACCAGGGTCAGGGCCGTGGCCGCGGCGGCCGCGGCGACAGCGGCGGCGGCCCGGTCGGCGTCGGTGTTCACCTCCTGGCCCGCGGCGTTGCGAGCCAGCGGGGTGACGAGGCAGCAGTGTCCGGGCCGCAGGTTCGCCAACTGCCCTGGGTCCACCGTGGTGATGGGGCCGACGAGGTTGTCCAGCTCCACCAGTTCCTTGCCGCGCCACCACCACCGCTCGCCCTCGCCCGCCTGCACCAGACCGTCGCTGCCCACGACGCGTTCCGCCGTCAGACCGCGCCGTTCGAGCCGCCGGAGCACGTCCTCGCCGAGCCGGGCGCTGACCGTCTTGATGTCGGCGATCACCTCGGGAGTCGTCCACCGGCTCTGGTTGCCGTACCGGTCCCGCAGAATCGCCGACGGCTCCGCGTAGCGCGGATCGAGGGCCTTGAGCGGCTTGGACCAGCCGTGCACCAAGACCAGGGGGCGCTCAAGGCCGTGCGCGACCAGGTCGTCCCACCAGGCCTCTGCCATGTCGTCCAGGCAGCTGCCGCCGAGCTTGACCACGGTCGGAATGTGCGTGTCCGTGGCCGTACCCCTCTGTGTCTGCGTCCGGATCTCCATGAGCGTCGTCATGCCGGCATCACCGGCTGCATGCCCAGACCCGTCTCCTCCGGCAGCCCGAAACGCAGGTTGAGCGCCTGGACCGCCTGGCCCGCCGAGCCCTTCACGAGGTTGTCGAGGGCGGCGAGCACGACGATGCGTTCCCCTTCGGTGTCGGGAAGCACCGTCACATCGCAGAAGTTGGAGCCGAGCACCGCCTGCGGGTCGGGCACGGGGATCAGCGTCTCCGTGTGCCGCCGCACCCGCACGAACCGGTGCTCCTTGTAGAACCGCAGATAGGCGCGCTGCAGTTCACGGGCGTCCACCACGTCATCGGTGAACACATAGGTGCTGGCGAGCAGTCCGCGTACCTGCGAGACGCCGTACGCCGACATCGTCAGCGAGCCGACATGCCCCGGCTTGGAGCGCTCCAGGAAGTCCGAGACCTCCGCCGCGTGCCGGTGCCCGGTCGGGGCGTACGGGGTGATCGCGCCGTTGCGCAGCGGGTGCAGGTCGGCGGTGCGCAGCTGCAGACCGCCGCCGCTGGAGCCCGACTTGCCGTCCACGAGCACGGTCTTGAGGTGCAGCCCGAGCGAGACCAGCGGCGCGAGCCCCAGGGTGATGGCGGTCGCGTAGCAGCCGGGCAGCGAGATCAGCGCCGCGTCGGCCAGCTGGTCCCCGATCAGCTCCGGCACGCCGTACACGAAGCGGTCGGCGAGCTCGGTGGAGCGCGTCACCTTCGGATACCAGCGATCGTGCACCTCGGGGGTGCGGATACGGAAGGCGCCGCTCAGGTCGATCACACAGCCGACCCGGTCGGCGAGCAGCGCGGACAGCTCGGCCGAGACCGGGGCCGGCGTCGCGAGGAACACCACGTCACAGCGGTCCGCCACGTCCTCGGTGACGGGCTCGACGGCCAGGCCCAGGTCGATGCGGAGTCCCGGGTGCAGTTCGGCCGGACGCCGCCCGATGTTCGAGGACCCGCCCAGGAAGGTCAGTTGGAGCTCGGGGTGCTGGATGACGAGCCGCATCAGCTCGCCGCCGGCGAGCCCCGACGCGCCGACTATTCCCACACGGATCATGCGAGGGTCTCCTGCACATAGCGGACGATGGAGGCCGGGACGTCCACGCCGGTCGCCGAGGCGACCGCCTTGAACGCCGGCGCGTGGTTGACCTCGTTGACGACCGGGCCCCGCGGGGTGCGGAACAGGTCGATCCCGTAGATCCCGGCTCCCAGCCGGTCCACCACCCCGTCCACGGCCTTCACGACCTCGGGATCGTGGGCGAGCGCGCGGCTCTGGCTGCCGAGCGCCGCGTTGCTGCGCCAGTCGCCCCCCGCGCTCTCGAACTCGGCGGCGGCGATCAGCTCGCGGCCGACGACGAAGCAGCGCACCGATCTGCCGCCGTCCAGGTACGGCTCCACCAGGCAGGCCTGCTCGAAGCCGTGCCCGAGGTCCTCGACGTAGTCGTACACGGACTGGGCCGTGTCGGCGTCGCGGATCAGCGTGACCCGCTTGCCCATGCCGCCGAAGACCGGCTTGAGCACGACCGGGACCCGCAGCTCGTCCAGGGCCCGCTCGAAGTCACGGCGGGAGAGCACAAGCCGGAAGTCCGTGACCGGGACGCCCGCCTCGCGCAGCACGGCGCGCAGCTGGAGCTTGTTCTCACAGGCGTGGATGGCCCGAGCCGAGTTCAGCGCGGCAATGCCCGCGGACTCGGCGAGGGTGGCGAGCAGCCCGCCCCGGGTGTAGCTGCGGCTGCGGATCAGAACGGCGTCGTACGCGTTGATCGATGGAGCGTCAGCGTGCCCGAGGCACAGGGATTCGTCGTTGGCCCACTCGACCTGGAGGCCGAGCTCGGGGGCAGACTTGATCAGGAGGCGTTCCTCCCAGCCGACCCGGTCCGAGACGATGGCAACTTTGCCGCCCATGAAGTGGTCTCCTCTACGCGTGGGTGGTCACTGGCCCCAGTCGCGCAGCTGCACTTCGACCATCTGCAGCGAGAGGGTCCCGTCGGCCACGTCCTCGACGCGGAGGGTGAGCATGCACTCCGGGCAGGACAGGGTTTCGCCGTCGACCATCGGCGGGGTGGTGAGGTCGGTCTCGCACTCGGGGCAGACGCCGGTGAGCGTGGCAGCGGTGGTCATCTTCTTCTCCGTTGGTGTGGTTCGTACTCGGTGGGACGGGCTCGTGGGACGGCTCGTCGGGCACCCGCGGGTGTGGCTCAGCACGAGGCGAAGTCGACGGCGAGCTTGCGGATGGCGCTCCGGTCGAGCAGTGGCCGCCCCTGCTTCTCCTGCCGGGCGGCGAGCCACCCGGTGAAGGCTTCCGTGTCGATGTCGAGGCCGCCTTCGTCGGCGAGCGCCCAGTTCACGAGTGCGGGCGTGAGACGTGAACGCACCCGCAGTTCACGGGAGTTGCCGACCACCTCGGGCGGCAGCGTCTCGTAGGCGTCCGGGTGCGTGAGCTGCCCGGGCAGTTCGTAGGCGAAGGAGTGCTCGGTGGTCGGACCCGACTGGAAGGCCTCGCCGAGCCCTGACCCCTTGAGCGCCGCACGCGAGAGCTCGGTGAGGTGGGACAGGTCGAAGCGCTCGTCGCCGTACAGGACCCGCAGCGAGGTGAGCAGCTCGGCCAGGGGCGCGTTGCCGCCGCGCTCGCCGATGCCCGCCACGGTGCACGAGATCCACTCCGCGCCCGCCCGGTAGGCGGCGAGGGAGTTGGCCACGGCCATGCCCAGCATGTTGTGCGAGTGGATCTCGATCTGGGCGCCGTCGATCGCGGTGAGGTGCCCGATCTGCTCCTCCATCTCCCAGGGCGACAGATGGGCGACGGTCTCGGCGAGACGGAACCGGTCGGCGCCGGCGGCGAATCCGGCCTCCACATAGGGGACCAGACGCTCCTTGGGCGTACGGGCCCCGTCCTCGCCGCTGAACGTGACGTGCAGGCCGCGGTCCTTGGCCATCTCGATGACGGCGCGCGCCACCGCGGTCAGGTACATGGCGCTCGGCGAGCCCAGTTTCAGCTGGGCGTGCGCCTCGGACGTCGGAATGGAGAACATCACCGACCTGACGCCAAGACGGACCGCCTCGTCCAGCGCCTCCTGCGCCTGCTGACGGTGGCGCACCACGACCAGGCTCAGGCTGCGTTCGGGCCCCACCGTCTCGTGCACGGCCTCGATGAGCCCGGTGTCCTTGCACGACGTGCCGGAGATCATGCCGACCTCGACCAGCTCGACGCCCGACTTCACCAGCAGATCGGAGATCACCGCGGCGTCACCGGCGTCGAACTCGACCCCGGCCATGTGCGCGGAGTCCCGCAGGGTCGCGTCCGATATGTGGGGCAGCGGCCGTGCGGGCCCATCGCCGTCGTTCTCTGATACCGCCATTACGTAAGCCTCCTTCTGCCGAACCCGCTCATCGCCGCGCGATTTTCCAGGACCCGCATGTGGCTGGGTCGTTCCGGGAAGAATGGGTGAATGGCCGGTGGGTCGTGCGACGGAGCTGCGAACTCTCCTTTCAAGGCTCATCTTTCAGGGGGAGAAGCGTCAAGGCGTTACTGTGCGGTCAGTGTCAAGTTTTGTGAAGTCGAAGTGAAGTAATTCAAGGAGAAGAAAGGCAGGTCAGAAGGGCTGCCATTCGCGTGAACAGCCGTCCGGTCCGGGGGAGTTCTGCCGTAGAGTGGCGAGTAATAAAAATGTTGAAGTCCGACCGAAACAGACAGGGGGCGTCCTGCATGAATCTGATCGAGGTGCCGCGGCTCGGAGTGATAGTTCCCCCGGAAAACCCCACGGCGGAGCCTGAGTTCCACCGGTTGCTCGGCGCCCGGATGAACGTCTACACGTCCCGTTTCCCGGGCGTGCAGGGAAAGGGACTCAGGGAAACCCTGGAAGCGTGGAACGAAGCTCTTCCCGACGCTCTGGGCGCATTCTGCGGAATGCGCATCGACGCCGCTGTCGTCGCCTGCAGCGCCTCCCACTATCTCCTTGAGCCGGACGGCGACCGCGCGTTCTGCGAGGAGCTCAGCGCCCGGGTCGGCTATGCGGTGGTCTCCTCCACGCAGGCCATCCTCGCCGCGTGCGAGACGCTCGGCCTCCACCGGCTCACGCTCGTCTCCCCCTACGAGCCCTGGCTGACCGAGACCTCGAAGGCGTTCTGGGAGGCCGCGGGCCTCAAGGTCGACGAGGTCGTGATCGTCCCCGCGGGTGACGATCTGTACGACCCGTACCGAGTGACGACGGAGGCCATACTCGACCAGGTGCGCGACCGGGAATTCCCGGCCGACACCGCTCTGCTGTTCACCGGCACGGGCATGGCGACCCTGGCGGCCGTGGGTGAACTGGCCGTCGGCTCCGACCGGGTGCTGCTGACCTCCAACCTGGCCGGCGCCTGGTGGGCGCTGCGCCATGTCGGGGTGCGCTGTGACGGCTTCGAGGCGCATCCGCTCCTGCGCCGTCTGGAGCGCGCGGCCGCGGCCCTGACCGACCCCGAACAGGACCCGCGGCGCCCGCTGCAGACGATCACCGAGACCGCCGTGCGCCAGCTGGTCGAGTCCTGGTACGCGGCTCTCGACCGCCACGAGCCGGTGGAGAAGATCCAGTCGTACCTCGCGTCCGTTGGCCTCACGCTGCATCAGCGTGAGGGCACGTACACCGAACTCGACGGCTTCCGGACCTGGTACGAGGAGGTCACGCACCGGTTCTTCGACGAGCGGCGCGCTCTGTCCGCGGTGGATGTCCGGCTGTCCGGCGGGCCGAGCGCCGAGGTCGGTGTCCGGCTCAACTGGCAGGCCACGCAGTGGAGTCCGCCAGGCCCGGCCAGCCGTCGTATCGGATACGACGTCGCCCAGACCCTGAGCGTGGCCGTGGAGGACGGGGTGCCGCTGATCCGGACGATGACGGTCGATTCACTGGCCCCGATGCCGGGTTCGGCGTTCCTCTGAGTCCGGCCGTCCCTGCAGCCGCCTCGGTGTCAGGGCGGCGGATACGACCCCCGCGAGATGCCCGGCAGAACCAGCTGCCAGACGCGGCTCAGCTGGTCCTTCGCGCTCTCCTGCTCTTCCGGCGCGCAGGCGCAGTGGCGCACATAGGTCTCCGTGCCCGTCATCAGGTGGGCGGTCAGGGTGAGGACCGTCTGCGTGTCGACGCCCGGCCGCAGTTCCCGCTCCGCCGCCTCGTCGAGCAGCGACTCGACCATGGGCAGCCAGACGGCGGGCCAGGAGCTGCCGTGATCGGGACGCTCGCGGGTGAGCCGGGCCGCCGCCCGGACGACGATGTCCTCGTCGAGGAGTCGCGCCACCTCGAGCGTCAGGTCGATCACGGATTGCAGGGGCCGGGCATGCTCACCGGCGACCGTCTCCGCCACCGTTCGCGTGACGCGGGCGCCGCGCACCTGCACGGCGGACGCGAGCTGGTTCTTCGTGGGGAAGTGGAAGGTCAGGGCTCCCATGGATATGCCGGCCGCCTTGCTGACCTGCGCGAGGGACGTCGCTTCGTAACCGACGCAGTCGAAGGCGGCTGCGGCCGCCTGGACCAGCGCTTCTCGCGTGCGGGCCGCTCTCTCTTGTTTCACCATGTGCTGTCTTTCGGATAAGCACCCACTGGTGGGTGAGGCCCGGGCTTGCGAGGCCCGAGTGGCTGCCGTGGCTCAGCGCTGGGCCCGCGGCGCGGAACGAGCGCAGCCGGGCGTGTGTTTGCCCTCGGGCAACCCATCGACCGGCACGGCACGTCCCTGGCCATCATTGTGTCAGCGCGGTAATCCATGTCCATTGCGAGAGTAAATTCTAGCCAAGGCGTAGGGAAGTTATGGCCAGAATGGCGCAGTTGAGCCCATGTGTGCGATATGCCCCTCCGTCAGCTGTTGTTGCTGGCTTGATGAGTGTTGAGGCCTAGCGTCCGGTTGTGCAAGGGCAACTTGCGATAGTGCATCCGGCTTTGCTCCGTCGCGGCCCGACGGAGCTCTCGACATCACGTTGGCAAATAGCAAGCGGCAACGCAGGGGCGGGACTTGGACAAGTTGAACTCGTCTCGGAAAAACAAAGCGATCGTTCGTTATTGTATGGAAGGCCGTCATGCCAAGGGCGGTCGAGGACGGCGTCCGGGAGGGAAGGCGGAAATGGCGGAGCATCACGGACCTAGCACGATGGAGCCGGCTTCCGGTGTGCCGGTGTCATCCTTTGCACAGGTGATCTTCGGACATATGGTGCGATCGGATCAGCGCAGGTGGGCCGAGGCTTATCTGCAGGCGCTGCTGACCACGCCGGGCCGGAAGTCGGTGCGCCGCCTCGCGGCCGCGGTCTCCGGATCCCCCACGGCCGCCCTGTCCCTGCAGCAGTTCGTCAACTCCAGCCCCTGGGAGTGGGCGCCGGCCCGGCGGGAGCTGACGCGCTTGGCCGAAAGGCACACGAAGCCGCGTGCCTGGACGATCGGCAACGCCATCCTGCCCAAGCGGGGCGACTTCTCCTGCGGAGTACACCGCCGCTTCGTGCCCGCCGCCGGCCGGACCATCAACTGCCAGGTCGGCACCGGCGTCTTCGTGTCCTCCGACGCCGAGGCCATCCCTGTCGACTGGCGCCTGCTGCTGCCGGAGACATGGACGGAGGACTCCGGCTTGCGGGCGCGCGCCCGTATCCCCGACTCCCTCGGCTGCCGCCCCATGTGGGCGCAGGTGCTCAACCTCGTGGACACCATGGCCTCGCGCACCTCGCGGCCCCGCCTGCCGGTCGTGGCGGACATGAGCGAGTGCGCCGACGTCGAGGCGCTCCTGCACGGTCTGAGCAGGAGGGGGCACGAGTTCGTCGTGGCTGTGCCCGCCGCGCTTCCGGTCGTCGGCGGCACGGCCCGGTCGTCCGCGGCGCGCGGAGCGACCGCCGAAGCCGGCCAGCAGGCCCGTGTCGCCAAGGAGTTCATCAGCAGGAGCGGCGCACAGCAGCGCCACGCCGTCGCGAAGCCGCAGCGCCGCCCGGTGCAGTTTCTGTCCCAGGCGGTGCGGCTGCCCGGCATGGGCCACCCCTACCGCCTCTTCACCGAGTGGCGACCCGGCGCGGCCGTACCGCCCCGGGTGTGGATCACCAATCTGGCCGGGCACGGCATCGACCACCTGGTCGGCCTGACCCGGCTGCAGTCCGGGACAGCGGCCGCGATCGACTCCCTGGGACGGGACTTCGGGCTGCTCGACTTCGAAGGTCGCTCGTTCCCCGGCTGGCACCACCACATGACCCTGGCCTCGGCCGCATACGCGTACAGCCGTCTGAGCTCCGCCGTGGAGAACGGCGGCGGCGCGTTCGACATGAGTGCCTGACATGCACCGGCCCGCGGACCGGCCCAGCCACCACGCGAGGAAGCGATGATGAAGGTACTTGTGGTCGAAGCGTCTGCCGCGCGGGCCGAATCCACTGCCCGTGTGCTGCGACGGCAGGGGTACGAGGCCGTCGGTGTCGACTCCGGCACGGAGGCGCTGCGTCTGTACGAGAACGCCGATCTGGTCCTGCTCGACCTGGACCTGCCCGACGTCGACGGCCTCCAGGTCTGTCAGGCCATCAGGGCCGGGAGCAGCACTCCCATCATCTCGTTCACCGGCCGCGACACCGAGCTCGACCGGGTGCTCGCGCTACAGGCCGGAGCGGACGACTGCGTGGTCAAGTCCTGCGGGTCGCGTGAAGTGCTCGCCCGGATTGAGGCGTTGGTGCGCCGCGCCTACCCCTGGCAGGAAGGCCCTTGCTCGATCGCGCTGCACCCGCTGTACATAGACGGCAGATCCCGCGAGATATGCCTGGACGGCCGCCTGATAGACGCCACGGCCAAGGAGTTCGACCTGCTCTACACGCTGGCCACGCACCCGGAGAAGGTCGTGTCGCGCAAGGAGCTCATGGTGAAGATCTGGGAGCGCGACGCCACCGAGTCGAGCCGCACCGTCGACACCCACGTCAGCAGTCTGCGCGCCAAGCTCGGCGCCAGCGAGTGGATCGTGACCGTACGGGGCGTCGGCTACCGCATCGGCTGCGGCCGCGAACCCGCGCGCCTGACGGGGCGGGCGCAGGAGGGCCGGGCGGGTGCGGTGGGTTCTGTGGGCACGGTGGACACCGTGGGTGCGGCCGGGGCCGTACCCGGCAGCGCGGCGAGCTCCCGCTCGGTCCTGTGACGGTGCGGCGCGCCGCGAACTCACGGCGCATTCCCGGCACTTGCCATTGTCGCCGCGGACCCGCCGCCCGGCCGACAAAAACAGAACAGTTGATATGTAACCTCGGTGCTGCGGCGTACTCCTTGCGTTCGGCCGCACATAACTTCCCGAACGGGCCGACGGCGAGGGCGCGAGCCCCCCACCGCCCGCCCAACTTCCGCCGCCCGGCCTGACCACCGGAGCCGAACCTGATGACGGACATGACCACAGCCCCCGCCACCGAGACGGCCGAGCAGCGCTCCGCGCGATTCGCACGGGACGCCCTCGCCTTCGAGCCCCAACTGCACGCCCAGGCCCTGAGGCTGACGAGGCATCCGGCAGACGCGGAAGACCTGGTCCAAGAGGCGTACACCCGCGCCTTCCGCAGCTTCCACCAGTTCCGCCCCGGCACCAACCTCAAGGCCTGGCTGGCCAGGATCCTGCTCAACATCCACCTGACGACGTACCGCAAGAAGCAGCTGGAGCCGCGCTGCGCGCCCACCTCCGAGATCGCCGACTGGCAGCTCGTGAACGCCGCGTCCCACAGCTCGGGCGGACTCCCGTCGGCCGAGGCCCAGGTCATGAAATGGATCCCCGACGCGGCCGTCTGTCAGGCGATGCGCTCGATCCCCGACGACTTCAGGACCGTCGTCTACCTCGCCGACATCGAGGGCCTGCCCTACGAGGAGATCGCCAGCTTCTGCGGCATTCCCGCAGGAACCGTCAACTCCCGGCTGCACCGCGGCCGCAGGCGGCTGCGCAGCCTCCTCGAGGGCCACAACGGACGCCGCAGCGCGGCCCACACACACGAAGGTTGAGTGACCACGGCATGACCACTGACACCACTCCGCTCGCCGTCGGCGACCGGCCAGCGTCCGGGCGACTGCCGGTCTCGGCGCTCCTCGCCCTGGCGACCGCCGTGTTCATCACCAGCCTCACCGAGACCCTCCCGGCAGGCGTGCTCCCCGCCATGAGCGCGGACCTCGGCGTCAGCGAGTCCGCCGCAGGGCAGACCGTCACCGTCTACGCCCTCGGCACCGCCCTCACCGCGATCCCGCTGACCGCCGCCACCGCCGCCTGGCGCCGCAAGAAGCTGCTGCTCACCTCCATGGGCCTCTTCGCCGTCGCCAACACCGTCACCGCGGTGTCCGTCAACTACCCGCTGACGATGGCTGCCCGCTTCCTCGCCGGTGTCGCCGCCGGTGTCGCCTGGGCGCTGCTCGCCGGCTACGCCCGCCGCATGGCACCCCCGCACCTCAAGGGCAAGGCCATGGCCATCGCCATGGCCGGCATCCCTGTCGCCCTCTCCCTCGGGGTGCCCGCGGGCACGTACATCGGCAAGGCCTTCAGCTGGCAGATCGCCTTCTGGACGATGACGGTCCTGACCGTGCTGCTCCTGGCCTGGGTCATCGCCGTCGTCCCCGACTACCCGGGACGCCGCACCGGGGCCAAGACACGCATGATGTCCGCCCTGTCCGTACCGGGCGTGCTGCCCGTCCTCGTGGTCACCCTCGTCTTCGTCCTCGCCCACACGATCCTCTACACCTACGTCGCCACCTTCCTCGAGCACATCGGCATGGGCCGCTCCACCGACCTGGTCCTGCTGGCCTTCGGAGCCGCCTCCCTCCTCAGCATCTGGATCGTCGGCGCCCTCATCCACCGCCGCCTGCGCGCCCTCACCGTGGCCAGCACCCTCCTCGTGGGCGCCGCCGCCGCGTTGCTCGCGGCCTGGGCCGACAGCCCGCCCCTCGTCTACGCCGCCGTGATCCTGTGGGGCCTCGGCTGGGGCGGCGTGCCCACGCTTCTGCAGACGGCGGCGGGCGACGCGGGCGGTGAGCACGCGGCCGACGCCGTCCAGGCCATGCTCGTCACGCTGTGGAACCTGGCGATGGCCGGCGGCGGAGTCGCCGGTGGCGTCCTCCTAGGCGCCTTCGGCACGACCTCGTTCCCGTGGAGCGTGCTCCTCCTGATGGTCCCGGTACTGCTCGTGGTGCTCGTGTCCCGGGCCCACGGCTTTCCCGCCGAGCGGACCGGCTGACGTGCGCACGGACCACGACGATCGGAGAGCGATGACCACCGCCGAAGCACCGGACACCGACACCAGCACCGACACCAGCACCGTTCCGAGCACGCCGGTGCGCTGTCTGGACCGGGCGGTCATTCGCTTTGCGGGTGACTCGGGTGACGGTATGCAGCTCACCGGTGAGCGGTTCACTTCGGAGACGGCGTCCTTCGGGAACGACCTGTCGACTCTGCCGAATTTCCCGGCGGAGATCCGGGCGCCTGCCGGGACGCTGCCGGGCGTCTCCTCCTTTCAGTTGCATTTCGCGGATCACGACATCCTGACGCCGGGTGACGCGCCGAACGTTCTGGTGGCGATGAATCCGGCGGCGTTGAAGGCGAACATCGCTGATGTGCCGCGGGGTGCGGAGATCATCGTGAACACGGATGAGTTCTCCAAGCGGGCGATGGCGAAGGTCGGCTATGA
>NZ_JBWLKL010000054.1:35900-39518 GCF_059026065.1 Streptomyces sp. A18 | reverse complement strand
TGAGCGGGCCTGGCGGTCTGGGGAAGACGGAGTTGGCTGTCCTGATCGCCCGTACGCTAGGCGATCGCTATCCCTTAACGGATGGTGTGTTTTCCGTCGACCTGGATGATTTCCGGGTGGACGGCGTGCTGGACCCCGGTGATGTGCTCGCCCAGTTGCTGGTTTCGCTCGACGTGATGCCGGATCAGGTGAAGGCTCAGTACGCGGCTCGGTGTGCGCAGTACTGGAACAGGACTTCTGGCGCGAAACTAGTCCTCTTGCTCGATAACGCCCGTTACGCCTCGGAGGTTGTCTCGCTGCTTCCGGCGTCGGGCGACAGCGTGGTGATCGTCACGAGCCACGGGCCGCTTCATGACTTTGAAGTGGGTGCTGCGGTGGACCTGGTGCTGCCGCCGTTGGAGGAGCGGGCGGCGACGGAGTTGTTGGGGTTGATCGTGCGTGACCATCGGCTGGCCGCGGACCCTGAGGCGGCGCGGGCGGTGATCCGGTTGTGCGACGGTCTTCCTGCGGCGCTCCACGTGGCGGGCCGGTGGGTGCGCACGCACCGGCTGCGCCCGCTCTCCCGGCTCCTCGCCGATCTCCAGGCCGAGTTGAAGGGGAAGGGCGTGTCCGGTGTAGAGCAGATCTGGGACAGGGCCCATGCCGAGCTGTCCCGCCCGGCGGCCCTCCTCTACCGGTTGCTGGCGCACCACCCCGGGGAGACATTCACGCTTCACTCCGCCACCGCGCTGTCGGGGCTGGGGCAGGAGACCTGCCAGGACGCCCTGGAAGAGCTGGACCGGACCGGGTTTCTGGACCTGCGTCTGCTGTCGCTGACGGAGGCCGGCCAGATGAGGCTGCCGGGACCGCTGCGCGCGCACGCCCTGCGGTGGTCCCGCCGGGAGGCTGCGGAGGGCGAGGTGGGCGAGGCGCAGACGCGGCTGCTGCGCTGGTTCGTCCGTCAGGCCCAGATGGCCGACCGGTTCGCCGCTGGCCGCCGGCTGATCGTCGTGGATCGTTTCGATCCTGTTCCAGGTGGACCGGATGTTGCGCTGGACGATCCGGAAGCGGTTGTGGACGACGAAGTCAGGGCTGAACGCGCCGCACGTGCGGCTCTCTGGCTGGACGAGGAACGGCATGTGCTGTTCGCGTGCTCGCGTCTGGCCCACGGCCGTGGAATGGATACCGAGGCCGTGGCCCTGTCCGAGCCTGTGTGGACGCATGCTTTGGACCATCCCCACCAGTCCGAGGTCATCGAGGTGTTCCGGCGTGCCGTCGACGCGGCAGTCCGACACGGGGGTGACGCCGGCTGGCTGGTGCGCACGCGGTGCCAGCTGGCCAGGCCGCTGTGGGAGTCGGAGAGGCTGAGCGAGGCCCAGGAGCAGATCGACAGGGCGATGTCCGCCCTTGAACTGCTGGGGGATTCCGAACGGGACCGCAAGCTCGCCGCCTCGGCCATCGAGCATCGCGGCATGCTCAAAGGTGCACGAGGCGAGTGGAATGCCGCATTTGCCGACTTCGCAGTCTCCCGCGACATTCACCGGGCGATTCCCAACTCCTACGGCGTCCTGCTCCAGACCTACCGGATGGGAGAGGCGAGCGCGAAGGTGGACGACCTGGAGACAGCGCATCGCCTGCTGTCCGAGGCGCACGCCGGGTTCGTGGAGAAAGGGCGCGAGAGGCTGGTCGGACGCTCCGCTTTCGCCCTCGCCGGTGTCCTGCACCGCCTGGGCCGGAGGGGCGAGGCCCGTGCTCTTTACCGGCAGTCGCTCGGGCAGGCCGACAAGCGGCGTTCGGGCTTCGATCTGGCACGCGTCCACGACGCCCTTGCCGAACTGGACGCAGACGAAGGGCATTTGACGGAGGCTGAGGAGCACCGCGCAGCAGCCCGGACCTTCCGGCAGCGCAACGGCCTGGTCTAGATCGCCTGCGCGCTTTCGGTGTTCGTGGCCGGGCGGAGGACGACGCGGAAAGTCCGCTCCCCGATAAGGCAGTTGATCACGGTGTGGCTGTCGAGAGCGGGCTGGGGGGAGACCAGCCGGGCGTGCACGGCTGAGAGTGCGACGGCCGGGTCGAGTCGTGCTATACGGCCGGCTTCGGACCGGGGCTCGATATGGACGGCATACATCTGTTCATGACCGCGGACTCTGAGCAGGCACCCACCAGCAGGCAGCAACGCCCCGGCCGAACGGCAGCCCGGGTAGGTGGACAAGGTATGCCGGGCCCACCCGTCGGCGGTCCAGGCCAGGTCGGCTGGTTCCGTGGACCCCGGGAGCGGCCGACGGTACAACAAGCCTGCGGAGCGAACGAGTTGTTCCGCAGCAGCGCCGTGCTCCACGGCCAGGTGATGGCCGGGCGGCCCCGTTCCGGCCGGGTGCCGGGTGATCCGGACACCAGCCTCACGGGTCTCCACATGGACATCGAACGCTGCGGGGACACGTGTCGCGGGCGCGGGGGAGGGCAGCAGTCGGGGGGTGGCGTCGTAGGCGGGCGGAGCAAGGCCGAGCAAGGCGTAGACCTCGGTTCGCAGGCGCTGCACGGCGTCGCCGGGAGGCGCGAACGCGTTCTGAGCGGCGGCGCGCCCAGCACCCGGCCGATAGTCCCGCAGTGCGGCGGCGACGTCCTCGGCTCGTTCCAGCTGCGGTACCTGGTCGAGGAGCACGCCCATCGGACTGCCGGGGATCAGTTCCCCGCCGCCCGGGTGAACGCTCACCACTGGACGGTCCTGGACAGCGCAGTAGTACAAGGTGGCCGATCCGTGGTCGGTGACCAGGGTGTCCGCGGCAATCAGGACCGAGGCCCACTCCTCGTACGGATCTGGCAGAACCATCCCCGCGTCGAGTGCCGGCGCCAGGCGTTCAGCCAGCTCGTGCGTCCCTATCAGGCTGCGCTCATTGGGATGAACCACGAGCGCCAACTGATATTCGTCGTGCGGGAGTTGGGCCGCAAGCTGGGCGGGGAGCCCGGGGTGCCGGCGGATGAGGGACTCGGGGCCCCAGGTGGAGACCAGGATCAGCAGCTCACGGGCCCCGGTGCCCAATGCCGCACGGTAGCGCTCACGCAAGGACGTCGAGGCGAGGACGCGTTCCAGAGTGAGATCGCCGATCACCTTCGCACGCCGGGCGGCCCGCGGATCTGCGGCGGCCAGCCTGACGACCTGATCGGGGTGGGCCAAGGCGTGCAGTGCTGTCGGAGCGCGGTCGTGGGTCGGCCGCAGATACGCCGGATCCAGTCCCGACGCCGAGTCGGCCGAACCCTCGCCCGGGATGGACTTGTTGAAACCCGCCCCGTGGGGGACGAGGACGTGCGGCCCGCGTAGCAGGCTCAGGTCGCCCTTCGGGCTCGCGGTGACGATCAGGTCGTACGAGCGACTGCACGCTTCGCTCCACGGCACCGTGCGGCCCCCGAGTGCGTCGACCGCTGAGAGTGCGTCGACTCCGAAGTCGGAGCCAGGGACGAGGGTGAACAGGCGGGTGATCCGGGCGTCACCAGAGAAAATGGGAAGAACGTCGAGCAGGCGATACAGGGCGACCGCTGACCGAGCCGCGAACAGAACCGCTCGGCCCGTCGCCCGTCGCCCGTCGCCCGTCGCCCGTCGCCCGTCGCCCGTCGCCCGTCGCCCGTCGCCCGTCGCCCGTC